>NZ_QEZG01000028.1:0-366547 GCF_003993495.1 Xanthomonas sp. BRIP62418
CCTGCAGCCAACTCACAGCGTCGAGGGCGCGGCGAGGACACCGCACCAGACAGTTGGTCGGCGCTTGTTCGAAAAGCTGTCTGTGGTGCGGTGTGCATCACGTGGAGCCGATGCTTGATGATAGAACGAGGCGCATCAGCAACGCTCTTACCCTGCACACCGACTATCTCGACTGGTCCTTGCCCGCCCACCTTCGCGGGACCTTACGCGGCATGGATGCCGCGTAAGAGCCTACACGGACGTACTTGCGGCGTGTCCCGCGAGGGTGGGCGGGCAAGGGCCCTGCAGCCAACTCACAGCGTCGAGGGCGCGGCGAGGACACCGCACCAGACAGTTGGTCGGCGCTTGTTTGAAAAGCTGTCTGTGGTGCGGTGTGCATCACGTGGAGCCGATATTTGATGATCGAACGAGGCGCATCAGCACCGCTCTTACCCTGCACACCGACTATCTCGACTGGTCCTTGCCCGTCCACCGTCGCGGGACCTTACGCGGCATGGATGCCGCGTAAGAGCCTACACGGACGTACTTGCGGCGTGTCCTGCGATGGTGGGCGGGCAAGGGCCTTGCAGCAAATCCGTAGATCAGCCGCTCTCCGCTTTACGACTGCCCAGACAAACTAAAACTTCAAGTCGACCCGCGCATACCAGAAGCGCCCACCGGGGATGTCGTAAGTGGACGCGTCATAACCATTGAGGGAGCACGACAGGCACAGCGGCGGATCCTTGTCGAAGACGTTGTTCAAGCCGGCCGTGAGTTGCAGGCCTTTGAGCCAATCGACGCGATAGCCCAACTGCGCATCATGATAGGTTATCGCATCCAGGCGGTTGGTACCCACTGCAGGATCGGAGCACACCGCAAATTCCACCGCATCGCCGCATTGCTCGGTGAGCTTGGAAATGTGGCGCGCGGTCCATGATGCAGTCCAGCGGCCCAGCGACCAGTCCAGCACCGCGTTGCTGGTCCATTCCGGGATCGCGCTGTCCACCACTTCGATGCCTGGCCCCTGCGGCTGCCGTTGCCCCGCCGCACCGAGCGCCTCGTAACGGCCCACGAAGGTGTTCTGCCAGGACACCTTGAAACGGCCAAACGCCGTCTCCGGCAATGTCCAGAACAGATCCATATCCCAACCGTCGGTCTTGATCGAGCCAAGGTTGGTCAAGCGATTGTTGAACGCATTGATGCCGCCGGTGGACGCGCGCCCGATGCCGTTGCAATACAGCGCGTCCAGGGTATCCACACACAGGTCCAGCTGCGTTTGCGCATTGATCGCCTGGATCGCGCCATCGACATGGTGCCGATAGAACGTCATCTCCAGATCGAGGCGATCGGACCAGCTGGCATTGCTGGCAAAGCCCGGGCTGAACACGAAGCCGGCGCTGAAGCTGCGCGAGCGCTCCGGATCCAGTTGCTCGTTGCCGCCGGTGGTGACCGAGATCTGCTGGTTGGCCTGCTGGTAGCCGGCCGGCACGCCGAGCGATGCGCAGTTGGCGGCGCTGCCGCGCGGCGCGGTGCCACCCAACCCGATCGAGCATGGATCGGACAACTGCAGATCGGCGCGCGCGGCCGAACCGAACAACTCGCCGATGGTCGGCGCACGGAAGCCCTCCGCGTAACTGGTGCGCAACACCAACTCATCGGTGACCTGCCAACGCAAGCCGTATTTTGGCGTGAACTCGCCGCCGAAGGTGGAGTAATCCGAATAACGGCCAGCGATGTTCAAGTCGAGTTTGTCGCCCAGCGACGAATTGGCGAAGATCGGGATATTGAGTTCGAGATAGGCCTCGTTGACGTCGTAGCTGCCCGAGGTCGGCAATGACGGTACACCGTTGTAGCGCCCCGCCACGGTGAGCGGATCGGGTTGGTACGACCCTTCGTACTTGCGGTACTCGTAGCCGGTGGCGAACGACACCGCGCCGCCTGGCAGCTGGAACAACTCGCTGCTGAGATTGGCGGTGAACAGGCTCAACTCGTTCTGGCTGCGGTCGCGCACCACCGGCTGGATCCACCGCAACATCTCCGGCGTGATGCTGCCGGCGCCGCCGAAGATATCCAGCGGCACGCAGCCGGCCACCGCCGCGCACGCGGCCGGATCGCCCAGGCCCAGATTGATGTTGTAGAGGTTGTAGCTGCCGTAGTTGGTCTGTTCGGCCTTGTTCTTGCTGTACATGCCGTTGACGTCCCAGTACCAGGTCCGCGCCGCGCCTTCGAAGGTGCCCACCAGGCCGGTGCCGAAATACTGCGTGTCGACCTGCTGCTCGAACCGGCGCGCGCCGCCTTCCACCGGGCGGCGGCCAATCTGGATCAGGTTGGTGGCCGAGTTCAACGCGAAGCCGAATGGATTGAAGGGATTGAGCGCGGAAATCACGATGTTGTCGGCCAGCGGATTGCCGGTGCCGGCATCGGGGCCGAGAAAGATCGGCTCGGGCGCGGCCTGGTTGGTCGACTCGCGCCGGTTGCCCAGCGCCTTGACGTACCACTGCACATCGTCGTTGAAGTAATAGCGAAATTGCGCGAACACGCCCTTGCGCTCGGACGGCGTCAGCAACAGATTCTGCTCTGCAAAGTTGTAGCGGTCCGCGGTGCCGAAACAGTGGTAATCGTCGCTGCGCGTACAGCCGGCACTGCCATCGTATTGCGGCGTGCCAACGCCGGCGTTGGGCGTGAGGTTCTGGCGCACGCCGGTGTTGGGGTCGACGAACTGGAAGCGGCCATCCGGCGTTGCCGAACTGGCGAAGGTCAGCCCGGTGCCCGGAATCGGGAAACGGGCCTGCGCACGATCGCGCGCGTAGATGGGATCCTGCTTGACGTAGCTGGCCCCCAGAAACAGGCTGAAGTCCTCGCCACTGGTACCCCAGGCCAGGTCCATGCCCTGGTTGGTGCCGTCGCCCTTGCCGTATTGCCCGTAGTTGAGCGTGACCTGCGCACCGTCGAAGCTGCGCCGGGTGATGATGTTGACCACGCCGGCAATCGCGTCCGAGCCGTACAACGACGAGGCGCCATCCTCGAGCACCTCGATGCGCTCCACGATCGCCAACGGAATGGTGTTGAGATCGGTCGACGAGCCCACGCCCGAGGCCGAGGATTCGTTGACCCAGCGGATGCCATCGACCAGGACCAGCACGCGCTTGGAACCGAGATGGCGCAGATCCACCTGCGCCGAGCCGGCGCCCACACCACCGCCATCGGGCGGAAAGCCGAAGTTGCCGGACGAATTGAATTTGGCGTTGAGCGCCGACCCCGAGGCGGTGAGTTCCTGCAGCACCTCGCCGATCGAGGTCAGGCCGGTGCGTTCGATGTCGGCGCGGTTGAGCGTCTGGATCGGCACCTGGCCCTGCAACTCTGCGGTCCGGATGCGCGTGCCGGTGACCTGTACGCTGTCGAGCGTGCGCGTGCTCGGGGCGGCCTCGGGCTGTTGCGCCCAGGCGAGTGTAGGAACCAGACACAAGGACAACGGCACGGCCAGGCATGACCGACGGGGGCCAATCAGACGCTTCATCCTTTCTCTCTCCAGAAGGATTCTTGAGTGTCCGCACGCCCCCGTGCCCTGCGGTCCGCCCCCACTTTTAAACGAAACCTTAACGCCCCGCAAGCCAGCCGTGACGCAGTGGGAAGTGGTCCGCAGTGCTCCGCAGCGGCAGGCCACGGTGCACATGCGCGGTGCGCACCGGCATCGCACGCCCATCGCTGCCGTCAGCGACGGTCGGCACCGGTCTGCTGCGCATTCACTCAGGGGCGCCGGCGTGCTTCGGTATCATCGCGCAATGACCTATACCCCCCGTCTTGCCACTGTTTTCGTCGGTTTGCTGTGCCTTGGCAGTACTGCGCTGCATGCCCAGAGCCTGGACCCGCAACTGACCGCCATGCGCGATGCCATCGCTGCTGCAGAGCGCGGCCAGTCCGATGCCGGTCAGCTGGCCGCGTTGAACCGCCACCCGCTCTATGGCTGGCTGGAATTTGCCACGCTCAAGCGCAACATCGACAACGTCTCCACGGCACAGGCGCAGGGATTCCTGCAGCGTTATGCAGGCCAGCCGGTGGCCGAGAGCTTCCGCGGCACCTGGTTGCCGGCGGTGGCACGCCGCCAGGACTGGAACACGTTGCTGGCCAACTGGAAGCCCACCGACAACCTGGGCCTGCGCTGCGCGCAGCTGACCGCGCGCCAGGCGACCGGCAAGCTGGATGCACAGTGGAGCCGCGACGCGTTGACCCTGTGGCGCACCGGCAAGGGCCTGCCCGATGCCTGCGATCCGGTGGTTGCCGGGCTGGAAGCGCGGGGCGAACTCACCCCGGCGCTACGCTGGGAGCGCGTAGAGGCGGCGGCCGATGCACAGCAGCCTGCGGTGATGCGCACGGCCGCGCGCGGCTTGCCGGCGGCCGATCTGGCATTGGCTAACGATTACGCCGCGTTTCTGGACAAGGTGCACCCGCGTGCACTCGGTTGGCCAAAGACCGAGCGCAGCCGACGCATCGCCGTCGACGGCCTGGCCAAACTGGCCAAGAGCGATCCGGACGCGGCCGAGCAGCAGTTGCCACAGCTGGCTAGCGCACTCGGCTTCAGCGAGGCGCAGCGCGGCCAGGTGCTGTACCAGATCGCGCTGTGGACGGTGGCGTCCTACCTGCCGGATTCGGCACGGCGCCTCAATGCAGTCCCCGATGCCTCATACGACGAGCGCCTGCACGAATGGCGCGCGCGCGAAGCGATGTCGCGTAGCGACTGGCCGGCGGCCCTGGCGGCGATCCGCAAGATGCCGGCGACCCAGCGCAGCGATTCGCGCTGGCAGTACTTCGAAGCGCGCCTGGCCGAGAAGACCGGCGCGGCCGCAGCCGCACAGCCGCTGTATCGCGCAGCCGCGCAATCGCCGACCTTCCACGGCTTCCTGGCCGCCGACCGTCTGCAGCAGCCCTATCGGCTGTGTCCGTGGGAGCCCAAGGACAATTCGCAAACAAAGGCCGCCGTTGCACGCGATCCGGCGTTGATCCGCGCCATCGCCCTGTTCCAGATCGACCGGCCGGGTTGGGCGGTGGCCGAGTGGAACGATGCCGCGAGCCGCTTCGACGACACCCAGCGCCGGCTGGCGGTGCAGGTAGCCAGCGAAAACGGCTGGTTCGATCGCGCAGTGTTCGCGCTCGGCAAGCAGCCGGACGAACAGCGCCTGTACGCGTTGCGCTTTCCGCTGCATCACGACGACAGCATTCGCCGCGAAGCGGCCAAGAACGCGATCGACCCGGCCTGGGTGGCAGCAGAGATCCGTGCCGAGAGCATCTTCAATCCACGCGCGCGTTCGCCTGCCAACGCGATGGGCCTGATGCAGGTCTTGCCGGGCACCGGCGCGGCGGTGGCAAAGGGCATCGCCCTGCCCGGCTACGCGGGCGCCACCAGCCTGTACGAGCCGGACACCAACATCGCCATCGGCACCGCCTATCTACGCCAGTTGCTCAATACCTACGGCCGGCCCTACCTCACCATCGCCGCCTACAACGCCGGCCCGGGGCCGACCGGGCGCTGGCAATCGCAACGCCCCAACTTCGAGCCGGATTTCTGGATCGAGACCATCAGCTACAAGGAAACCCGCGAGTACGTCGCACGCGTGCTGGCTTTCAGCGTGATCTACGACTGGCAACTCAACGGCGACATGCTGCCGCTGAGTGATCGCCTGATGGGCAAACTGGTGGACAAGCGCCTGAAGCCGGTGTGCACGCCAGGCCAGGCGACCACCAACGCGGCGCAGGACTGAGCTTCAAGTCAGCCGCCAGGCACCACCGCCGGATGAGGTGGTCGCGCCTGCGCGGTTGCGGGTGGTTGTCGCTCGGCCACGGGTGCGAGAGTTGGGTGGGCGCGCCATTACCGAACAACGCGTTCCAGGCAGTGCTTGCCCCATGCACACCGACCATCTCGACTGGTCCCTGTCCGCCTACCGTCGCGGGACCTTGAGCGGCATGGATGCCGCGCCAGAGCCTACAAGGACGTACTTGCGGCGTGTCCCGCGATGGTGGCCGGGCAAGGACCCTGCAGCACACTCACGGCGTCGAGGGCGCGGCGCCCTCGCCGCTCGCGGGACATGCCGTGAACCCATCCCTGGGGGCTCGGGGGCGGCATCCATGCCGCCACACGGTCCCGCAACCGGCGAGGACACCGCACCAGACAGTTGGTCGGCGCTCACTTGAAAAGCCGTCTGTCGTGCTGTGTGCATCAGACGTGGAGCCGATGCGTCATGACTAAACAAGGCGTATCGAGCACTGCTCTTAACCTTGCGCCCCGACCATCTCCATTGGTCCTTGCCCGCCCACTGTCGCGGGACCTTACGCGGCATGGATGCCGCGTAAGAGCCTCCATGGACGGATTCACGGCGTGTCCCGCGATGGTGGGCGGGCGAGGGCCCTACAGCCAAGCCGCAGATCCGCCGCTCTCAGCGCTACGACTGAATGACCCGCATTGACCAATCGGGACCAGCTGCCGAGATTTGCATGTTGGCGTCACCTGGCATTCCAAAAACGCTGCGCGGAAATCCCACAGCAATTGATGCATGGTGTTTCGACCCGCGCACCGCATCGGGCATCATGTCGCGATGAAGATCTATCTCGTTGGCGGCGCAGTCCGCGATGCCCTGCTTGGCCAGCCCGCTGGCGACCGCGACTGGGTCGTGGTCGGTGCCGATCAGGCGCAGATGGAACGCCTGGGTTTCAAACCGGTGGGGAAAGATTTCCCGGTATTCCTGCATCCGCGTAGCGGCGAGGAATATGCGTTGGCGCGTACCGAGCGCAAATCCGGGCGCGGCTATCGCGGCTTTGTGGTGGATGCCGATCCGTCGGTGACGCTGGAAGAAGACCTGCTGCGCCGCGATTTCACCATCAACGCGATTGCACGCGACGAAGACACCGGCGAGTTGTTCGACCCATATGGTGGCGCGCGCGATCTGCAAGCGCGCGTGCTGCGGCACGTGGGGCCGGCCTTTGTCGAAGATCCCGTGCGTGTGTTGCGCGCTGCCCGCTTCATGGCGCGGCTGGCGCCGCTCGGTTTCACTCTTGCGCCCGAAACTGCCGCATTGATGCGCGAGATGGCCGCCAGCGGCGAGCTAGACAGCCTGGTGCCCGAACGCGTGTGGCAGGAATTACGCCGCGTGCTGGAGAGTGGGCAGCCGTCGGCCTTCCTGCGCACGCTGCACGACACCGATGCGCTGCGCGTCATCCTGCCCGAGATCGATGCGCTGTATGGCGTGCCACAACGTGCCGAGTTTCATCCGGAGGTGGATACCGGCATTCACCAGGAAATGGTCAGCGACATGGCCGCGCGACTGGCGCCCGGCGATGCGCTGGTGGGCTTTGCCGCACTGACCCACGACCTGGGCAAGGCGCTCACACCGCCGGAGGAATGGCCGCGCCACATCATGCACGAACAGCGCGGTGTCGCCCCGCTGCAGGCAGTGTGCGAGCGCCTCAAGGTGCCGCAGGATTATCGCCAGCTCGCCATCACCGCCTGCCGCGAACATTTGAACGTGCACCGCCTGGCCGAGCTGCGCGACCGCACCGTGCACGAGCTGCTGGTACGCTGCGATGCCTTCCGCCGCCCCGAGCGTATCGCACAACTCGCGCTGGTGTGCGAAGCCGACAAGCGTGGCCGGCTGGGCAGCGAAGAGGCCGCGTATCCACAGGGCGAACAACTCAAACGCCTGCATGCTGCTGCGCTGGCCATCAATGCGCGCGACCTGGCCGAAGAAGGCCTGCAAGGCCCGCAAATCGGCGAGGCGTTGGCGAAGGCACGGATTGCGGCGATTGCGGCGGCGCGCAAGACCAGCGCATAGCCAAGCGTCGCGCATACCGTCGTAGCAACGCAACAAAAATGCAAGAGCGCCAGGCAGGACGTGACTGCATCGCTCCGGGCTGGCGACCACCCAACCCGGTCGACGTCAGGGATGCAGGGCACACGTGGGGTGTTCGCCATTCAACCAGGCGGCTGCAGAACAGCAGCCGCCTGGCCATGCGTCACAGCTTGAAGTTCAGACTCAGCATGAAGGAGCGGCCGTTCTTGTAGATGTAGTACGGCTGGTTCTTGTTGCCGATGTAGCTGAAGTAGGTTTCGTCCAGCAGATTGGTGGCTTCCAGCGCCACGCGCAACCGCTCGGTGGCCTGGTAGCCGAACGATGCATCGACCTGGGTGAACGCATCGGTCATCTGCTGCCCGTTGAGGCGACCGATCTGGGTGAAATATTCCGAGCGCCAGCCCAGGTTCACCCGTGCGCTCCATTTGCCCTGCTCGTAGTACGGGCTGATGTTGTAGGCGTTGCGCGAGTTGTACGGCAGGCTGTAATCGCCATCGGTTTTCGAATCGGAATAGGTGTAGTTGGCCACCACGCCGAACCCGTTGCCGAAGTTGTGCTGCAAGTTGAGCGCCACGCCCTGCACCTTGGCATCGCCGGCGTTGGTCGGCACGGAGGTCTGGTAGGTGCTTGAGCCGCCGGTGGCGTTGTTGAAGAACACCCGGTCTTCCACCGTGGTGAGGATGTAGTTGGAGATATCGCGCGAGAAGAACTCGCCGCTGAGCAGGCTGCTGTCGGAGAAATACCACTCCAGCGAAGCGCCCAGGTTGGTGGACTCGTACGGGCTCAGGCCGGGATTGCCCGTGGACGCGGTAAGCGTGGTGTCGTCGGTGGCCACGTACGGGGTCATGTTGGTGTAGCGCGGCCGCGCAATCACCTTGGAGGCAGCCAGGCGCAGCATCAGGTCATCGCGCAGGTCGTAGGCGATGTTGAACGACGGCAGCCACTTGCCGTAGCTGTTGAGGAAGTTGACCGGTGTGTAGCCGCCACCGGGCGCGTAGCTGAAACCATCGGTGGAATCACGCGTGTGCACGTACCGCACGCCGATGTTGCCGCGATAGCGCTCGCCGGAAAAATTGCCCTGCAGGAACCAGGCGCGGTTCTGCTCCTCGATGCTGTAGTTGCCGGCGTAGCTGATCGGCAGGCCGGCATCGCCTTCCAGGCCACCGATGTAGCGACCGATCGCACCGCGGCCGATGGTGGACCAGCGTTGCATGTCGGCGCTGGTGGACAGGCCGTCCAGGTAGCCGGACGGCGTGGTGCCTGGCGAAAAATCTGCGAGCGTGCTGCCGTCGTTCGGTGTCCAGGTACGGCTGTAGGACGACTGCCCGGTGGCGTGATTGGTGAGCTTGATGCCGGTCAGTATCTGCGTGAACGGCCCCCACTCCACCGCATGGTCGAAATCCAGCTGCAGGTAGCGCTCCTTGTCGTACTGCGGGCTGTGGCTGGCCGAGGCGTTGTTGAGTTGCATCGCCGCCGCGTTGGTGGGGTCGGTGCTGTAGTCCATCGCGGTGCGGCGCCCGTCGATGTCGTAGCTGTAACCGGCCAGGTTGCGGAACTGGATGCCGTAGATGCGCTCGGCGCCGCCTTGCGAACTGGTATACCCCACCTGGCTGGATGCATTCCAGCCGTCGCCATGCCAGTCCGCGCGCAGATGGATGCTGCCGGTGCTGACATCGCTGTTGCGCAGGTAGCCATCCAGGAATGTGGTGGACTGATCGCCGAAGGTGCCCGAGGTCGCCACGCCGTTCTCGAAGCCCAGCGCCTGCGCATCGCCAGGGTTGGAGCCCCAGTACCCGTAGCGGCTCTGGTTGTAGTTGTCGAAACTTTCCTTGACGTACAGGCCGGTCAGGTTGAGCTCGAAATCGGCATCCGGCTTCCACTGCAATGCAGCGCTGACACCATCGCGTTTGCGCGTCTGCTGAAACAAGGCGGTGTTGATCGAGGTTGGGAACACGCCGGTGTTATTGCCGACCACGGCCGGCGGAAACGCAGCGCCGGCGACATCGTCGTAGCCGAAGATCTCCACGCCATCGCGACGCAGCACGCGCTGCGAATGCATCACCGAGGTGAGGACACCGAACGTTTCATCCTGGTTCTTCCAGCTGTACAGCGCTGACGCGTTCGGCTTGCCTTCGTCGGACCGGTCGTTGTAACCGTAGCTCACCGTACCGGTCAGCGTATTGCGTTCGAGCTCCAGCGGCTTGCGCGTGTGCACGATCACGGTGCCGCCGATCGAACCTTCGTCGATGCGCGCCTCCGGTGTCTTGTAGACCTCCATCAGGCCGACCACTTCCGGCGCCAGCGTGCTGTAGTTGAACGAGCGGCTGTCCGGGTCGTTGGGGTCGCCGCCCCAGCTGGTGGAGGCAATGGTCTGGCCGTTGAGCAGCACACGGTTGAGCGCCGGATCGGTGCCGAGGATGCTGACCTTCTCGCCTTCGCCGAACTGCCGGTCCACGGTGATGCCGGAAAGGCGCGACAGCGACTCGGCGACGTTGGTATCGGGGAATTTGCCGATGTCTTCGGCGCTGATCGCATCGACGATCGCATCGGCATTGCGCTTGACGTTGAGTGCCTTGCCGAGGCTGGCCTGATAGCCGACCACCTTGACCTCGTCCAGCGTGGACACCGATGGGTTGGTCTGCGCGGGCGGCTGTTGCTGGGCGGGTTCCGCCTCCTGCGCAAACGCGGGAAGCATGCCGGCACCGGCAAGGGCAGCGCCACCCAGCAGCAGGCGACGGACGGCAACGCTCAGTCGCGAGCGACATGGCGCACGCTCGGCAGCGTTGGCGGAATCACGGGATAACTCACACACACGGGCTTGCAGCATTGCGTGGACCTCTTGGCTGATGCGTCGGGTCGCAACCGTCCGGTTGCTTGAGAACGCGCAGAGCGCGCGCCACACCCGCGATCCGTCCCCCTGTACACCGGACGGCGAGCAGCGTCTTCCCGCAGGCCGGTGGCAGCGTGCGGGGCAAGGCGCCAGGCCGATGCATGACCGGCCGGCAACGTCTTTCATGAAGTCGGAGCACGCTCCTGATCGCTGACAACGTTATCAGCGAAGGTGCCTTCCCCACGCGGCGCTGTCAACTCAACGACACAAATAGCCACTTTCATGCCTGAAACCGCGCCTTGAGTGCAGATATTGGAATGACAACGCAATCGTGGCCGCATTCCCTCGCCTCGATGAATAGACCACTGCCGTTAGAGGACGGCCGCCATAGGCCGCGCGGCCGAATGCCGCAATGCAGCGTGTTTGCAGACATCGATGTGGTGCGTGCAAGCGTTTGATGTTCCGCAGGCAGTGTTCGCGCACTGCAGATCGCCTTGCGATCGCGGCACTCGGCGGCGAAGCAAGCCATTGCAACCACGTCGGGTCCATACGGCTGAAAGCGCACCGACACCGGTCGATCGTCACATGTCTGGCGGATACGTCAGCCCTCGAACAGGCGATCACCTAGATCGGATGCAGGCCTGCGTCCGCAGCCACTGTGCAGCAGCATCGATCATATCCACCTGCGAGCCAAGCAGGACATCCGGCTGCAGCCGGCCGTCGGTGCGACGCCCGTTGCGATCCTGCGTGTGGCTACTGGCAATCGCAAGGACAGCGCCGCCAGGCAGGTCCACAGAGCGATTGCCGGTGGTCTGGCCGGCGCTTGGCTGACCGAAGCTGCGCGTATTTGCACGGCCGCGAAAGGAGATCGCGACCATCTCGCCCGCACTTGCGGTCCTGGGGCCGATCAAGATCGCGACCGGGCGATCTATTTGCAGCGAGGCAGTCGCGCGTGCCGAAGATCGTGCCCGCCAGGGCGATTGCTTGCCTGCCGCATCGACAAAGCTGCCGAGCACTGCATCACCCAGTAGCGGATGCAGCCCGTTGATCATTGGCCACATCGTGCCGCCGGTGTTGTTGCGTACATCGACGATCCAGCCACAGCTGGCCTGTGCGGCGACTTGATCCAGCGCCGTTGCAAGCGATGTCCCGTAAGCATTGCTGACTTCCTTGGAGGACGTCATCAGGCCGGGGACCTCGAGATAGGCGATGCCGGATGGCAGCAGACGCGCCTGCATGGTGGGCCGCTCGCGCTGTGCAACGGCTTCCACGGCATGTCGCCTGGAAGGACGCATCAGGAAACTATGGCCGTCATCGAGCTGGGCGACCAATGCATCGATGGCGACATAGGCGTCCACTTCGCGCATGTGTGCGGCCTGCGCACGCAGCTGCGGTTCACGCGTGGTCCAATCGATGCGGGCGCTGTGCAAGGCGTTCTCCCGGATCGCGGGGATGGCGACATCCAGGATCGCGCTGGCCGATGCCGCATCGGCCAGCGGCTCTGCAATCAAACGCAGCTGGCTTACGTCCAGCGCTCCATCGCCTCGCAGCACAACACCGATCAACACCTTCTGCGCACCCATCGGTACCTGTAGCGCAATGGAGCGGCTTGCACGCGTCGTACCGACGACCGGGTCGGTTTGTGAGCTTTCGAACGCCAGGCGTTTGCCATGCGCATCGTCGGCGCGCATCCACAACGTAGCGCCCTGCGGTGCGTTGGAGGTTGCCAATACACCGGACAACAGCAACGACTGGCCGCGCAAGGAAACCGCGTCCAACGCTGCGGAGGCAGCCCCGAACTGCGCAGTGCGCGCGGCAACTGCGGTCAGACGCAATTGCGCCCCTTCACCGGACTGCACGTCGCCTTGCACGGCAGTCAGTTGGTAATCAGCGCCACCGGCAGCCGCGTACCAGTGTGGAATCGCTGCCACCGCATGCACGCTGCACAACAGGCTCAGCAGCAGCCACCATCGCGTCCATGCGTAGTTCATCCTTCACCCGTCGCAAGCTGAGGTCGGACGCAACTCTAGCAGTCATCTGAATGCGCTGCATGCCGTACGCGAGCTGCGACATCCAACCCGCCGGACGTGGCGACGAGGGGCACTGCAGCCGCAGATCGCGCGCAACAACCGCGGTGGTTGAACAACACATGCGGCGTCGCGCAGTCATCAAGCCCGCTTGACGCGGGCGTCTGCGGCCCGGCCGATATGCTTACGCGCCCTGCCCGGCCACCCAGGTGCCGAGCACCTGCACATCGGCATCCACCAGCACCAGATCGGCCTGGTAGCCCGGTGCGATGCGCCCCAGCCGGTCGCCCAGGCCGATGCATTGCGCAGGATAGGTCGATGCCATGCGTGCGGCTTCGGCCAGGTCCACGCCCAGCCACTGCACGCTGTTGCGCACTGCGGTGGCCATGTCCAGCGCCGAGCCGGCCAGGGCGCCGTCGGCATTGCGCACCACGCCGTCGACGGCAGTGATGGTTTCGCCGTACAGGTCGAAGCTGGGGCTGTCGGCACCGACCATCGGCATGGCGTCGGTGACCAGCAACAGCTTGCCGCGCGGCTTGGCGGCCAGCGCCAGGCGCAGGCTGGCCGGATGCACGTGCACGCCGTCGACGATGATGCCGCACCACACAGCGGGGTCTTCCAGTGCGGCGCCCACCGCGCTGGGCTCGCGCCCGGTCAGTTGCGACATCGCGTTGTACAGATGGGTGAACCCGCTGACGCCGGCGGCAATGCCAGCGTGCGCCTGCTCGTACGTCGCCGCCGTGTGGCCGGCGAACACGATCGCGCCACCGGCGACGAAGGCGCGGATGTCGTCCAGCGGCACCCGCTCGGGCGCGAGCGTGATCAGGGTGACGCCGTTGTCCAGCGAGGTATCGACGGCAATCTCGTGCGCGTCGGGCAGGCGGAACTTGTGCGCGTCGTGCGTGCCCTTGCGGGCCGGGCTCAGGTACGGGCCTTCCAGATGGATGCCGAGCACGCCGGGTACGCCTTGCGTGATGGCCTTGCGCGTGGCGTCGATCGCCTCGGCCATGACCTCGGCGGTGTCGCTGATCAGCGTCGGCAGCATGCCGGTGGTGCCGTAGCGGCGATGTGCTGCGGCAATGGTGGCAAGCGCCTGCGGGTCGCGCGCGTTGTTGAACAACACGCCGCCACCGCCATTGACCTGGATGTCGATAAACCCGGGCAGCAAGGTGCCGCCACCCAGATCCACGCGCGTGTGCGCCTGCGCAACACGCGCATCGTCGGCTGCCACGATCGCCAGGATCTGCGTGCCGGCCAGCAATACGGCCAGTCCATCCTGCAGGCCGTCGTCGGTGAGCACGCGTGCATTGCATAACGCCTGAATCGGGGAAGCATCCATGTTCAAACGGTTTCCGTGACCTTGTTCAAATGCGGCGGCAGATCGGGATTATGGCCGCGCTGCAGGGCCAGCGCGTTGATCGCGCGGTAGAAGCTCTGCACGGTCAGCAGCGGTGCGCTGGCCGGATGCACGGCATCGACGAGCGGCAGATCGCCATCGGGCGCGGCCAGCCACACCTGCGCGCCACGGGCGCGGAATTCGGCAGCGAGCGCACGTGTGCCGGCGCCGGTCTCGTCGGGCTGGGCGAACACCAGCACCGGGAAGCCCGGCCCCACCAGCGCCATCGGGCCATGCTTGACCTCGGCCGAGCTATACGCTTCGGCATGCAGGCCGCAGGTTTCCTTGAACTTCAGCGCCGCTTCCTGCGCCGCGCCCAGGCCCAGGCCACGCCCGAGCACGAACAGGTTGTGCGCAGGCACCAGGCCGGCGGTGAGTGCGGACCAGTCGGCCTGCCAGGCGCTGCGCAACTGCTGCGGCAATGCATCCACCGCCGCGAGCAGGGCCGGGTCGTTCTTCCACACCGCGCCCAGGTGCAGCACGGCGGCCAGCGAGGCGAGATAACTCTTGGTGGCGGCGACGCTTTTTTCCGGGCCGGCGCCGAGCGGAATCACCACCTCGGCCAGTTGCGCCAGCGGCGAATCCTCCACATTGACCAAGGCGACCACGCGCGCGCCGGCCGCCTTGGCGGCCTCGGCATTGCGCAACAGGTCCGGGCTCTTGCCCGACTGCGAAATCACGATGTACAGCGCGCCGCGCAACTGCAGCGGCGCTGCGTAGACCGAGCCCACCGACGGCGATGCAGAGGCCGTCACGATGCCGAGCTGGGTTTCGAACAGATACTTGGCGTAGGTTGCGGCGTGATCGGAACTGCCGCGTGCGCAGGTCACCACGAACGGCGGCGGCGTATCGCGCAGCGACTGCGCGAGTGCGGCAACGGTGTCGGCATTACGGGCGAACTGTGCGGCGACCACGTCGGCAGTCTGCGCCGCCTCGCGGAACATCAAGGTCTCGGTTTCGGTGGGAAGGCTCATCAGGCTCAGGCGGATTCGGGGGGAAAGGATTTGGCGGCCGGCGTCTGCGCCGGTGCGGTGGAACCGCGCACCACCAGCTGCGGCACGAAGCCGCGGTTCTGCAGTTGCGCGGGCTGGTCGTCGTAGGCATCGCTGCGCAACTGGCTGATCAACAGGCGTGCGGCATGCCGTGCGATGTCGTCGGTGGCCTGCTTGGCGGTGGTCAGCGCCGGCCAGGACTGGCGCGAGAACGGGCTGTCCTCGAAGCCGGCGATCGACAATTGGTACGGCACGTTCATGCCGGTGGACTTGGCCGCGGCCAGCACGCCGGCGGCGATTTCGTCGTTGCTGCCGAAGATGGCGGTCGGCGGCTCGCGCAGCGACAGCAGGCGGCGCGCGCCACGGAAGCCGTCGTCGAAGGTGTAATCGCCGGGAATCACCAGGTGCTTGTCCAGGGTGATGCCGTAGTCCTTCAACGCGGCTTCGTAGCCGGCGTAGCGCTCGCCACTGGAGCGGTGCTGCGGGCCGCCCCACAAAAAGCCGATGCGCTGATGGCCCAGCTGCACCAGATGCTCGGTGATCTCGTAGGCGGCAGCACGGTCGTCGATATACACGCAGGGACCATCGCCCGGATCGTCGGTGGCGGCGATGATGCGCACGCTCTTGATGCCGCGCGCGGCCAGGCCGGCCATCAGCTCGGGGCGTTCGGACATCGGTGCGGTCAGCACCACGCCGGCCAGCCGCGAGCGCTGCACCCATTCGGCCAGTTCCTCGGCCAGCAATGGCGAGGTGGAATCGCAGGGATGGATCTGCAGGCCGAAGCCGGTCTCGCGACAGGCGGCCAGCACGCCATTCTGGATGCCGATGATGTGGTACGGGTTGGGGTTGTCGTAGACCAGGCCGATCACGAACGGCGTGCCGCTGCGCAGGTTGCGCGCGGACGGATCCGGTTCGTAGTCGAGATCGGCGATGGCGCGCAGCACGCGCGCGCGCGTGGCCTGCATCACCGACGGTTCGTTGTTGATCACGCGCGACACGGTCTTCAACGAGACCTTGGCGCGCTCGGCGACATCTTTGATGGTGGGCCTGCGCATGGGTGTACCTTGTTCGTCGGAACGCATCATGCCGCCCGGTTCACTTGGCCTGGGCCGGCAGGCCCACACGGTAACCGCGCAGCGAATAGAACAGGATGTACAGATAGCACGGCACCATCAGCGCAGCGAACACGACCTGGAAGTCGTAGTGCTGTTTGAGAATGGCAAACAGCTGCGGAATGATCGCGCCGCCGGCAATGCCCATGACCAGCAGTGCCGAGCCGATCTCGGTGAAGCGGCCAAGCCCGCGAATGGCCAGCGGAAAGATCGCCGGCCACATCATGGCGTTGGCAAAACCGAGCGCGGCCACGAAGCCCACCGACACATAGCCATGGGTCAGCAGCGCGCCCAGCGAGAACAGCACGCCCAGCACCGCCGACACGCTGAGGTAGCGCGCCTGCGAGATCACCCGCGGGATCAACACCAGGCCGGCGAGATAGCCCAGCAGCATCGCGCCCAGCGTGTAGGAGGTGAAGATCTTGGTGCTGTCCAGCGGCAGATCGAAACCGTGGCCGTAGGTACCGATCGCATCGCCGGCCATCACTTCCACGCCCACATAGACGAACAGGCACAGCACGCCCAGCCACAGATGCGGGAACTGGAAGATGCTGGACTTCTGCACGCCGGCCGCGCTGCCGGGCGTGGCATTGGCTTCGGAGGCCCGCAGCTCCGGCAGTGGCGAGAACAGCACGCCGATCGCCAGCAACAGCAGCACGCCGGACATCACCAGATACGGTGCGTGGATCTTGGCGGCGAAGGCGGTAAGCAGTTGTTCCTTGGTGCCGGCATCGGCGCTGGCCACCTGCGCGGACAGATCGCCGATGCCGTGCAGCACCAGCGAACCGATCAGGATCGGCGCCAGGATGCCGGCGATCTTGTTGCAGATACCCATCAGCGCGATCCGCCGCGCTGCGCTTTCGATCGGGCCGAGGATGCTGATGTACGGGTTGATCGCGGTCTGCAGCAGCGCCAGGCCGCTGCCGATCACGAACAGGCCGCCCAATGCGCCCGGATACCAGCGCTGGGTGGCGAACTGGCCAAAGCCGGCCGCGCCCACCGCCATCACCACCAGGCTCAGCGCCAGCCCCTTCTTCATGCCGGTGCGCTTGAGGATCCACGACGCCGGCAGCGCCAGGAAGAAGTACGACAGGTAGAACACCATCAGCACCAGGAAGGCATTGACCTCGTTGAGGTCGAACGCCAGCCGCACGAAGGTGATCAGCGGCCCGTTGATCCAGGTGAAGAAGCCGATGATGAAGAACAGCACGCCGACGATGGCGATCGAGACAACGGGATTTGCGGGCCTGGCGGTAGTCATGGATCGGCGGGCTCTTGAGTTGTCGGTTGGGGGGCGCCGCGCTGGATCAGCGACGCAGTTCGGCGACGAAATCGTAGAAATCGTTGTGGCAATAGGTGTCGGTCAATTCGATCGCACTGCCGTCGCGCGCATAGCCCACGCGCACCACATGCAGGATCGCCTCGCCGGTCTTCATGCGCAGGTGCTCGGCCAGCCGCGCGGGCAGATTGATCGCGCGGAAATACTGCAAGGCGCGCACCACCGGGGTGCCCTGTGCATCCAGATAGCTGTAGAGCGAATCGCCGATCTGCTGCGGGTCGGCGACGATGCGTTGCGGCAGCACCGCGTGCTCGTAGGCCATGACGCGCTCGTCGGCGCTGCGCAGGCGGGTCAGCGAGGCCACCGCCGCGTCCGGCGACAGCCCCAGCCGCAGGATCTCTTCGCCATGCGCCGGGCGCAGCCGCCGCTCCAGCCAGCGGGTGCCGGGCTCGTAGCCCTTGATGCGCAGCGTCTCGCTGAAACTGGTCAGGCCGCTGAGCTGATGCTGGATCTGCGTGGTGACGAAGGTGCCGGCGCCCTGCCGACGCGAGACCAGGCCCTGCTCGACCAGCACGTCCACGGCCTGGCGCAGGGTCACCCGCGAGATCTGCAGCCGCTCGCACAGCTGGCGCTCGGCCGGCAGCGCTTCGCCGGCCTTCCACTGCGCGCCGCGGATCTGCTCGTCCAGCTTGCTCGCCAGTTGCAGATACAGTGGCGTCGGCGCGGAGGCATCCAGCGTCAGCGCGTCCATCCGGGGGTCGGTGTCCGTCCTGGCTTCGGTTTTCGGTTTGGCCATTGCCTGTCCTCCGGACCGACTTGGATTCGTTAGGTCCAATATAGTACCAATTTGCCTGCAGCGCATTAGCCGCAGTCGGCTCCGGCAGCGTGGCTGGCGCTGACCTGCTGCCCAGCGGCCGCTGACACGACGCCGTGGTAGACGCCCGTTTCCCGTCACCGGCGCATGCAAGCGCCCAGTGGCTGCGCCATCGCCTGGCTGGCGATGCGTCACAGCCGCAGGTACCAGCGCCGCCGGTCCATCCACCAGCCCACGCCCCAGCACAGCAGCGTGTAGCTCAGCGCGCACAGCAGCGACCCGAGCGGGCCCGGCGCGATGGTCTGGAACACGCGGATGCCGGCCCAGGCGTAGAGGTCCAGGCCGGAGCTGCCGGCCGGCAGCAGCCGCAACACCACCACGAACAATTCCGAGAACAGATAGATCGCCAGCGGGTTGCGCCCCAGCACGGTGAAAAACCCGCTGCCGCCGGTCCAGCCACGCAGCTCCAGCAGGTAGACCAGCACGCCCAGCGCCAGCAGATCCAGGCCCACCGTGCAGGCGACGAAGGACCCGCTCCAGAGCTTCTTCGACAGCGGCCAGGCCGGGTGCCAGAGCAGCGCCAGCAGCACCAGCCCCGCGCCCGCCAGCAGCATGCTGCGCGTGGCGGCAGCGGTCTTGCCGTGCCGCTGCAGGAAGCGCCCGCTCAGATAACCGGCCAGCACGTTGACCGTGGCCGCCAGCGTACCGAGCAGGCCCTCGGGGTCGAAGCCGTCATCCTTGCGATACAGATGCGCGCGCCCGTACAGCCACAGATCCAGCCGGGTGCCGGCATTGCCGGTCTTGCTCAACTCCGCGCCGGGCTGGCCGAACGCATACAGCGCTGCCCAGTAGCCCAGCAGCAGCGCCACGCAGACCGGCGCGATACCGCGTGGCGGCAGATAGCGCACCAGCAGCGCCGCGAGCAGATAACACAGGCCGATCCGCTGCAGCACGCCGGTCAGGCGGAGTTGATCGACCGCCGTGAACGCCCAGCCACCGTCGGGCTGCGGATGGAAGAACGGAAACCAGTACATCAGCACGCCGCATAAGAAGATCAGCGCGGCGCGCCTGCCCACACGGCCGAGCAACTGCCGATGCGGCATGCGGGTGGCCAACGCAAAACTCATTGCGCTGCCGACGGCGAACAGGAACGAGGGAAACACCAGATCGGCAAGCGTGACGCCGAACCAGGCCGCATGGGTCAGCTGCGCGTACGGCTGTGCACCCGGGCCGGCGGTGTTGACCAGGATCATCAGGAAGATGGTCAGGCCGCGGAACACGTCCAGCGACAGGAAGCGTTCGCGCGTCGGCGGTGTGGTTGCGGTGCCAGCTGCAGCAGGGAATGGGTTTGCGTTCATCGCAGCTCCTTGCCCAGTGACTGCCGGTGGGGATGACATGCATAGGTGCTGCCTATGCCCTGCGTCCTTGCATCGGCGCTACCGTGCTCTTGCACGAGCATCAGGTGCAATGCGGATCCGTTCATTGCGCAGTTCCTTGCGTGGTGCTGTGCGCGGCGCCGTGCGCAATCTCTTGCAGGTTGCCCTGGTCGAAGCCTTGCGTCGCGTCTTGCCTGGCGCTTTCCGCTGCGTTCTGCACGCCATCCTGCGCATCCACCTGCGCCAGCAACGTACGCAGCAAGGCCAAGGGATCGCGCGGTGGCTGTCGCTTCGGCAGCGCGTCCTGCTCGGCCCATTGGCCTTCCCAGGCTGCAAGCTGCGTGTTGACCGCCGCTGCGTCGAACGGCGTGCCGGCCTTGCGCGCGGCGCGGTACGCGCGCAGAAAGCGTGTCCAGCGCTGCAGATAGAAATCCGCGTACATGCCCTGCCACGCCTTGGACGCGTAATCGGCCAGGTTGCCGTCGCCGCCCCAGATGCTGACCTGCGCACGTGCATTGCCGACATAGGCGCGACGCAATGCGGCATCGTTGCCGGCGGCCGCGGCGGCCTGGCCGGTCCAGTCGGCCAGGGTTTCATGCTGGCCGCCGACCAGTGCATCCAGCCCCTGCACCAGTTGCGTGGTGCGCGCCAGCAGCGCATCGCCACGCGCGAACTCGCCGGCGTCGTAGGCCTGCACCACCGCCTGCAATTGACGGTCGGCATGCAGGCTCAGGTAGTGCCGCGCGTCTTCGACCAGGTCGTAGCGGTACAGCGGTGCATCGGCATAGCGGTCGGCCTGCTGCAGCAAGGCATCGATGGCGCGGCGCAGGCGATGCGGATCGCCGGGGCGGTCGTCGAAGCCGACGATGTCGGCGGTCGGCCGCTTGAACAGCAGATACGCACCGGCACGCTTGTTCCACCAGCGCGGCGACCAGTAGCGGGTCTGGTAGATGCCCGCTTCCAGATCCGACCAGGCCTGCAGCAATGCCGTATCGCTGCGGCCGTAGCGCGCGCGGGTGTATTGGGTGAGCCATTGCGACCAGGACTGCCGCGGTCCTTCCCAGGCCAGCGCGTAGAGATACTCGTAGACCACCGAGTTGCTGTGCAGCCCTTCCGGGAACACACCGAAGCCGCGCAGATTGCGTTTGTCCGGATCGGCCAGCAAGGCCTGCAGATCCTGCCGATAGAACGCGAAGTCGCCATACAGCGGATTGCTGGCGCCATAGTTGTGCACGTAGCCGTAGATCCACTGCTTGTTGTCGAAGGCCTGCGAAGCCTTCCAGGTGCCGGGATAGCGGTCGTTGCCGATGTCCAGCACCATCAGCCGCGCGTCGGGCACCTTGCCGAGAAACGCGGCAATCGCCTGCGGTTGCCAGAACGCTCTGTCGGCACCGAACAGCCAGCCCTGCATCACCCAGGTGGCCTGCGGGTTGACCTGCGCGATCGAGCGATACAACGCCTGCCCGTACTCGGCCAGGCGTGCGTCGCGTTGCGCTGGCGGCACGGCCTTGGCACGTGCGGCATCGGAGTTGGCGATGCTGTCGCCGTACCTGGCGGCGGCCACGTCGCTGCCATCGTCGGCCACCGGCGGCAGCATCTCGTTGAAGGCATCGGCCAGATAGAACTCGCCTGCACCGTAGGCCTGCGTGTACAGCTCCAGGAACCGGCGCGCGACCTGGGCGAACAAGGGATCACGCGGATCCAGCCAATAGGTTTCGTGGAAGCCTTCCCAGGCGCGCATGCGGTAGATGCGCGCGTTGGGATGCGCCTGCGCGAATGCCTTGGGCACGTAGCCGGCAAACGCCGGCAGCACCGGCTGCATGCCCAGCTCGCGCATGCGGGTGAGGATCTGCGTCTGCAGCACGCGCTTGCTGTCGATCCATTGCTGCGGCAACGGTGCGCGATAGCCTTCGATATTGCCCATGCGCTGCCACGGGGTAAATGCGGGGCCGGAGAAATACTCCGCCAACGCGTCATCGCCCACGCCGAACTCGCGCCACAGCGCCTGCCAGATCGCCTCCTGGCCTTCCATCGCCAGCGGCATGTCGATGCCATGCAGCGCCATCCAGTCGATCTCGCGCTGCCAGCGCGGCCAGTCCCAGAACGGCGTGGTGTAGCCGTAGGTGCAGGTGTTGAGATAGGCGCGGTGGGCAAACGGCGTGCGCACCTGGCCGCTGTTGTAGGCCGGCCATTGCGCCGGCAGCGCCACGCGGTCGCCCTCCCAGCTCATCGAGGCCGCACCGGCCTGGCCGAGATAGGCATAGGCGCCACGCGCCAAGGCCACCTGCGAGGAGCCGGCAATGCGCACCGCATCGCCCCCGGCGTCGATGCGGTACCAGTCCGCGCCGTCGCCGCGCGGCGCCATCGTCATCTCGAACTGTGCGGCGCGTGGGCCAATCAGGCGTTGCAGCACCGCCTGTGCGGGCGGCTCGGCCAGCACGGTGAGGGGAATGGAGAGCAATGCGCCCAGCACGGCACCGGCGAACAGGCGCACAGGCGTCGACGGAGAAAACGGTGAGGCAATCATGGCGAGTTCCGGTAGTGCACGGTGACGACGTCGTGGAATCCAAACGGCTGATCGGCAGCGACCTGCAGGATCACCGCCAGCGTGCGCGCGCCGGTCGCGGAGGCAAGCGTCAATTGAATCGGCGTGCCGGCAGGTGCCTGGGCAACTGCACGGCCATCCAGAAACACCTGCGCCGGCCCGCTGAGACGACCCAGGTCAAGCATGCCGCCGTGGGTCTGCACGCCCTGCCACGGCGTGAACTCGGTGCGGTACAGCACGTAGCCGGCGCGTTCGGGTGCGGTTTCCAGCGTGCCGGGCAGCGTATTGCTCCAGCTGTTGTTGTCGTTGGGGCGGCGCGGCAGATCCGGCGCCGGCGGCTGCGCGAAGGCGGCGGTGTGGCGCCAGCTTTCGACCACCATCGCCGGCGCCACGATCGGCACCGTGGCTGGCAGCGGCACGGCCGCGCACGCGATCTCGAGCACCGCATCGCGCAAGCCTGCGCTGCGCGCCTGCAGCCGTAACACGCCTGCGCCACGCCCGGCCTGCACGATTGCCTGCGCCAACCCGTTGAACAAGGCCACCTGCGTGCCCTGATCGGGCGTGTGCGCATTCGGGTCGCCATTGCCGACACCCAGCAAGCGGCCACCGCTGATCTGCAGCGTCAGTGGCGCATTGCAATCGGGCACGTGGCGGCCTTGCGCATCCAGCGATTCCAGGGTGACCGGTTGCGCATCGCGGCCATCGCCGCGTAGCCGGGTGCGGTCTGGCGTGAGCCGCAGCGCGACCGCTGCGCCGGTGGTTTCCACCCGCGTACGCGCCACCTCGCGGCCATCGCGCCAGGCCACCGCTTCCAGCACGCCCGGCGCATAGTCCACCTGCCACTGATTCATCTGCGCCCGATCCACCACCTGCTTCCCCAGCGAGCGGCCGTTGAGCCACAGCTCCACCTGCGCGGCATTGCAGAACGCCATCACCTTGATCGGCTGGCCTTCGCGGCCTGGCCAGTTCCAGTGCGGCAACAGGTGCAGCACCGGCGCATCGTCGATCCACAACGCGCGGCGCAGCCAATACGCCCCCTTGGCAAATCCGCATTGGTCCATGATGCCGAAGAACGACCCCACCGACGGCCATTCGAACGGGGTGGGTTCGCCGCGATAATCGAAGCCGGTCCACACGAAGCTGCCGGCGACGAACGGGCGTTCGGCAATCAGCTGCCAGGCGCGGCGATGGGTGTTGCCCCAGTCCGCGGCCAGGCTGTCGTCTTCGGCCACCACGTGCGCGTCCAGGTCGGTGAACCACGCCCCGCGCGTCTGGAATGCACTGGTGTCCTCGCTGGACAGCATCGGCGTGCGTGGCCGCGCGGCATGCACGCGGTCGTAGTTGTACTGGCGGTAGTTGAAGCCGAGCACGTCCACCGCATCGGCCGCGCCGCGGGTGGCGAACATGCCGTCGTTCATGCCGGCGGTGATCGGGCGACTGTCGTCGAGCGCACGCACGGCGCTGGCGGCGCGCGCCATGATGGCGTAACCGGTGGCGGTGCCCTGCAGCGGCTCCTCGTTGAGCAGCGACCACAGGAACACGCTGGGATGGTTGCGCTGGCGCCGCACCATGCTGCGCAGCAGCGCCACATACTCGGGTGCGGGATTGAACAGCCGGTTCTCGGCCATCACCAGCATGCCGAGCCGGTCGCAGGCCTGCAGCAGTTCCGGTGCCACCGCGTGATGCAGGCGGATGGCATTGCAGCCCATCGCTTTCAGGCGCTGCAGGCGAAACGCGTGCAAGGCATCGGGCAGCGCCACACCGACGCCGGCATGGTCCTGATGCAGGCAGACGCCCTTGATCTTGAGCGGGCGGCCATTGAGGAAGAAGCCGTGGTCGGCATCGAAGCGCAGGCTGCGAAAGCCGATTTCGCACCCGGCACGGTCGCTGCGGCCGTCTGCGCCACGCACGCTGGCCTGCAGGCGATACAGCACCGGCGTGTCCACGCTCCAGCGCTGCGGTTGCGCCACCGCGACGCTGACCGTCGCCTGCGCGGTGCCGAATGCAGCCACGCGCAGTTGCGTCTGGCCACTCGCCACGACAGCACCGTTCGGGTCGCGCAGCGCCACATCCACCCACGCCTCGGCAGGCTGTTCGCCGCTGTTGACCAGGTCCAGCTGCACCGGCAGCTGCCAGAGATCGCCCGGGCCTTCGCGCGGCACCGCCGCCAGGCCATCGCCGGCGATATGCAAGGGCGCACGCAGCACCAGCCAGGTGTGCCGGTAGATGCCGCCGCCTTCGTACCACCAGCCATCCATGGCCTCGGCATCGACGCGGATGGCGATGCTGTTCAAGGCATTGCCGTAGCGCACGACCGGCGTGAGGTCGATGACCAGCCCGGTGTAGCCGCTCCAGCTGCGCGCCATCAGCATGCCGTTGACCCACACGGTGGCATGGCTGGCAATGCCGTCCAGACGCAGCTCCACCGCCTGGCCGCGCAGGGACTCGTCCAGCCGCAGCGTGCGTCGGTACCAGGCAATCCCGCGCGGGCGATACCCCTGCGCGATATTGGCGTCGGCGCGCACCGCCTGCTCCACCACGAAGTCGTGCGGCAACTGCAGTTGCCGCCAGCCGGTGTCGTCGAAGTCCGGTGCCGCCGCGCCCCAGGCGCGGCCGGCCTTGGCGTTGTCGTAGGTCTCGTCTTGCGCAAGCAGGCGTGGCAACGCCAGATCGCCGGCATGGAAGCGCCAACCTTCGTCCAGATCCAGCCACTGCCCGGCGCCATCGGTGCCCGCTGGCGGTGGCGCGGGACGCGGCGTGCCGCCACTGCCCGCGCGCGGCGCTACAGCGTTCGCCGCGCCTGGCAGCAGCGCCGGCACGCCAAGCAGCGACGAGGCGCAGACGCTGCCGGCAAGGAACTCACGCCTGCGCATGACAGCGCCCGCTCGACTGCGCTGCAGGCGTCCCATGAGGGGCGCGCGGCGCAGCCACTTCCGCGGCCGCGGCATGGCACGCGCCCATCCCCCGTGCGGCGTTGTACTGACCAACGGCGTTGCACTCACCCCTGGCCGCCGCACGCAGCGATGCACGGCCGCACCACACTTGCTCGCCCGTCATCACAGCATGTCCCACTGCATCGACAGGTAGTAACTGCGACCGGTGACACCGGTCATCTGCCAACGGCTGGCGATGTCCTTGTAGGCCTCCTCGGTGCGGTTGGTGAGATTCAAGCCGCCGAGCTGGAAGCTCAGCCTGTCGTTGACCTGGTAGCCGAGCACCGCATCCAGCTGGGTGCGCGCCTTCATGGTGTGGCCTTCGCGCGCGAAGAAGCTGTCGCTGCTGTCCTGTTCGTACTCGCTGCGATGGTTGAGCGAGACGCGCGCCGAATAATGCGTGCTCTCCCAGTACGCGGTGGCGTTCCAGGTCTGTTCGGACAGGTTGCGGATCTGGAAATCGGTATCGCGCTGCGGAATCACCCGGGTGAAGTTGGTGGTCACCCCGAAGCCGTCGATCGGCAACCAGGCGTCCAGCGATTGCGTCCAGCCCAGTTCGTAGCCGCGGATCTTGACCTTGCTCGGATCGTTGGTGGTGGCAGTGATCTCGTAGATATCGCCGCCGCTGTCCACGCAGTCGCCGGCCGCGTTGCTGGACAGCGCAGTGCCGTTGAAGGCGGCCGGGCAGACGATGCTGTTGAAGGTGCCGTTCTTGATGTTCTTCCAGAAGCCGGCCACGGTGAGCGCGCCACCGTTTCCGTAGTACCACTCCAGGCTCAGGTCGGCCTGGTCGGCGGTCAGCGCCTTCAGATCGGTCTGGCCCTGGGTGACGACATAGGTCGTCGTGCCGCCGGTATTGGTGCCGGTGGAAATGGTCGAGGCGATGGCGGTATTGCTGTCCAGGATCGGCCGCACCAGTACCTTGGCGGCGGCAAAGCGCAGCAGCAGGTCCTCGCGCATGTCCAGCACCAGGTTCAGGCTGGGCAGCCAGTTGGAATAGTCGTACGGCGCACGCGCGGTGCCGATCACCACATTGGCATCGTCGCTGGCGGCCTGTGCCTGGGTCAGGTAGGTGTCGGTGGTGCGCTTGGTGTTTTCGTAGCGCAGGCCAAGGTTGCCGCGCAGGCGCATGCTGCCGATGTCGGTGTCGATGCGCGCCATCGCATAGGCCGAGGAAATGTCGTTCTCGATGCTGTAGCTGCTTTGCGGCGCGAACAGCACCGGCACGCTGATGCCGGCGGCCGCCAGCGAGCGCGCGTAGGCGGCGATATCCGGAGTGACCCAGCTGTCCTGCGAGGCGAGCTGCCCGTCGAGGAAGTTGCTCACCGTGCTGTTGGCGGCCGACAGTTCCGGGAACATGTCGAAGCCCGACACCGCACCGGTCCTGAGCAGATACAGGAAGTCGCGCCGGCGCACGTCGCGCTCGAAGGTCTCGCGGCGGTATTTGGCACCGAAGCGCACCGCGTTCAATGCACCCAGCTCCAGATACCGTTCGGCATCCAGTTGCAGCGACCATTCCTTGTTGCTGAGCGACTGGATGGAACCGTTGGGATACTCGCTACGCACCAGATTGGCCTTGTCCCAGGCGCTGGCATCGGTGGCGTCGGCATCGGTGGTCAGCGAGATCGCGTCGGGATTGGAGGTATCCAGCAATGTCGCCAACGGAATCCGGCCCAGGATCGCGGCGCGCTCGTTTTCGTCGGTCTTGCCCTGGGTGTAATTGGCCGCGCCACTGAGCGTCCAGGCATCGCCCTTCCATTTGAAGTCGTAGGTGAGCAACTGCGTGGACAGGTCGTGTTGTTCGATCTGGCGATTGTTTTCCAGCCAGTAGTCCGATGCCGCCACCTGCGTGGCGGTCAGGCCGTTGGTCTGCAGCACCGTCAGCGGGGTGCGCTCGAACGAGTACACCAGCTGGTTCATGTCGTTGGCGGTCTTGTCCTGCGAATACAGCGCAGTGAGGTTCATCTCCAGCTGGTCGTTGGGCTTCCACTGCAGGCCGCTGTTGAACATCTTGCGCGTGGTCTCGCGCTCGATCGAGCGATAGCGCGGGCGGCGCGGAATGTACAAGCTGCCGGCGTCGGTGTCCTGCGTGTACCAGCGGTCGATCCACAGATAATCGGCGCGGTCCTTGAGCTTCTGGTAGCCGGCGCTGAGGAACACGCCCAGCTCGCCGCCACCGGCCTTGAACTGGTCGATGTAGGTCAGCACGCCCTTGGGCGTGGGCGAGCCACCGGCGAACTCCGCATATTGCGTCTTGGCCGAGAACAGCAGCTTGGTCTGCTGGTAGTCCAGCGGTTTGGTGGTGTTGATGTTGACCGTGCCGGACAGGCCACCGGCGTCCATGTCCGCCGACGGCGATTTGATCACCTCGATCCCGGCGGCCACTTCCGGCTGGATGATGTCGTAGCGGAACCCATCGGTGAAGTCGGCGCTCTTGATCACCTGGCCGTTGATGGTGGTGGCCGAGTACTGCGGGCCCAGGCCACGCACGCTGATGGTGGAACCGCGCCCGTTGATGGTGGAGATCTGCACGCCCGGGATGCGCTGGATCGCCTCGGCGATGTTTTCGGCGGGAAACTTGCCGATGTCCTGCGCGGAGATGCCATCGGTCATGCGCACGTCGTCGCGCTTGTTGTCCATCGCGGTGATCAGGCTCTTCTGGTAGGAGCTGGTGACCTTGACGGTGTCGAGCTGGGAAATCTGCGCCGCCGGCGGCGATTCCTGCGCCTGCGCGTTGGCGCCGCAGGCAAGCAGCGACAGCGCAATGGCGAGGGACAGCGAGGAGGGCGAACAACAACGCAACGCGGCACGCGGGACAGGTGACATGGGAGATCCTGAGGTGGAATGGCTGGACGACGACGCGGCTGGCATTCCGATCGATCAGCGCTGACAGATCCCGGCGTTGGGCAACCCACCCACGCGCGCACAGGCCACCAGTTCCGGACGTCCGGAACCGCCTGCGATCTGTTGTCTGCGAGCACCCCGTACGGCCCCCCGTGGGTGCCGATGCCGTCTCCCTCCCAGGACGGTCATCGCCTGCCATTGCTGATCAACGGCCCTGACTGGCAAATACCAATTCAGTAGATTTGATTCTTATGGTCTTTAAAAGATCCTGTCAACAGTCACTGTCGAAAGCGTTTTCCGCCCGGCCGGGATCGCGCCCTAAGGCTTGTTTTCAAAGACCTTCGACGGTGCGTACAGGGTCATTTGGGTGCGGCGCGGGTATCGTTGTCACAGGACCAGTCACCGACCAATCGTTGGTAACCAGACCAATTTCTCGAGGATCCGGCGGTAGCCGATGCAGCGGAAGCATTGTGGGTGGCATCACAGTCCAGTGCCGCGCGCTTCTACGTCATCGAGGGCGGCATGCCTGCCGCGTCGCCGCAGCCACGCCCTGCAGCGATGACTGCAAGCCGCGCCAGGGCGACAACGATGTCAGCGGACTGGATAGAAGCGGCGCTGCGTTGGCCGGGACAAGGACACCGGCCGTGCCCATGCACGCGAATGGTGCAGATGGAAGATCGCGCCACGCCCGGCGAGCAAAGCTGCGCTCAGCGCAGTTGCCCCTGGTCGACGCGCAGCAAGGTGCGCTCCGGGGTGGCGGCAAAGCCCAGCAGTTGCAGGCCCACGCCCAGCACCGCGTCCTGCCCCGGATCGACACGCGACTGCAGCTGCCAGCGTCCATCGCCCCACAGCTGCAGCTGTGCATCGGCCTGTACGCCGGCAGGCAGCGCGGCGTCGGGCAGCAGGGTGAGCACGGCGGTATCGCCCATGCAGCGCGGTTGTCCGGTCAGGCGCAACGGCGGTAGCCCGGGCAGCTCGCCCGCCCCACTTGCCAGCACTTGCAGGCCAACCCGCCCAGCTGCCTGCACGCAGCCGGTGGCATCGAACAACAGATCCACCTGCTGCAGCTCCAATGCCAGATCGATCAACGCCATGCCCCCTGGCTGGCGCAACAGCAACTGGCCCTGCGCATCGCGGATGCCGTGTTGCGCGCCATCCACCAGCAGCAGTTGCAGCTGCGTGGCCTGCAGGTGCACCTGGCGCTCTCCGCGCACCAGTGGCCACAGCCGCGGCCGTACCGTGACATCGCCGAAGGCGATGCCTTGCCATTGCACCTGCCGCAAGGTGCCGGCCCATACCGGCCCCTCCACGTCCAGCGCCGAGAATGGCAGGCCCTCCCGTGGCAGCACCAGGCGCAGCGGCAGCCATGCCAGCAGCGCGACACCCACCATCAGCAGGAAGATCAGGATCCAGCGCAGGCGCGTCACGGTGCAGGCTCCGCAAACCCGCAGCGTACCCGGAGTTGGCCCTGGTCGCGCACGATGCTCAGCTGGGTCGGCACCAGTCCATGCGCCTGGCGCAGCCGCTCCAGCCAGCCGAACAAGGTGACGGCACTGACCGCATCGATCTGCACCTCCACCCCACCCGCTGCACTGCGCTGCTGCGAGGTGATGCTGACGCCGGCATCGCGTGCGCTGCTGGCGATGCGCTCGTTCAGTGCCGTCGTACCAGGTGCCGCCGTACGCCTGCTCGCAGATGCCTGTGCAGATGCATCGAGCACCAGCTGCGCCGCAACGGCATAGCGCGCCTGCGCCTGGGCGTGCCAGTGCCGCAACGGGGTGTAGAGCGCGTACCAGCCGACAAACGCGGCCAGCGCGGCGCACATCACGCCCAGCATCAACCGCTCGCGCGGCGCGCGCGCCTGCCACCACTGCGTGCTGCGTTGCAGGTAGGCATTCATCGCGACGGCTCCAGTGCGAACGGTGTCCGCATGCGCTCGTCTTCGGTCTGGCTACTGCCCGGCTGCAGCTGCCATCCTGCTTCGGCCAGCCGCCCGGACAGCTGTTGCAGGCTGGCGCCATCGCTGTGCAGCAGTGTGCCGCGCAGCGGCTGCGCGGCCTGATAGTCGAGCTGGTCCAGTTCCGCCGCCGGAACGGCATCGACTGCTGCGAACAAGCTGCCGAGCTGCACGGCCAGGACATCGGCGGCCGCACCCGCGTGCCGGCGTGCCTGCAATGCGGCCGGTACCGCCGCCGCATCGCGCACGCCCACCTGTGCGGCGGCGCGTGATTGCAGCAGGCGCGCGCCGAGTTCGTAGCGCAGTGTCTGCGCCAGCAACAGCACCAGCGGCGACAGCAGCACCAGCGCGGCCAGCGCCGCAAGACGGCGCGGAGTGACCGTCTGTGCAGCGGCCGGCCTTGCGGCGAATGCGTGTTGCAGCAGGTTGATCGGCGCGCGCATGGCGCATCGCGCAAAGCCGGCAATGGCTTGCGCGGCGTCAGGTGTCGGCGGCGGTACCGGCGCGCGTTCGCCCAGCAGCATGCGCGCGGCCTCCGGCTCCAGGCTGCAGGCCAGCCCTGCGCCGCGGATCAGCAAGCGGCCATCCCAGTCCATCACTGCCGCCGCAGCGTCCGGACCGGGCTCCAGCAACAGGCAATCGGGCACCACCGCGTCGGGAACGACACCCAGCTGCGCTGCGCGCGCCAGCCACTGCTGCATCACCGCGTCGTCCACCGCAGCGACCAGACGCGTGCCATCGGCCTCGACGCGATCGGCAATCACCACATGCAGGCCCGGCGTCTCGACCGCCAGGTGCTCGGCCAGGTGCAGGCGTGCAGCCGCGACCGATTGCGCGATGCTGCGGCCGGGCAAGCACAGCCAGCGCAGATGCACATCCACGCCCGGCACCACCAGCACGGTACGTGCGGACGGTTCATACGGCGTGCTGGCCGGGCGCTGCGACAGCACCTGACCCTGCGCATCCACGCGCACGGCAATCGCCGGCGCAGTGGCATCGGCGGGCAGCAACAGCAAGCTGGTACTCATTCGTCGGAACTCCATTGACGCGCCACCAGCCGCACACGCCCCGCAGGGTCTTGTTGCAGCAAGGCATCCAGCATCACCTGCGCGCCTGCATGGTCGACCTGGCTGTAGAGCGAGAAGTAACTGGTGCGTAGTGCGATCTGTTCCAGTACCGCATTGGAAGGCTCGGCCTGGATCAGCGCAGGCTGGCTCAGGAACGTCCTGACGTTGCGCCATCCTGCGGCCGGCCGCGCGGCGATGACGCGGCGCGCGGTCGGCAATTCCAGCACGCCTTCGGTCAGTGCCACCAACACTGGCGCATCTTGCGGGCGCAGCGTATTGATATTGATCGGCGACAGGCGCGCTTCCGGCAATGCACACACATACGGCCGCAACTGCGCGATCAGTTGTGGCGTGTAGCCGGCGATGGCGCGCAGTTCGCCGACGCCCGCCAGCAGGGTCGCACCAGTGCGTCGCGGCACTGCCAATTGCAGATAGTGTGCGTCTTCGGCCCCCTGTGCGCCGGGTTGGCTGTCGCTGTCGATCCAGTCCACCAGCGCATCGGTCAGCGCCTGTGCCTGTTGCGGTGCGATGCCCAGCACGTCCAGCAATGCGCGGTACTGGCCTGCGCCATCGTCGCTGCGCTGCCATTGCTCGGGCGCACCGGCGACCACACTGTTGAGATTGAAGCAGCCGCCGCGATCGCGCAGGCGCACGCTCACTGTGCCGTCGTCCAGCGGGAAGATGATCGGCTGATCGTTCCAGCCGCCTTCCAGCGTGGTGCGCATCGGATCACGCCTGGCCAGTGCCTGCAGGCGCGCGCGCGCAAGGGTTTCGGTGCCCAGCGCATACCACTGCGCCTGCGTCATCGCCTCGCCGTTGCCGGTGCGACGCAGGCCAAAGCGCAGATCGTCCAGCACCGCGACCATCAGCAGCGTCATCACCGCCACCAGCAACAGCACCGTCAGCAGTGCGACGCCGCGTTGCTGCCTGCGTGCATTCAAGGCCGTCATCCGCGCCCCTCCGGCAACAGGAACAACTGGCGTACGCGGCCCCATTGCTCCAGGTCCAGCTCCAGCGAGATCGCATCCGGCAGCGCGTCGAGCCCCCCGCTCCAGCCGTCGCTCCACTGCGCGCGATAGTGGAACCCCACCACCGCCGAGCGCACGCCATGCAACACCACCTGCGGCGTGCCGGCGACCGCACCGTCGAGGGCCGGACGCGCACTGCGCTCCAGGCGTCCGTCGACCAGGCGGTATTCCACGTATTGCAAGGACGCGCGCGGCGCCTGATCCGGATTGCTCCAGCCGCGTCGCACAAAACCGAACAGGGGCCCGGGCACACCGGGCGGGCTTGCGACGAACGCGGTGCGTGCAGCGCTGCCTTCGCTATTGCGCGTGCGCCGCACTGCGGCCTGCTGCAGGTCGCTGCGCAGCAGGCCATGGGCAAGCTGGAACTCGCGCACGTGCTGCAGGCGCGCACGCACGGCATCGCGCTGGTCGATGCTCTGCCGCATCACCACCACCGCCGCCACTGCCACCAGCGCGAACACCGCCAGGGCGACCAGCAGCTCGATCAAGGTGAAGCCCGCGCTGCCACGGACACACGCTGCGCTGCGACGCGCGCGGCTCATTCGGCACCCCGCAGCACACTCAAGCTGGCGAGTTCCTGCGCCTGCGCTGCGGCCCGCACCTGCACCTGGATGCGCACGATGCCCGCAGCACCGGCCGGCATCGACTGACGCTGCCAGTCCCAGCTGCGTCCGCCCAGCGTTTCCTGCCCGTTGGCCGGTATCAGTGCTGCGGCCGTGGGCGCGAGCATCGCTTCGATCGCCTGGTTTTCCGCCACCACCGCGGCCAGCGCACGCTCTTCCAACACCACCGCGGTACGCGTGCTTTCGCCGGACACGTTCAACAGACCGACCACGGCCATGCCGAAGATCGCCAGCGCGACCATCAGTTCGAGCAGCGAGAATCCGGCGCAGGCATGCGGGTTACGGCCGTGGGGCATCGACCCGTACCACGCCGGCGGCGTCCACTACGACCTGCAGCTGTTGTTGGCCGTCGGCCAACGCGATGCGTTGCGGCGTGGCCGCACCGGTGGGGTCGAAGCGCACGCTCACCTGCGTACCGCCCACCGGCATCTGCGCCTGCACGCCGGCAGGCCAGCGCATCGCGGCGAAAGGTTTTTCATCCAGCGGCACCCAGCGTTGCTGCGCCTGCCGCCGGAATGCATAACCACCGGCATCGATGCTCACCTCGACCATGCGCAGGCTCAGGATCGCCTCGTCGCGTGCATGGCCCAAGGCACCGGCCAATGCATCGGCCTGGTCGTGCAGTTCGCGCCGCGTATCCGGCAAGGTCAGCACCACCAACGTGCTGGCGAGTGCGGTGATCACCAGCACCGCCAGCAACTCGAGCAAGGTGAAGCCGCGCGCAGGCGCCAGCGACGCGCGTCCACGGGATTGGCTTGCCATGGCGGCTTGCGCGACCACTGCCCGGCCTCAGCGCCAGTTGCCGATATCGGCATTGTCGGCGTCGCCGCCTTCGGCGCCATCGGCACCGAACGAGTACACATCGAAGCCACCGTTGCGGCCCGGGCGACGGTACTGGTATGCGTGGCCCCACGGATCTTCGGGCAGGCGGCGGATATAGCCGCCCTGGCGGTAGCGCTCCGGCCGGGTCAGGCCGCTTGGCGCAGTGAGCAAGGCCTGCAGGCCCTGTTCGGTGCTCGGGTAGCTGAGGTTGTCCAGGCGATAGGTTTCCAGTGCCTGTTCCAGCACAGCCACGTCGGCGCGCGCTTTCTCGACCATGGCGCGGTCCTGGCTGGGCATCACGTTGATCATCACCACCGTGGCAAGCAGGCCGATGATGACGATGACCACCATCAACTCGACCAGGGTGAAGCCGCGCGTTCGCGCTTGCGAGGACAGCGAGCAAGGACATTGGCGGTGACGGATGGACTGCATGAGGATCTCCAGAAATAGGCGGCCGCGCTCAACCAAGCGCGAGGGTGTTGAATTGCAGGATGGGCAGCAGGATCGACAGCACGATCACCGCCACCACCCCGCCGAGCAGCACGATGATGGCCGGCTCCAGCAGGCTCATCGCCGCGGTGGTGAAGGAGGCGAACTCGCGCTCCAGATAATCGGCGGCACGTTCCAGCATCGGCGCCAGGCGCCCGCTGTTTTCGCCGCTGGAGGCCATGTACAGCAGCGTCGGTGGAAACACGCCGGCGCGCTTCATCGCCGCGGCCAGGCTGCCGCCTTCGCGGATTGCCGTGACCATGCTGTCGGTGGCCAGCCGCAAGGCGCGGTTGTCGACGGTGCGCGCGGCGATCATCAGGCCTTCCATCAGCGGCAACCCGCTGTTGACCATGATCGCCAGCGTGCGTGCCATGCGTGCGGCGTGCAGGTCGCGGATCAGCCGGCCGAGCAAGGGCGCGCGCAGCACCGCACGGTCGGCCGCCAGGCGCAGCTGCGGGCGCTTGAGCAAGCGCAATGCGGCGATCACCGCAATGACCAGTGCCGCCAGCAGCGGAATGCCCGCATGCAGCAGGAAGTTCGACACGCCGATCACCGCGCGCGTCAGCAGTGGCAATGCGCGGCCCATCGAATCGAACTGATCCACCACCTTGGGCACCACGAAGGTCATCAGCACGATGACCACCGCACCGGCGGTCAGGGCCAACGCGGCCGGATAGACCAGTGCAGACTGCAGCTTGCTGCGCACCTGTGCCTGCCGCTCCAGCAGATCGGCCAGGCGCTCGAGCACCTGCGGCAACGCGCCGGCGCTTTCGCCGGCGGCCACCATCGCCCGATACAACGGCGGAAACGCACTGCCCTGGCGCGCCATCGCATCCGACAGGCGGAAGCCTTCGACCACCAGCCCATGCGTCTGGCTGGTGACCCGGCGCACGCCGCGACGCTCGGACTGCGTGCCGATGGTGCGCAGCGCTTCCTCCAGCGGCGCGGTCTCCACCAGCGTGGCCAGCTGGCGGGTGAACAGCACCAGATCCTTGCCGCTGAAACGCGCCGGACGCACGCTGCTGGCCGCCACCGCCGCCTCCACGCGTACCGGCACCCACTGACGCTGCTCCAGTTGCGCGCGTGCACCCTGCGCCGAGTCGGCGGTGATCACGCCCTGGCGGCGATGCCCGTGCAGATCGAGCACGGTGTAGTCAAACCGCGGCATGCGCATCGTCCTGCTGGCGGGTCACCCGCAGCGCCTCTTCCAGTGTGGTGAGGCCTTGCAGCACAGCGGCGCGCGCGGCATCGCCCAGTCGCGCTGAACGCGCGAAGGCCGCTGCCGCCAGGGCATCTTCATCGGCGTTGTCGCCGATCAGCCGACGCATCGCATCATCCACCGCAATGGCTTCGTAGACGCCCACGCGCCCGGCATAACCGCTGTGGTGGCAGGCTGCGCAGCCCACGGCGCCGTAGATGGTTGCATCGTCGGGCGCCTGCAACATCTGCCGCGCGTTGGCATCCAGCGGGCGCGGGGCGCGGCACTGCGTGCACAGGCGCCGCACCAGCCGCTGGGCCAGGATCAGCCGCAGGCTCGATGCGAGCAGGAACGGTTCGATGCCCATGTCGCGCAGGCGCGTGACCGCGCCCACCGCATCGTTGGTGTGCACGGTGGACAGCACCAGGTGACCGGTCAGACTGGCCTGCACGGCGATCTGCGCGGTCTCGGTGTCGCGGATCTCGCCGATCATCACCACGTCCGGGTCCTGGCGCAGGATGGCGCGCAAGCCGGCCGCGAAGGTCATGCCCACACGCGCGTTGACCTGGGTCTGACCGACGCCGTCGATGGCGTATTCCACCGGGTCCTCCACCGTGAGGATGTTGCGCGAGCCATCGTTGAGCAGGCTCAGCGCCGCATACAGCGTGGTGGTCTTGCCCGAGCCGGTCGGCCCGGTCACCAGCACGATGCCGTTGGGCACCTGCAGGGCGCGCTGCACCGTGTGCATCACCGCCGGTGGCATGCCGAGCTGGGCCAGCGACAAGGTGCCCTGCTCCTTGTCCAGGATGCGCAGCACCACCCGCTCGCTGCTGCGCGTGGGCAGCGTGGACACGCGCACGTCCAGTGCCTTGGCACCCATCACCAGCGACACGCGGCCATCCTGCGGGATGCGTTTTTCGGCGATGTCCAGCCGTGCCATCACCTTGACGCGCGACACCAGCAACGGCGCGATGCGTCCGGGCAAGGTGGCCGCTTCACGCATCACCCCGTCCACGCGCAGCCGCACGCGCAGCCGCGATTCGTAGGATTCCAGATGCACGTCCGAGGCACCCAGGCGCGCGGCCTCGGCGATGATGCCGTTGATCAGGCGGATGATCGGCGCATCGTCCTGGCTGTCGAGCAGATCGGCGGTGGGGATGTCGTCGATCAACGAATCCAGGCTGCCGTGCAGGTCCAGCGCCTCGACCTGCACGCCCTGCTCCATGCCGGCATCGGCATAGATCTCCGACACGTGCCGGTCGAACACCGACGGTGCCAGCGTGCGGACCTGCAATGGCAGGCCCAGCGCACGCCGCAGCTCGATCAGGGCCTGCACATCGCCGCCTTCGCGCAGGCCGATCTGCGCGGCGCTGTCGCTGCCGAGCAGCACCACGCCGTGGCGCTTGGCGAACGCATAGGAAATGCTGGCGCGCGCAGTGTTCATGGCATCAGCGCTGCGCGGGACGCGCGCCGGGCGCAGGCGTTGTTGCCGGCGCCGGCACGGCTGGCGACGGCGCCCCCGGCAGCTGCGGCGGTTGTGCGCGCAGGTAGTCGCGCACCAGTGCATCGAGCGCGGCTTCCGGGTCGCCATCGGCCAGCTGGCGATCGCGCAGGTAGCTGTAGCGCGGTGCGGTCATGCGCTGCGCATCGGCCGCGTCGCGGATGATGGTCGGGCGGATGAACACCATCAGGTTGGTCTTGTCGCGGTTGCGCGACTTGTGCCGGAACAGCGCGCCCAGCCCGGGCACATCGCCCAGCAGCGGCACCTTCTCCACGGTCTGCCGGTCGTTCTGGTCGAGCAGGCCGCCGAGCGCGACGATGGCGCCGTTTTCCACCACCACGCGGGTTTCGATCTGGCGCTTGTTGAACACCAGCTCCGAGGACTGCGCGCTGACCGGCCCGGCAATGGCCGAGACTTCCTGCTTGATCGCCAGGGTGATGCCGCCGGCGGTGTTGATCTGCGGGCGCACTTCCAGCTCCACGCCCACGTCCTGGCGCTGGATGGTGCGGAACGGGTTGTCGTTGGCCGCGCCCAGCACTTCGCCGGTGGTGATCGGCACTTCCTGGCCGACCAGGATGCGTGCCTGCTCGTTGTCCAGGGTCATGATCGACGGGGTGGACAACAGGTTGGAGCCGGTGTCGCTCTTGACCGCATCGATGATCATGCCGAACACCGCATCGTTGCTCTGCCCGGCCAGCCCGATCAGGCCGCCGCTCAGGCCCAGCAGCGATTGCGCGGCCACATTGCGCGCCTGTTCCAGCACCGAATCGTCGTCGCCGTTGTTGCTGCGCGTGCCGGCCGCTGCCGCGGCCAATGGCACGATGCCCGGCGACGCGCCGCTGTACTGCGTGGCGATCAACGGCACCGTGCCATTGCGGCCGGCCAACAGCAGCTGCACGCCCAGGCGCTTGGCGGCGGTGTCGGAAATCTCCACCACGATCGCTTCGACCAGCACCTGCTCGCGATGCACGTCCAGCTGACGGATCACATCCATCAAGGCGCGCTGGGTTTCCGGGTCGGCATTGATGATCAAGGCGTTGGAGCCGGGGTAGCGCACGATCACCGGGCGCTTGCCGGCGGCCGGCGTGATCACCTGCGTCTGCGCAGCGCCCGCAGCAGCGGCGGCCACATCCACCGCGCTGGAGCGCGTGTCCTGCCCGGGCTGCGCCTCGTTGCCCGGGGTCTGCCCGACCAGTTGCTGCAACACCGGCAGCAATTGCTCGGCGCTGGCGTGTTGCAGCCGCACCACGCTGACATCGCCGCGACGTTCGGCACGCCCATCCAGATCCATCGCAGTGCGCACCACGCGCTGCACCAGTGCCGGGTCGCCGCGCACGATCAGCGAGTTGCTGCTGTCCACCGGCAACACCGACAGCACGTTGCTGCGTTCGCCGGCCTGCCCGAACAGCGAGGTCAGCGTGCGCGCCAGTTCCTGCGCGGAACTATTGCGCAAGCTCACCGTGTCGATCGCCGCGCGGTCGGTGTCGATCTGTGCGACCAGGCCACGCACGCGGCGCAGGTTGTCGGCGTAGTCGGCAATCAGCAGGCTGTTGCCCTGCGGCATCGCCATGATCACGCCGCCACGGCCGATCAGCGGCTTGAGAATCTCCGCAGCGCTGCGCGCATCCACGCGTTGCAGGGTGAACACCTGCGTGGCGAACCCCAGGTTGCCGTTGGCCGCGCTGCCAGGCTGCTGCGCAGCGGTATCGTCGGGAATGATGCGGTAGGTCGACGGCCCGCTGGACACCGCAATCAAGCCATTGGCACGCAAGACCGCCAGCAGCATGCCAAGCAGGTCCTGTTCCGACATCGCCTGCGCGCGCGCCACGTTGACCGTGCCCTGCACGCGCGTGTCCACGATGAAGGTGATGCCGGTGGCACGCGACACGTCCTGGATGAAGGCACGCAGGTCCACGTCCTGCAGGCGCACGGCCGGTGCGTCGGCGGCATGCAACGACACCATCGGCACCGCCGGCAGTGCGAGCAACAAGGTGGCCGAAAGCAGCCATGCGGGGCGGGCAGCAGTCATTGCGGGCGCTTCAAGGTCATGGTGTGGGTCTGGCCGTCGCGGCGGTAGGTCAGCGTGGCCGCCTGGCCATCGCGCAGTTCGTCCTGCAGCTCGCGCAGGTGTTCGGCATCGAGCGTGCGGCCATTGAGCTGGGTGAGCACATCGCCTGGGGCCAGGCCGGCCTGGCGCAGCAAGGCCCCATCGCCGCGCGGCATCACGGTGAACCCGCTGCCGTCTTCGCTTGCACGCAGGCCGGCGGTGGTGAGCAGTTGTTGCGGGTCGACAGCCATTGCCGTGGCCGTGCCAGCCGCAGTGCCGACATTCGACATCACCGCAGGTGCGGCGCTGGTGGCTGCTGCCGCGCTCGTTGCTGGCGAGGGCGGCGCCGACGACGCTGTGGATTCCACCAAGGCCAGACGTCGCACGCCACCACCGGTACGCAGCAGCACGTGATCGCTCGCGATCGCCTGCACTGTCACGCCAGCTACCACGACATCGCCAATGCGATACGCGCCTTGTCGGCCATCGCCACTGCTCAGGAACGCGGCCGCTTGCGTGCCGCCTGCGCGGACACCATGCAACACGATGCCGTCGCTGCCGGCCTCCGGAACGCTGCGATGGAACACATCGCGGCGCAGTGCGGGCAGCTCCGCCTGTGCAGGCGTGGCGACCTGGGCGGTGCCCAGCGGCCCGATCGGGATGATCACCACCCACAACACGCGCGCGCATTGCAGCGCCAGCAAGGCGAGCAGCACGCAGGCCACCGCGCTGCGGCCACGCGCCGACATCAGGGGTTTCAAGGAGGGCAAAACGCGCTGCAAAGCGGACATCCGTCTCAGGATTGCGGTCGGATGACAGAATGCGGCCGCAATGTGTCAGTTCGAAGAAAGCGATGACACAGGCCGACACACGGCAACACACCCGCAGACGCAAACGCCCGCCATGCGAGGCAGGGCGGGCGTTTGCGATACAGGCAGCGGGAGTCGGATCAGAAGCGCGCTGTCACACTCAGGTCATACGTCACGCCAGGCTGGTACTCGTACAGGTCTACCCGGTTGCTGCCCAGGCTCTGGTACTCCTGGTAGCGGGTCTTGAGCAGGTTGCGTGCGGCGAAGTTCAGCGACAGCGTATTGCCCGACCACACCAGGCCTTTCTTGATCACCAGATCCAGCGAAGTACCCGGCTTGTCGATGTAATCCGGTTGCCCGGGGCGACCACGCGCGGATACCCGCTCGCCGACATAGTTGGCGATCAAGGTGGCCTGGCTGTGGGTGCTTTCGCTTTCCACGCCGATCTGCAGGTTGGCGATGTCGTCGGACTGCCCCTGCAGGGCCGAGCCATCACGGATGAACAAGGTCGCCTGCACCGGCGCAGTGAAGCCGAACGGCTGCACGGTGTCGCCATCGCTGGCACTCACTTCCGACGTGGTGCGCGTGTAGTTGCCGGACAGGAACACCCGGTTGTCACCCCACCAGTCGGCCGCGATCGGCAGGTCCAGATACTTCTTGGCTTCCAGCTCGATGCCGTACAAGGTGGCTTCTGGCGCATTGATGAAGCTCTGCACGATGCCGCCGCCCGGTGCATCGTTGACGATGGCCTCGATCGGCTTGTCGATGCTCTTGTAGAACGCGCCGACGGTGAAATACTCACCCGGCTCGAAGAACCACTCGTACCGAGCATCCAGGTTGACCAGCTCGCTATCGACCAGGAACGGGTTGCCGAAGAACTGGCGGTCGATATCCGGGTCCAGGTACTGCTGCGGCGCCATCTCGCGGAACTGCGGGCGGGCAATGGTCTTGGACGCACCAAAGCGCAGCTGCTGGTTCTCGGCAAAATTCCAGGTCACCGTGGCCGATGGCAGCGCGTAGCTGTTCTCCAGCGGTGCCACGCTGTCCTGGCGCACGCCGGTGAAGATGTCGTACGGATGCACCGCCTGCGTGGCGTCTTCGTAACGCACGCCGACGGTGGCCCGCAGCGTCGGCACGATCTCGCCTTCGGCCTGCAGATACGCCGCCTTGACCTTCAAAGTCGCATCGTACGCGGCCGCACCGAAGCTGCCGGTGGTCTCGCGCAGGCGCAGCAGATCGTTGCTGAGGTTGTAATCGGAGATCAGGTAATCCACACGCTGGAACTGGTTGTAGAACGGCAACGGGCCGTCCAGTGCCAGGAAGCGGAATTCACGGCTCCATGCGCTGCGGTCGTTGTCCAGATAGGCCAGACCGCCCTTGAGAGTGACATCGCGCTCGATCGGCAAACGCCAGGTCACATCCACCCCGCCGCTGGCCACGGTGTCGTCGACCTTGCTGAAGCGGGTGTAGTTCTGCACGCGCGAGGCATCGTGCGCCCAGTAGCCATCCAGCAGCTCGTAACGGATGCCGGTTTCGTACGGCACATCGCGGCTGGCGTTGGCCACCGCTGCGCGCCATTCAATCTTCAAGTCGTCGTACTCGCCGAACGCGTGCGTGCCGCGTAGCTGGTTGTTGATCAGCTGGCGCTCGTACCACTCGGTGTTGTCGTCGCGCACATCGAAACCGGCCAGTTCGTCGCGGCCGGCGCGGCTGCGCGCGACCTTCAACGCATCGTGCACATACAAGGTGGTCCAGCCGATGGTGTGGCTGCCGTACTCCCAGCCCAGGCCCAGCATGCCGTTGGTGCGCACGTTGTTGCGGGTGGTGGCGAAGTCGTAGTTGGAATTGAACTCGACCGTATCGCCGACAAAGATGCCGTCCTGCTGCTTGCCGGTGCGCGTGCGCCACTCGTTGTCGTAGCTGGCCACCGCGATGATGCCCAGCTTGGCCTCGCCCACGTCCATGCTGTAACCGGCGCTGCCGCCGACATTGACGTCCGGGGCGATGCTGTCCTTTTCCTGCAGCACGTACAGGTTGGCGTTGTTCAAGCTACGGCCGATGCTACGGATGTCCTCGCGCGAGAAACTGCCCAGGTCCACGCGCCGGCCGCTCTGGATTGCATCGCGCAACGCGCCGGGCTGCTTGCGGGTGCCATCGTCATAGCCCCACTCGTCATCGCCGGAGCCGTAGTAGGTCAGGCCTTTTTCGCCGGTGCTGACACTGTTGACGCCGCCGCCCACGGTCAGCGACAGGAACGGCTTGTCCGGCACCGCCATCGATTGCAGATCGATCACGCCGCCGCCGAATTCGCCCGGATAATCGGCCGAATAGGTTTTCTGCACGGTCACGCTGTCCAGCACATCGCTGGGAAACAGGTCCAGCGGCACCACCCGCTGCATCGGCTCGGGGCTGGGCAATGGCGAACCATTGAACAACGCCGAGGAATAACGCTCGCCCAGGCCGCGCACATACACATACTTGCCGCGCGACAGGCTCAGGCCGGTGACACGCGTCAGCGCCACCGCCGCGCTGCTGTCGCCGGTGCGCTCCATGTCCTCGCGGGTGACGAACGAGGCCACCTCCGAGGTCTGCAGCATCGGTTCGGGAATGTATTCGCCACGCACCACGACCTGGTCGAGTTGCTTGGGCGCACTGGTGGTGCTGCTGGTGCCAGTGGTGGAGCCGGCATCGGTGGTGGTCGACTGCGCCAGCGCAGCACCGGAAAACAGCAAGGTGGAAATGGAAAGAGACAGGCCCGTCCGCGAGAGACGGGCGACAGCGGAGGTTCGCATCGTGGGAGCCCTGGCAACTGAAAGATGAAGCTGGACGCATCGCAAGGCAGCAGCGTGGGCTGCCTGGCGATGCTGTGCCTCAGCAGGGACGATCGGCGGTCAGGCCGCAGGTCCAGCCCTGCCACCAGGTGTCGTTGGCGTCGCGCACGCCACCGATGTAGTTCACCTGCTGGAAGAAGCTGCTCACCCCGTTCAAGCCCTGGAAGGCCGGCACGGCGCTTTCGTTGGCGCCATTGACGAAGGTGTTCTGCAACGTGGATACGCCATTGGCGACATTGTTGGTGCCGGCCGCGAACTGGGTGGCCGCACGCGTATCGCTGCCGAAGGCGGTCGGGCAGGCGAAGAACACCGAATTGAAGGTCCCGAGCGTGTCGGCATCGGCCAGGTTGAAGCACACCAGGCCATCACCGGTGCCACCGGCCGGACGCGTGACGACCGAGTTGTAGAACGCGGCCTGCGTGCCCTGGTTGAGCATGATTGCCGCACCGGCACGCGCATTGCCCACGTAGGTGAAGTTGGCCACCTTCGGACGCGAATACGGCTGGCGACGCAGGCTGCTCCACTCGTTCATGCGGTCGCCACCGCCGGCGCGCTGCACCACGATGCCGAACTGCAGAGCACCGCTCCAGCCGGCGTCGGTATCCAGCGAATCGTCGTCGGCGCCGGTGATCACGATGTGGCTGCCATTGACGGTGCCACCGAACCATTCGATCCCGTCGTCGGAGCTATTGTGGATCTGCACATGATCCAGGCGCGTGCCGCTGCCCACGCCGGCCAGGGTGATGCCCTGCAGCTCGTTGTTGGGCGAAATTTCGAAGCCCGAATACATCACCCGCAGGTAGCGCAGGGAACCGCTGTTGTCGGTGGCGCTGTTACCGCCGTAAAAGGCGTTGGTGCCTTCCACCTGCGCCTGACATTCCGGCGTGCCGGAGACCGTGGTGCCCGGGCAGTTGTTGATGGCCGCGCGGCCCAGCACCACGATGCCGCCCCACAAGCCGATGGTGTTGGCGCTGACCTGGCCCTCCAGGGCCTGGCGTGCAGTGAACACGATCGGGGCAGTGGCGCTGCCTTCGGCAAAGATCTGCGAACCGCGGTTGACCACGATGTAGTCGCTACCGGCCGAACCGAACAAGGTCACGCCCGGTTCGATGGTCAGGATGCCCTGCGTGCTGCCGGCGGCCGGAGCGATGGCATTGCCGCCGCGGTCGGTGCCCACGTTGACGCGTCCGCTGATCGAATACGCCGTGCCCGCACGTGCCGCTACCACCAGATTGCCGTTGATGGTGTCCGGCAGCTGGCAGGCGCGCAGCGTGTTGTTGGCGATGGTGCCGACATTGGAAAAACCGGTCGGGCAATCGGCGGCCGGGCCGGTCGGTGCCGGAGCCGGCGTCGGTGCCGGCGTGGGCGCCGGGGTGGGTGCGGGAGCCGGCGTCGGTGCCGGCGGAAATGCGCCCTCGCCGGGCGAGGCGACACGATCGGCACCACCACCGCAGGCCGACAACGCCAGCGCGGTACCAAACGTCATGAGAAGTGTCTTGCTGCTATTGCGAACGGACATGCGGCTGATCTCCAGGTCAAAAAAGGTCCGGTATGAAGAGGAGTCGTCAAGAATTGGCTGCGTTCCGCCCACTGCAGTGGCGAGCACGTTCTAGATCCCCGTCACTTTTATAGGGGGTGTCTGTGTCATTTGTCTTACCACGACACAATTGACATATGCCTGCCACACAGTGACATGCACTGTAGCGAGATGACCTCGACCACCATCCCCGCCGCCCTGGGCGACTGGATCATTGCGCAGGCAATGGCCGGCCAGCCGCCCGAACAGGCGCTACAGCCGCTCCTGGATCAAGGCTGGAGCGAACAGGACGCCATCGACGCAGTCGAAGCCCTGGTGCGTAGCCACATCCAGCACCACGCGCAGACGCATGGCCTGCCGGTGCCGGTGCGCGTGCCGGCGGTGCTACAGGACAACGATGCCTCGTTACTGGACCTGGGCGATCGCCAGGTACGCGTGCTGGTCAGCCTGTTGCTGCCGCGCGTGGTGGTGCTGGGCGATTTTCTGTCCGATGCCGAATGCGATGCATTGATTGCGCTGGCGCAGCCACGCCTGGTGCGTTCGCGCACCGTGGACAACGACAACGGCGCGCAGATCGTGCATGCCGCGCGCACCAGCCACAGCATGTGCCTGCAGCTGGGGCAGGACGCGCTGTGCCAACGCGTCGAAGCACGCATCGCACGCCTGCTCGACTGGCCGGTCGACCACGGCGAAGGACTGCAGGTATTGCGCTATGCCACCGGCGCCGAATATCAGCCGCACTACGATTACTTCGACCCTGCTGCCGCAGGCACACCGGTGTTGCTGCAGGCCGGCGGTCAGCGCGTCGCATCGTTGGTGATGTATCTCAACACGCCGGAACGCGGCGGCGCCACGCGCTTTCCCGATGCGCATCTGGACGTGGCCGCCGTCAAAGGCAACGCAGTGTTCTTCAGCTACGACCGCCCGCATCCAATGACACGCAGCCTGCACGCCGGCGCGCCGGTACTGGCCGGCGAAAAGTGGGTCGCGACCAAGTGGCTGCGCGAGCGTGCAGTCCGCCTGCCCGGCTGAGCGCGGCGGTCATACGCGTACGTAATCGCCCGGTCGTCGACGATCGTGATGCAACCGGATTATTCCCATGCAGATCCACTCAGATACACGACGTACAACGCAGCCGAGATCTGCAACGGCATGGTTCTTCAGTCGCGATCGGATGTTTGAATCAAAAGCACGGTGAGTCGATGGCGCGGCGCCCTCACCACCTGCGGGACACGCCGTGAACCCGTCCCTGGGGGCTCGGTGGCGGCATCCATGCCGCCACACGGTCCCGCAACCGGCGAGGGCACCGCACCAGAGGGTTAATCGGCTGTTTTCTTGAAAGCGTGTTACTGGGCTTGCGGTGAGCAGACAAGACGCTTGCAGGTTGCGTGTTGGAAGCTTGTCTGCCGCTCGGCCTGCGCGAGGAACGGATCGGACACAACATGACTCAAACAAGGCACGCCATGCCCTGCTTGTAACTGCGCATACCGACCATCTCCACAGGTCCTTGCCCGCTCACCGTCGCGGGACCTTACGCGGCATGGATGCCGCGTAAGAGCCTACAAGGATGTACTTGCGGCGTGCCTGCGAGGGTGGGCGGGCAAGGGCCCTGCAGAAAAACCACAGATCAACCGCTCTACACGAGACCTATCCGCGCCGTCCGAACATGCGCTTGTCCATCCGTAGCATCACCCACCGCAGCGGCGTCCACGCCAGGCACAAGCCGGCGAGGATGCCCAGCGTATCGGCCAGCGCATCATAGGGATCCGCGCTGCGGTTGGTGGTCAGTGCCCCTTGCGCGATCTCGATGCCGATTCCCAGCAGCACCAATCCGAATGCCGCAGACAACAGCGCGCGCCGGGTGGCGAACAGCTGCACCGCCCCCCAGCACAACAATGCGAACGTCAAGAAGTGCTCGCCCTTGTCGCTATTGGACGGCAGTTCCGGAAACTCCGGCGGCGGCCCCATGCACACTGCAATCACCACCAGGATTGCGGCAATCCACAGGCCTACCCACAACCGTGGTCGATGGAACGGCCGCAGCGCCGGGCTTACAACCGCCATGTGAGATCGCCCGCCAGAAATGCCGGCGCAAAATCGACATCGCGCGCAAACCCCATCACCTGGAAGCGCTCGCCCATTTCGCTGGGCAAGGTCAGCCGCTTGATCTGCTCGCGCAAGCGCATGCGCCCTACTTCATCGGTGCGCGTATCGGCCTGTGCCAGCAACGCATCCAGGCCGTTGCCGAGCAGGAAGCTGGCTTGCGTGCAGTAGCCAGCCAACTCGAAACCGGCCCCGGTGCCGGCCTCGGCCAACGCGGTGAAGTCCACCGACGCGGTCAGATCCTGCAGGCCCGGCCAGCGATACAGATCCTCATGCATGCGATGGCGATAGAACGCGCGCAAGGTGCCGTCTTCGCGCTGCGCACGATAGAACTCGCCACGCGGGTAACCGTAGTCGACGAACAGCATCGCGCCGCGCTTCAACCCGCCGGCCACGGCCTGGATCCAGTACGGCAACTGCGGCAGCAACTCGGAGCGATAGCCATCGGCGAAGGGCTGCTCCAGATAGCGTTCCAGGTGCCGTACCGCCGCGCCCAGCAATGCGTCGGCAGGCTGCTCGCCGCGCGCGAACTGCTGCTGCGCATCCAGCACCACGGTTTCCTCATACACCTCGCCGTCGCGCAGCGTGAAGCGTGGCGTGGGCAATGCGTCGATCACCTCGTTGGCGAACAGCACCCCATCCCAATCGTCCGGGAACGGACCGTCCAGCCATTCGACCAGGTCAAAGACCGGCGGGATCAGGCTACGTCCCAAACGCTCACGCTGACGCTCGCGCAGGTCGGCGCTGGGCTCCAGGATCGCGTAACGCTCCGGCAGCGCATCCAGCTCGAGCAGGCGCTTGAGCGTGACTTCGGCGAATGCGCCGCTGCCACCGCCCACTTCCAGCACGCGCGCCTGCGGCCCGAGCTGCTGCAGCACCGGCGCCAGCGCACCGGACACGGTGGCCGCGAACAAGGGTCCCAGCTCCGGCGCGGTGACGAAATCGCCGGCCTCGCCGAACTTGCTGGAGCCGGCGCTGTAATAGCCCAGGCCCGGCGCATACAACGCCAGCTCCATGAAACGCGAAAACGGAATCGCACCACCGGCGGCGGCAATCTCGGCGCGCAGATGCGCGGCCAGCTGCTCGCTGTGCGCCAGGGCGTCCGGATCGGGAATAGGAAGGTCGGCGTGCATGCGGGCACCGGTTGCGGGGACAATGCACAGGATAGCCGAGCCCTTTGCAACGCCGAGCGAGTACGCCATGACAGACAGTTCCAAGGTGGTGTTGATCACCGGTGCAGCACGCCGTATCGGCGCGCAGATCGCCACCACGCTGCATGCGGCCGGCTACCGCGTTGCCCTGCATGCGCACCGCTCCGGCGAGGCGCTCGGTGCGCGTGTAGCGGAGCTTTGCGCGCAGCGCGCCGGCAGTGCGCAGGCCCTGCACGCCGACCTGCGCTTGCTGGAGGCGCCGGCGCAGCTGGTCGCCGACTGCATCGCCGCGTTCGGCCGCCTGGATGGCGTGGTCAACAATGCCTCCGCGTTCTATCCCACCGCGCTTGGCGCAGCGACGGCGGCGCAATGGGACGAGTTGTTCGCCGTCAACGCACGCGCGCCGTTCTTCATCGCCCAGGCGGCCGCCGCGCAGCTGCGCCAGCACCGCGGCGCCATCGTCAACCTCACCGACCTGCATGCGCAGCAGCCGATGCGCAACCATCCGCTGTATGGCGCGTCCAAAAGCGCGCTGGAGATGCTCACCCGCTCGCTCGCGCTGGAGCTGGCCCCAGAGGTGCGCGTCAACGCGGTCGCGCCCGGTGCGATCCTGTGGCCGGAGCAAGGCAAGTCTGCAGACGCCAGGCAGGCGCTGCTGGCGCGCACGCCGCTGGCGCGCATCGGCACGCCCGAGGAAATCGCCGAGGCGGTGCGCTGGCTGCTGGACGATGCCGGCTTCGTCACCGGCCACACCCTGCATGTGGATGGCGGCCGCCAGCTCAGTTGAGCTGCAACGACGCTAGCGCGCCACATCCAGCGCCGGGGCCGGACCCAGCTGCACCGTCGTGAACACGACGCCGTGCTGCGGATGCGCCTGCCACAGCGCGGCCAGGGTCTGCCCGCTCAGCGGGTCGACGAAGTCCGGCGCGATATCGGCCAGCGGCTTCAACACGAAGGCATGCTTGAGCTCGGGCCGCGGGATGCGCAGATGCCCGGGGCCTTGGACGATGCAATCGCCGAAGAACACCACGTCCACATCCAGGGTGCGGTCGCTGAAACGCGGGCCGCTGCGATCACGGCCGTGCGCATCTTCCAGCGCATGCAGCCAGTGGTCCAGCGCCTGCAGGTCCATGTCCGTGTCCAGCGCCACGGCGTTGTTGACGAAGTCCGGCCCGTCGAAGCCCACCGCCGGCGTGCGATACGCCGGGGAGATGGCAAGTGGGCCGAAGCGCGCGCGCAAGGCGTCGACGGCCAGGCGCAGGTAGTGGGTCGGCTGGACATTGCTGCCGAGGCTGAGAAGCACGGTGGTCATGCGTTATTCGCGCATGCAGCCCGCATCAGCGTCAACTGTTGCCATCGTGCCGCATGCGCCCATGCCCCGCCCGCAACGCGCCAAACCCTGGCCTCAGGCCACTTCGAGCGCGTGCGCCACAGCGCGGAACACCCGGCGCATCTCCAGCGGTTTGCGCAGCACATGCACCGGGATATCCGGCGGAAAGTACGAACGTTGCAGCGGCGCGCCGACATCTTCGAGCACGATCGCCGGGCCGTGATAGCCCAGCTCCTGCATGCTCAACAATACGCTCACCGCCGACAGCTGGATGATGTCGCTGTCGATGATCACCAGGTCCGGCATCGCGTGCTGCTGCACCAGCTGCAGTGCCGCTGCGCCATCGCTGGCCAGCTGCGGTTGGTAGCCCTGGCTGGACAAGGCATTGCCCAGCAGCGACAGGCGCGTGGCCTCGCCATCCACCAGCAGCACGCGCTGCCCATGCCCCAACGCCAGCGGCGGCTCGGTGTCGGCAACCGTCACCGCGGCCGCACGCATCGGCACGATCATGTCAAAACGCGTGCCCTCGCCCAGGCGGCTGTCGACCACGATGCTGCCGCCGTAGCTTTCCACGATGCGCTTGCAGGAAATCAGCCCCAGGCCGGTGCCATCGGCCTTGGTGGTGAAGAAGGGACTGAACAGGCGCGCGCGGGTGTCATCGCTCATGCCCACGCCGGTATCGGCCACGCTCATGCGTACCCGCGTGCCATCGTGGCGATCGGCCGACAGGGTCAACATCCCGCCACCGGGCATCGCCTGGATCGCGTTCAGCCCCAGATTGAGCAGGCACTGCTGCAACTCGGTGTAGTTGGCCTCGATGGTCAGATCCAGCGGGATCGTGTCCATCTGCAGGCGCACGCCGTCGGGCAGGCTGCTCTTGAGCAACATCTGCACCGCCTGGAACAGGCTGGCGATCGACACCTGCTCGCGCGGCTTGTTGGAGCCACGCACGAACGAGAGCATCGACTCGGCCATCTCATGCCCGCGCCGGCCGCATTCGGCCACCACGTTGGCCAGCTGGCGCAGCTGCGGATCGTCGGTGCGTCCGGCCAGCAGGTCGGGCACGATCAGCAACGGCTGCAGGATATTGCGCAGGTCGTGGCTCAAGCCGGCCGCCAGCATCGCCAGGCTTTCCAGCCGCTGCGCGCGCATCAGCTCGCTTTCCACGCGCTGGCGTTCCAGGTCGGCGCGCGCCTCGCGGATCGCACGGATCACCGCGCTCGGCAGGCGGGTCGGGTTATGCTTGATGATGTAGTCGTTGGCGCCATCCTGCAGCGCCTTGACCGCAGTCTCTTCGCCCATGGTGCCGGAGACGAAAATGAAGGGCGTGGCGCCGTTCTGGCGCACCAGGCGCAGTGCCTGATGACCGGAAAAACCGGGCATGCTCAGGTCCGACAGCACGATGTCCGGCTGGAATGCATCCAGCGCAGCGCGCAGCGACGGCTCGCTGTCCACGCGCTCGAATGCCGCATCCAGCCCGGCATCGAGCAGCTGGTCGGACAACAGCTCGGCGTCTTCCGGTGAATCTTCCACCAGAAGGATCTTCAGCTGCTCCAGTTTGCCCCCCTCATGCAGCATGGGTCAGTCCAGCTCCGGTGCCTGATTGATGACCGCCCAGAAGGTGCCGAGCGTCTTGACTGCGTTGAAGAACTGATCCACGTCCACCGGCTTGACCACGTAGGCATTGACGCCCAGGTCCCAGCTGCGGGCCAGGTCGCTCTCTTCGCGCGAGGATGACAGGATCACCACCGGCAGGCGCTTGAGCGTCTCCTCGCTGCGGATCTGCTTGAGCACTTCCAGCCCGTCCAGGCGCGGCATCTTGATGTCCAGCAGCAACACGGCCGGCAGGCCTTCCTCGCGATCGGCGAAGATGCCCCGGCGCAGCAGGTAGTCCATGGTTTCCACGCCGTCCTCGACGTGCACGATGGGATTGGCCAGGCGGGCTTCGCGCAAGGCATCGACGGCCATTTCCGCATCGGCCGGGCTGTCTTCTGCCAGAAGAATGGTACGGATGGCGGTCATACAGTGAACTCTTGGTTGGGCGCTTCAAGCGCAGGGGGAAGCACGAAATAGAACGTGGCGCCTTCATCGACCGCGCCCTCGGCCCAGATCCGGCCGCCGTGACGCGTCAGCACGCGCCGCACGCTGGCCAGGCCGATGCCGGTGCCGGCGTATTCGCTGGCCTTGTGCAGGCGCTGGAACACACCGAACAACTTGGCGCTGTATTCCATGTCGAAGCCGGCGCCGTTGTCGCGCACGCTGAACTGATGGCCGCCGTCGGCCATCGGCGTGTAGGTGACCTCGATCCTGGCCACCGTGCGCTTGGCGCTGTATTTCACCGCGTTGCCAAGCAGGTTCATCCACAGCTGGCGCATCATGTTTTCGTCGGCCACCAGCACCGGCAACGGCGCGATGTGCCAGTCCACCCGGTGGCCGGTGTTCTCGCTCTGCACGTTGGAATCCAGGATCGCGCGCGTTTCCGACACCAGCGACTGCATGTCCACCGCCTGCAGCCGCAGCGCACTGCGGCCCAGGCGCGAGTACACCAGCAGATCGTCGATCAACGAGGCCATGCGCCGCGCCGAGCTGCTGATCACTTCCATGTAGTGACGCGATTTCTCGTCCGCCGCATCGCCCAGATGGCGCGCCAGCTTGTCGGAGAATCCAGCCACATGGCGCAGCGGCGCGCGCAGATCGTGCGAGACCGAATAGCTGAAGGCTTCCAGCTCGCGGTTGACCTCCGACACCTGCTCCACCTTGCCTTCCATCTGCCGGTTGAGCTCCTGGATGCGCAGCTGCGAGGCCTTCTGCAGGCTGATGTCGCTGACCGTCATCAGTACCACGTCTTCATCGCTGGTGTCCGGCAGCGGCATGCGCCGCGCGTTGATCAGCATGGTGCGCAGCACGCCATCGGCGGCGCGCTGCTCGTGTTCGTAATCCCACAACTCGCGGCCGCGCAGCAGCACGTCGGCCAGCCGCTGATGGATCTGCGCATCGCGCCACACGCCCTCGCCCACGTCGTCCAGCGCCATCGATTCGTTGCCGCGCTCCTCCAGCCCGTACAGCTCGGCAAACGCCGGGTTGTGCAGCAGGATGCGCTGACTGGAGTCCAGCAGCACGATCGGCTCGCGCACGGTCTGCAACACCGACGACGCGCGGCCGTTGGCGCGCAGGTATTCCTGCTCGGCCGCCAGGCGGCGACGGATCTGCCGCTGCAGCAACCAGGTCACCGTGCCCAGCAGCAGCAGCTGCACCACCAGCGTGGCCCAGCTCAACACCGCGTAATGCGCCCGCTCGTTCTCGGCACGCACGTTGCGCAACTCCAGCAGCTTGCCCTCGGCCTCCTGCAACTCGTCGATCAGCACGCGGATCGGGTTGTTCAGGGTCATGTCGTTGATCAGCGCGCGGATCTGCTCCGGGTCGGTGGTCACCGCAACCCGCTCGGCCAGCAACAGGCGCCGCTCGATGGTGCTCTGGATACGCCCCATCCGCACCTGTTGCGCGGGGTTGTCCTTGGTCAGCACGATCAACCGCTGCACCGCGTCCATTGACTCGCGCCGGCCGCGCCGCATGCGTTCCAGCAGGGCCGGGCGCTGCACGCCATGCGAGCGCATCAAGGCCGCCGATTCGGTGTCGCGCATCGCCGCTTCCAGACGCTGGGCGGTCTCCTGCACGTCCTGGCTATGCGAGACCCACACTGCGGCCTGGTTGGCGTTGTGCGCCATCTGCTGCAGCAGCAACGACGGCACCACCACAATCAGGAACACGGCAACCGCCAGTAACGGCAGGCGCCAGCGATCCCATTTGTCTGCTTGGACCGTTGTCTGCATTGCTAGGTCTGTGTCCGCTCGCTGCCAGGGCCCCGAAGGCAAGTCGGTATTGTGTCCGATCAGGCCAGAGATGAGATTAACGATTCAGCCTGGTCGCTCCGATGGCGACATAGCTGAATGGGCATATGATAAGTGCAGTAAACGTGAAAATGGCGCGAGCGCCCCGCCGCCCGTCGGCCTGCCTGCGTCGGGCGCAGACAACAAAAAGGCGCACTCCTGGGAGTGCGCCTCGTGCTCGGATCAGCCGCCTCGCCTCGGCTGGCCCGGCATTCACTACCTCTGCAATTACATCTTTGCAGCGACCACCTTCAGACCAGTGGACTTGACGCTCTTGACGCCTTCGATGCCCTTGGCAACTGCCACGGCCTTGTCGTGCTCGGCCTTGGTCGCAACCGTGCCGGTCAGGGTGACGATGCCGTTCTTGGTCTCGACCTTGACGTCGGTACCCGACACATTGTCGGTCGCCAGCAGGTCGGCCTTCACCTTGGTGGTGATCCAGGTGTCGGTGACCGGCTTCTTGGACTCGTTCATGCCGGCGGCATGGTCCTTGTGGTCGGCGTGTTCCTGCGGCGCGGCAAATGCCTGCGAGGCGCCCAGCGCCAGACCCAGCGACAGCGCCACGGCCAGCAGCTTACGTACCTGTGTGATGTTCTTCATCGGATAGTCCCTCCTGTTGAATGTGGCTGGAGTCTGCAGTGGCGCTCGTCGTGCACACGTGACTGCCGGATGCAGGGGTTGTGAACCCGGCGCACACGGGTGTGTGCAATACCATGCAGGCCTCTTCCGTCGTTGCGATGAACCGTTTTCAATGCCTAAACCGTTCAATCTGGCCGTCGTCGGCTATGGCTATGTCGGCCGCACCTTCCATGCCCCGCTGATCGCCAGCACTCCGGGCCTGACACTGCACAGCGTGGTGTCGTCCAAGCCGCAGCAGGCACAGGCCGACTTTCCCGAGGTCGCCGTGCTTGCCGATCTGGACACGGCACTGGCCGATCCCGCGCTGGATGCGGTGGTGCTGGCCACTCCCAACCAGACCCATGCGCCGTTCGCGTTGCAGGCCCTGGCAGCCGGCAAGCATGTGCTGGTCGACAAGCCCTTCGCGCTGGACGCCGCGCAGGCGCGCGCGGTAGTGGCTGCCGCCGCAGCGGCCGGGCGCATCGTCAGCGTGTTCCAGAACCGGCGCTGGGATGCGGACTTCCTGACCGTGCGCCGGCTGATCGAGGAAGGCCAGTTGGGCGAGGTGGTGGAATTCCATTCGCACTTCGACCGCTTCCGGCCGCAGGTGCGCGACCGCTGGCGCGAGAGCGACATCCCCGGCGCCGGTCTCTGGTACGACCTGGGGCCGCATCTGCTCGATCAGGCGCTTCAGTTGTTCGGCACGCCGCAGGCGATCGGTGCGGATCTGCAGCGCCAACGCAACCAGGCGCGCAGCGACGACTACTTCCACGTCACCCTGCGGTATCCGCGGCTGCGCGTGATCCTGCATGCCGGCTCGCTGGTGGCCGACAGCGGCCTGCGCTTTGCCGTGCACGGCACCCGTGGCAGCTATCTCAAGCACGGGCTGGACACGCAGGAAGACCAGCTACGTGCCGGACGCCGCCCCGGAACTGCCGGTTGGGGGGTGGACCCACTCCCGGGCACGCTGACCCGCGTGGACGACGAAGGCCGCGTGCACACCCATCAACCCGACACCACGCCGGGCGACTACCGGCAGTGCTACGCCGCCTTCCGCGATGCCCTGGCAGGCACCGGCCCGGCGCCGGTCAGTGGCGCCGACGCGGTGCAGGTGATGGAGCTGCTGGAGCTGGCGCAACGCAGTGCCGCCTCGGGCCAGGTGCAATGGCTGGAAGACACGAGCGCGGCTTCGCGCGGCTGATGCACGGCCGGGCGCCGGTGCAGGCGCCCAGCCGATATTCGGCATCGGCAATGGCGCGCTCGCGTCCTGCGGTGCCACGTGCGGGCACCGCACCAATGCGCACTGCACTCAGTCAGCGGGCACGCCAGCAGTCGCCAGACACAGACGCGATGGAACAGACCTGCACTGCGCGCCATGCAGGCGCGCAGGCGTCGGCGCGATCGCTCAGACGTCCTTGCTGCCGATCGTCGGCGCGGCTTCCGTGGTGGTCTTGACCGCATGACCACCGAACTGGTTGCGCATTGCGGCCAGCAGCTTGTCGGTGAACGAATCCTTGTCGCGCGAGCGCAGGCGCTCCATCAGCGACAAGGTGATGATCGGCGCCGACACTTCCAGGTCGATCGCCTCGGCCACCGTCCAGCGGCCTTCGCCCGAATCGGCCACGAACGGTGCAATCCCGGCCATGGTCGGATTGTGCGCCAGCGCATCGGCGGTGAGGTCCAGCAGCCACGAACGCACGACGCTGCCATCGCGCCAGATCTCGGCGACCTGGTGCAGGTCAAGCGCAAAGTCGGTCTTGTGCTGCATCAGCGCGAAGCCCTCGGCATAGGCCTGCATCATTCCGTACTCGATGCCGTTGTGGACCATCTTGGTGAAGTGGCCCGCACCGCTCGGACCGACCGGGCCCCAGCCCTTGTCCGCGGCAGGCGCCAACGTGGCCAGCACTGGATGCAGCGTGGTCACCGCCGCTTCGTCGCCGCCCACCATCAGGCTATAGCCTTCCTGCAGGCCCCAGACACCGCCACTGGTGCCGCAGTCGACAAAGGCGATACCGCTGGACCGCAACAACGCGGCGCGGCGTTGCGAATCCTTGTAGTACGAATTGCCGCCGTCGATGACGATGTCGCCAGGCTGCAACAGCGGCAGCAACTGCGCCAGGGTGTCGTCGACGATCTTGCCCGCCGGCACCATCAACCACACCACGCGCGGGCTCGGCAGCGCGGACACCAGCGCGGCCAGCGCATCAGCGGTGACAATGCCCTTGGCCTGCGCACTGCGACGCGCGCTTTCGCCCGGATCGTAGCCATGCACGCGGTGTCCGCCGTGCACCAGGCGCTCGGCCATGTTGGCGCCCATGCGGCCCAAACCCACCATACCCAGTTCCATAATCGCTCCTCATGATCTGATCAGTGCAGGGTGCCATGCCCGGCGTACGCCGGCGTGGCGGAATTCTCAATGGATTGTTCCGCGGCGGTGCCGGCGCCGCACTGCTGCAGCTGCCAGTCGATCCAGCGCCAGTACAGGGTGCTGCGCAGGTTGTGCAAGGTCAGGTCGATGGCATACGGCGTGCGCGGGTTGCGATCGAGCAGGCGCGCCACGTGGTACCCGATCGGCTTGATGCCCTTGGGATGCACGTACACCAGAAAGCCCTGGTAGAACGGGTCATCCAGCAGGCCTTGCAGCGTTTGCAGGCGTACCTGCTGCTGCGGGTCGAGCGTGGCACGCAGCGCGGCATCGCGCTCGTACAGCAGCCGCTCGAAGCGCCGCTTGCCCGGCCCGCGCAGCTCCCTGGCCAGCTCCCAGATCTGCCGGTTGCGCGCGTCGTAATGCGCAAAGCCGCCGTGCTGGGCCAGCGCCTGCGCGGCTGCGTCGCTCACATCCACCACCACGAAGTTCTCGGCCTGGTTGTGGATGTCGTCCAGGGACGACTTGTCGAACACATGCGCAATGAACCCCGGCGCGCCGACAAACGCCTGGCGCCCCAGCTGCGCGGTCCTGACCGCCTTGCCGTCGGCGAAGAAGTCGCCGGCATGCGCACCCAGCAGGATGCTGTCGGTGTCGTGCAGGGTCAGAAAGGTGCCGATCGACAACTCGCCGGCGCTGAACACCTGATCGAATCCCGCATCGCCATACAGTTCGCGCTGCGTGGCCAATTGGGCCACCTGCCGTCCCACCCCGCATTCGGAGCGCACCTGCCCGTGGTAGAACGCATCCAGCGCCTGCGCGTTGCTGCCGCGCGGTTGATAGCCGCGCCCGAAACTGCGAAAGCCGCTCCAGCCCTGCGACGCCGCGCCGCGCCAGCCGAAGCCGATCCAGCCCAGTTGCAGCGCCGAAAACCGGTAGCCCGGGTTGTCCTGCAGCCGTGTGGCTGCGCGCCGCGTGGCCGCACCGAGTTCGAACGCATACGCGCATTGGGTCGCCGTATCGTCCAGCAAGGCCACGAGCGTGGCGGCGCGTTGTTGCGTGTTCCAGCTGGCCGGCAGCGTCAGCTGCAGATCTCCGGCCGCGCGTGCCTGCGCCAGCGACGCGCGCGTGCATGGCTCGCCGCGCTGGATCACCGGCGCACTCACCGCAGCGTTGCCGATCTCCCAACCGAGCTGGCGCAACAGGATATCGACGCAGTCCACCGGGGCCTTGCGCGCGGCCTCGCTCGGCGTGGCCAAGGCGGACTGCAGCAGCTGCGCGGCGAGCAACGCGGCAGCGCACAGGCGCACGCCAAGGCGACCGCGCCGTCCATGCGGTGCAGCCGCAGGTGCGGCTGCGAACGCAAGCCGCATGCGTCCTGCCTGCAATCGCTTGCGGGAGCTGCGGAAAACACTCATCTAGTTGCGGTGACGCGGATCGGCAGCAAGGCGCTGCACCCTCAGACGTAGAAAGCCCCGGCAGGACCGGGGCTCGCAGGATTCAATGCACCATTCTCAGCGACGTTCGCAGACGCGCTCGACCTGACGATTGCCATTGGTCTGCTGGCGATTGCCCTGGATGGTGCGGCCCGCTGCACCACCGGCGACCGCGCCAGCCACGGTGGCCAGCTTCTTGCCGTTGCCGCCGCCGACCTGATTGCCGAGCAGTCCGCCGATGGCAGCGCCGGCGACGGTGCCGCCGATCCGATTCGGATCGGTCGAGTTCTTCTGCACTTCGACATTGCGGCAGCGCACGCGCGTTCCGTCGCCGAACTTGCGGCCTTCATCTGCTTCGGTATAACGCTGCTGATGCGACCGCGTCTGCGCCTGCGCCAAGGTGCTCGTCGCCATCAACGCGATCAGGGACATACCCACGAGGGAATTGCGCATCTTCATCGTCTGTCTCCATCTCGCCCCTTCGGCGAGTCATGGTTCCACTTTCGCCAGTTGGTCGAGAACGCAACGTGAAGCGTGCGGCCAGCGATTCAGGCTTTGGCACAGAGCCTGAATCACGTCCTCACGGCTGTGTTGCCGGCCCGGTTTGCGGCACCTCGGCCGGCGTCGGTGGCGGGTCTTGCGCTTCCACCGGCAACGGTGCCACCGGCGGCTGCGCGACAGGGGGCTGAGCGACCGGCGCTGCAACCGGTGACGGCGCGGCAGCGGGCGTGTTGGTCGCCTCGCCCGTCTGAGCGGCCGCAGTCGCCGCAGGCATGGGGACCGCCGGTGCCACTGGCATTGCATGCGCAGGCGATGGCGGCACCGCAGCTGCAGCCGCCGACACCGCCTCGGTGACCTTGGGCAGATACGAATTCAGACGATCGAAGAACCGCTTGTAGAAGGCCGCGTCCTGCACCGTGGTGCTGGATACGCGCACCAGCGAATCGCCGCTGCTGCCCACCGGCAGCGACAGCGAGCCGAGTACGCCCACCCCGACGCTGGCCGAGGTCGAACTCTTCTTCAGCGCGTAACGGTCCTGCAATGCGCTGACGAACACCTGCGCCTTGCCGCCGTCCTGCGTGGCGCAGGAAATGCGCAGGTTGAGCTGTTCGCTCTGCTCGGCTTCCTTGAGCTGGAAGTTCTTGCTGCCCTCCACCGCGGCGGCATCGGCACGCGTCACCGCATAGCCCTGGCTCAACAACACCCGTCGCGCGGCCTCGCAGGCCTGCGGCGAGGTGGCTGCCACATTGCGCGAATAGGTGTCGTCGGAATTGAACGACTCGCGCATCAGCATCGTGTCGCCCTTGCTGCCGCCGCAGCCAGCCAGGGTTGCCAGCGCGCCAAGCAGGGCGCCGTGCGCAATCAGGGAAGAACGAGACATGGAGACATTCCGGCATCCAAAACCGGCACAGAGCATAGCCGCAACCCATGTGCGCGCGGCGTCGCCTGGCCGGCTCAGGGCAACGGCGGTTCATCCGCTGGCAGTTGCAGGTCCAGCTGCAGGCGGCTGCCGTCTGCACCGATGCGCTCGGCGCGCAGATAGTGGTGCGCACGCACCGCCGCCAGCGCGACCGGCGCCCGGCACGGCTCGCCCCACAGGCTCAGGGCAAATCCCTGCGCCTGCAGCCACACGGTGAGGCGGTCCCAGAGCGGCTGCTCGGCCTGCAGGATCAGGTCCAGATCCGCCGGCCCCTCCGGCACCGACGCCGGCGACTCCAGCCAGCGCGCGTAGCTGCCGTGCACCTCCACCGGCAGGCCGTTTGCCCGCAACGCATGCAGCAGCTGCGCTGCCTGCTGCAGGTCCAGCCGCGCACGGCAGTGCTGGAAGATCAGTGCGTATTCGTGGCTGCGATCGCTCTGCGTGCCTGCAGGCGCCAGCGCTGCGCCCGGCCGCCGGTAGCACAGCACCCGCTCCTCGCGCAGGGTGAACAGGCTGGCAAGGATCCGCCCCAGATCCCAGGCCTGCGGGATCACCCGCCCGCCGACGACGACGTTCTCCACCATCGCCACACCGAACCCACCCGGTCGCAAGCGCTTGCGCAGCGCATGCAATACCGCGCGCATGCCGGACAGATAGCCCGCGTAATCGGCACTGGCGTACAGCTGCCCGGGCAGCACCTCACCGTGCCAACGGCAACCGAAATACGGCACGTTGGTCAGGCACAGGTCGATCGCCGCGGCGGGCGCGGTGTCGACCAGCGTGCCGACCACCACCGGCGCCTGCACGCCGTGCCGCTGCAGGCGCGTGCGTGCCAGTTGCGCGCGTGCGGCATCGATCTCCATGCCATGCGCGCCACGCCCTTCCAGCGTGGCCGCCAGCAGCGTGCTGCCGAATCCGCAGAACGGGTCGAACACCTGCGCGCCCGGCGCGCTGAAGTGCCGCACGAACGGGCGCATCTGGTTGACCCAGCCACAGTCGCGCCCGCCAAGTGGATCGGCTGCGCGCAACGCCTCGGGCAGTGCCCAGGACGGGTCATCCGGTGTGGGCGTCCACCAGCTGCGCTGATCGAGCTCATCCACCGGCCGGCTCCCACAGCACATCGGCATCCGGGTCCCAGCCCGCACACAGGCGGCCATTGGCAAAGAACACCAGCTTGTAGAGGTCGCCGGTGGCATGGCGTGCGTGCATGGCCGCGTAGTCGGCACTTTCGAACACCACGTCCAGGCCGTCTTCGCTGCGCATGCGCAGATTCCAGAAGTAATAGCCCTCGGTCATGCCATCCGCCTGCCAGCGCGACCACCACCGCTGCTGCATGCAGTCCGCCAACAGGCGCTCCATGCCGATGCGATGCTGCGCGATGTACCGCCAGGTGCCGTTGCTGCGGTACGCATCGTCCAGACGCGACAACTCGCGAAAGATCACCTGCGTGGCGCCACAGCTGCGCGCCCACGCGAGGTACTGCGCCACGGCATCGGCAGTGTCCACCCCGCCCCGCTGCACGATGCAGACCAGCCGCACCGGCAGGCGCGCTGCAAGGCGTTGCGCCGTGCGCGCGAAAGTAGCTGCATCGGCAATGGGTTCGCCGGGACGAAAGCGCATGATCGCATCGTTGCCGGCCTGCAGCGGGTGGTGGCGCGACAGCTCGATCCACGACAGGCCGAACTCGACCAGGGCATCGATCAGCTGTGCCCCCTGCGCGCGCGCAAAGCCGGCGCCATTGCTGTACAGCACGCGCTGCTCCACGCGCGGGCCGTCGGGCGTCGTCGCCAGGGTCTGCAGCAGGGTCTGCAACCAGTCCGGATCGTCGGTCATCTCCAGGCCGGACAACGAATACGACAACGGCACCTCGTGCAGCAGCTGCAACGCAGCGCGCAACTGCGCAAAGTAGTCCGGCCCTGGCCGCAACATCGCTGCTGCCGCGCCACCATGATGCTGGCGCAGGTTTTCCGAGCAGAATCCGCAGCGCGCCGAGCACGGCTGTACCGACGCATACGGAGTGAACGTGATCGGCAGCGCTACCCGGTACGCGCGCGCGCCGATGCGCAGTGCATGCCATCGGCCGCTCTCGCCCTGCTCCGGCACGCGCCGCCACAGGCTGGGGGCGGCGGCGCGCAACCCGGCCAGCAGCGGCGAGGCAGACAGCAACGCGTTGTCATCGATCGCGCGCATGGCGGTGCCTGCGTGGCGAACGTCAGCGGCGCGCGGCGTCGGCACGTGCGCGCACCTGTTCCAGGGTCCACTCCTGCTGCATGACGCCGTTTTCCCACACCGTCACCAGCGCATCGTCGCTGTCTGCATGTGTGCCGACGTCGTCCAGCAACGCGCTGCGATAACTGCCATCGCCGCGGTTGCGCAGCAAGGTCAGCCGACCGCGCTTGCTCTGCTTGCCCTTGTCGGTGACCGGGTCCTTGTAGACATCGATCCATTGCCCGTCCACGCGCACGGCCGAGCACTTCAGCGCGAACTTCTGCGTATCGCGATCCACCTTCTGCAACAGCGCACCGCCCATGCCGAAGGCGACGTTGTCGGCGGCATACCCGGCAGCGGTGATGCGTTCGAGGATCGCGCGCAGCGACTGTGGATTGATGCCATCGCCCTGGATCACCCGCACATGGTTGAGCACCTTGTAGCCCTTGCCGTTGAGCCGATGGCCGAAGGCCTCGTCCAGCAGCACCAGGCAGTGCTCGACCACGTCCACCGGGTCGCCCGAATCCGGGCGGATCACCACCGTCGCACCGGAGGCGATCACCTGCTCGCGCAAGGCGGTGCCCCAATGCTCGCGGATCGCGTGGTAGATGTCGTAGCTATCCGATACCACCGCCACCAGCGAGCCGGGACGCGCGAACTGCGTCAGCATGTTGCGGTACGCATCGGCCTCGCGCTCGCGGCCCCAGCTGGTGATGGTGCTGTGCTCGGCGGCGGGAATCGAATACCCCGCCACCGGCGTGTGGTAGTGCGCACGCGCGAGCAACAACGCCGACAAGGTATCGGTGCCGAGGAAGTTCACCAGATGCGCCGCACCACCCAGCGCGGCCGAGCCAAGACTGGAGACACCACGCGCGCCGAAGTCATGCAGCTTGAACGGCAACTGCCCTTCCGGATCGTCGCTGGTGCGCTGCAGGTAATCGCGCACGACCTGCTTCACCTGCCAGCTCACCGTTGCCACCGTCACCGGGTACCACACGCGCAACAGCAGTGTTTCCAGATACGACGGAACCCAGAACGCCTTGGGATCGGTGGATTCGATCGTCATCAACACATTGTGCGTGGGCACGACCGCGCCTTCGGGCACGGCGCGGATGCGGATCGGCAGTTGCCCGCCGAGACGATCGACGATGTCGCGCCAGCCGGCTTCGTTGAACGGCTCGCCATGCGCGGCCAGCAAGGCCTTCGCATCGTCGATGTCGGCATGCGTCACCGGCCGGTTGATCGCCTCCTTCAGGATCGACTGCAGGCCGAAGAACACGGTCTGGTCGTAGACGCCACCGCGCGATTCGACATAGAAAAACGCCGCATCGGTGCCAGGTGGATACTGCAGCCAGTGGCTGGCCTTGTAGCTGTCGGTGTTGAGCAGCAGGTTATCGAGGTAATGCATGACGGAAGCTCCTTCGCGTCGGGTGAACCGGCGGTCTGTCCGCCGGCGGGAGGCTACGGTTCGAGCCGATCTTGGATTGCGCGCGGATGCCTTTGGTGGACGACGGCACGCACCCGTTGTCGCTCTTAGCCGCGACCCAGAAAGAATTCGAGGATATGCAGGTGATCTTCGTACAGGCGCGGCCCCATCGCCATCACTTCCGCAAGCGGAATCCAGCGCGCCTTGTCGGCATCGTCGCCCCCGCGCACCGCAGGCAACTCGCCGGCCGGAAACTCGAAGTGGAAGGCATGGGTGATGGTGCGCCCGCGCAAGCTGCGCTCGGGGTGATCGAACACCTGGCGCCCACGCAACGACCCCTTGAGCACCGGCACCGGCACTTTCAGCCGGGTTTCCTCGCGCAGCTCGCGCAGGCAGCCGTCCAGCAGGCCTTCGTCCTGGCCGACGAAACCGCCCGGCAATGCCCACAGGCCCTTGCCCGGCTCGGCACGTCGACGCACCAGCAGCACGTGGCCCGAATGCACCACTACCGCATCGGTGGTGACGAAGGTCGGCGGATACGGGGCGTCCTTCCACGCGGCGCGATACTGCTCGATGAAGCGGTATTCGGCCACCAGCTGTGCATAGCTCGGCGAATTGCGCCGGAACGCTTCCAGCATGTCGTACACCGGCGCCGGCACATTGCCACGCAGCATCAGCAGCCCACCGTGGAAGCCGATCTCGCCGGCCTCGAACAGGTAGCGGCGCAATTCGGTGGCCGACAGCGTGGCGGTATGTTGCACGTCTTCCAGCGGCCACTGCGGAAACTCGCGCAGGTAATAGCTGCTGGCGTCCTTGTCCATGCCGATCAGGCCGATGCGTGCATCGAGCGTGCCGCCATCGGCCTGCACGGCCTCGGCAACCTGCCGCTGCACCTCGGCAATCCACAGGCTTTCGTTGTACAGATGGTCGCGCAACGGGCGCAGGATCAGCCGCGGGCTCTCGCCCGGCAACGCGGACTCGATCATCACCGCGCGTTCGGCGACGGTCCACGGATTGCGAATGGTGCGGGGGGTGTCGGCGGAGCCGATCAACACGATGAGCTTGTTCGCCTTGCCCAGCGCATGGCGGGCGACGGCGGCGTGGCCGTTATGAAAGGGCTCGAAACGCCCGATGAACACGAGATAGTCGTACTGCGATGCCATGAGAATCCCTCACGGTTGGCTAGGCAGCCAGCGGTCTATCCGCTGGCTTGGTGCAAATGCTACGCCGATGCGCGATAACGTCAAGCCGGCGCGGTGTCGCAATGACATTTCGGTCATGCAGGCCGATTAGACTCGCCGGTTGGTCCTTGAGGAATCCGCCTGCATGCCACGCTTGTCCTTTCGCGCTATCTCATATTCCTTGCTCGCCGCACTCGCGCTGCTGTGCATCGCCCTGCCTGCATTGGCCGCACCCGCGCCTGCACCCTTGCGGGTGATGTCGTTCAACGTGCGCGTGCCGGTGGACAGCGACGGTGACAAGCGCTGGGCCGTGCGCCGCACGGCGATGGTGGCATCGATCGAACAAGCGCACCCGGACGTCTTCGGAATGCAGGAACTGGTGCAGGAGCAGGCGCAGTATCTGGCTGCACAGCTGCCTGATTACCGCTGGTTCGGCAAGGGCCGCGACGCCGACGGCAACGGCGAACACATGGGTGTGTTCTACGACAGCCGCACGTTGTCGGTGGTGGAATCGGGCGACTTCTGGCTATCGGAAACGCCACAGGTGCCCGGCAGCCGCAGCTGGAATACCGACCTGCCACGCATGGTGACCTGGGCCCTGTTCGAGCGCCGCAGCGACAAGCGCCGCTTCTATCTGCTCAACACGCACTTCGCCCACCGCGACCAGGACGAGGCCGCCCGCGAGCACAGCGCGCGCGTCATCCTGTCGCGCATCGCGTCGCTGCCGGCCGACATTCCGGTGGTGCTGACCGGTGACTTCAACAGCGATCCCGACCAAGGCACCTACCGCATCCTCACCGCCACGCTTGCCGATGCACGTGCCCGCGTCTCGACGCCGCAAGGCCCGGAAAAAACCTTCCAGGACTTCACCACGCAACCGACCCGACGCATCGACTGGATCCTGTTCCGTGGCCTGACACCAACACGCTTTTCCACGCTGGATACCCGCCCAGGCGGTGTGTTGCCCTCCGACCACTACCCGGTGCTGGCCGAATTCGCCTGGCCGCATTGATCGTGCCGGCGAGGTGACGCTGTCACGATGCCGGCCCGTCTGACGGCACATAGGTCAATCGCGTTGCAGCCAATCGACCAGCGCTTGCAGCATGGTCGATGGCGCGGGCCCGTGACGCAGCACGATCGACAGTTGCCGAGGTGCCCATGCTTCATCCAGGGGCACGGTGACCAGCCGATCGCGCACGCATGAGCGTTGCACTGCGGCGTGCGGAAGAATCGCCACGCCCATGCCTTGTGCGAGCATGCGGCACAACGCATCGATGCCTTGCACCTTTGCACGGGTGCGCAACTGCACGCCGGCGCGGCTCACGTGTACGCGCAGGTGCCGTTGCAAGGCGCTGTCGCCGGCCAGGCCCAGCGTGTCCATTCCGGCGAGTTCGTTCAATCGCAGCGTCGAGGCGCCAGCCAGTGGATGCGTGGCAGCCATCACCAGCACCAGCCGATCCTCACGGAACGGCAGCACCTGCAGGCCACTGACATCGGCATGGCTTGCGACCACGGCGATGTCGGCGCGTTCCTCGCGCACCGCATCGGCGGCTTCGTCGCTGCCCTGCTCGGTCAACGCCAGATCCAGCTGCGGGTGTGCGATGAGAAAATCCGCCAGCCGTTCGGGCAGCCATGCCGACAGCGCCGCGGTATTGGCCGCCAGCCGCAGCGTCACCTGCCCGCCGCCACCGTAGCCGCCCAGCTCCAGCTGCAACGCCTCGGTCTGCCGCTGCAACTGCCGTGCGTGCCGCAGCAACACACCGCCGGCCGGGGTCAGGCCGACACCGCGGCGCCCGCGTTCCAGCAGGACGGCGCCCACTTGCAGCTCCAGCGCACGAATCCGCGCGCTGGCAGCCGCCAACGACAACGCCGCCCGTTGCGCGCCGGCAGTGATGCTGCCTGCCTCGACCACCGCGATGAACAAGCGTAGATCGACAAATTCCAGATGCATGAGCGCTCCACAGGCACGTGTACGTCAATCGATGTGCACCGGCCGCCGCCAAGGCAGGCCGGCCAACAGCCACCTAGCTGGCCATGGATCCTTCCATGCTCCGCGTCCCGTGCCTCAGCCTTCGGCTGTACCGAAGCCTGCATCAAACAATCCCGCATTGTCCGCGGCGGAACAAGCCCGGATCCTTGCCTGCATGGAGACCTTGCACACCCATTGGTATCTGATCGCAGGTATTTTCTTGCTGGCTGGCTGGGTCAAGGGCGTGGCCGGGATGGGCTTGCCGACCGTGGCAATGGGGCTGCTGGGTCTATGGCTGACACCTGCCGAGGCAGCGACGTTACTGGCGCTGCCTTCGCTGGTGACGAATGTGCAGCAAGCCTGGGGACCAGACACGCTCGCCGTGTTGCGACGCCTGTGGCCATTGCTGGCAACCGTGACGCTCGGCACCTGGCTGAGCGCAGGAGTGATGACAGGCGCCGATCCCAGCCTGGTCCGCGCCGGGTTGGGCGTGCTGCTGGCGCTGTATGCCCTGCTTGGGCTGGCCCGCCGCCAGTGGACGCTGCAGGCGCGTCACGAACCCTGGGCCGGGCCAGTGGCCGGGCTGGTCACCGGCCTGTTGAGTGGCGCCACCGGCGTGTTCGTGCTGCCATCACTGCCTTACCTCACCGCATTGCAGCTCCCGCGCGAGTCGTTGATCCGGTCCCTGGGCTGGTGTTTCGGCGTTGCGACGCTGGCGCTGGCCATCGCCCTGGCCTGGCACGGCGCGCTACCGGGTGCGGCGATCGCTCCATCGCTGTGGGCGCTGCTGCCCACCGCCACCGGCATGTGGCTGGGTGCCTGGGTACGCCATCGCATTTCCGCCGAGACGTTCCGGCGCTTCTTTTTCGCCACGCTGCTGGTGCTGGGCCTGCAAGGCATCTGGCAGGCAATGGCGTAAGGTCACATCGGACGCACTGAACACTGCAAGGCATACCGGTACGGCAGCCGGCTGGTCGATCCGCAATCACACCCGCTCGCGCTGGTAAGACCGATATGCAGGGTCGGCCAACAAAAACGCCACCGCAGTGCGGTGGCGCTTTTTATTCCTTCAACCCGATGGAGTCGCCGGGTGCTCGGCAGATCAGTCGGCCCAGCGTCCCGGTGCGGTCGACTGCGGCAGCACCTGCGCCGACAACGGCTGGTCCTGCGACAGCAGGCCCAGCGCATCGGCCAGGATGGCGGCCGATTCGTGCAGCAACGGGTCCGGGCGCTTTTCCGCGGCCTTTTCGCGTGCGGTGTCCTTGACGATATCGCGCTCGTTGCCGGTCAGGCCGTCGTCGCTGTCTTCGGCAAGCGGATCCAGCGGCAGGCCCAGCTGCTTGCGCAACTGCTGGCGGTCCTTGCGCTGCTGATCCTGCTTCTGACGCTCGGCAACGCGCTCTGCCTCGTTCAACGAGATGTACTTCTTGGCCTTCTCATCGCGGAACTGCTTGACGTCCTCTTCCCACCACTGGAACTCCTTGTCGGTGGCGATACGCGCAGTGTGCAGGACCTGCAACTTGGGCAGCAGCGGCGCGAAGTTGCCGTACTGGGTATGCGGCGCGGCGGCAATGCGCGTCCACGGCAGCGCATTGTCGTAGGTGCTCTCGCCGAACTCGGTGGCATCCACGCTGGCCGGGAATGCGATGTCCGGCACCACGCCCTTGTGCTGGGTACTGGAGCCACTGACGCGGAAGAACTGCGCGATCGTCAGCTTGACCTGCCCATAGCGCTGGCCTTCCGCAGCCGGCCAGCGGTCCAGGTCGACGATGTTCTGCACCGTGCCCTTGCCGAAGCTGGTTTCACCAATCACCAGACCGCGACCATAATCCTGGATGGCGCCGGCAAAGATCTCCGACGCCGACGCCGAGCCGCGATTGATCAACACGCCCAGCGGACCATCCCAGGCGACCTTGGGATTGCTGTCGCCATTGACGGTGACGCGGCCGCCGGATTCGCGCACCTGCACCACCGGACCCTGCTCGATGAACAGGCCGGTGAGCTCGATCGCTTCGTCCAGCGAACCGCCGCCGTTGTTGCGCAGGTCCAGCACCACGCCGTCGACCTTGTCGGTCTTGAAGCCGGCCAGCAGCTTGGCGACGTCGCGCGTTGCCGAGGCATAGTCGGTCGCGTTGCGGCGGCGGCCTTCGAAATCCTGGTAGAAGCCCGGCAACTTGATGATACCGATGCGACGCTCCGGCTCGCTGCCCTTGGCCGGCAGGGTGATGGTCTCGCCCTTGGCGGCCTGTTCGGCCAGGCGCACCTTCTGCCGGGTCAGCGTCACCGTGCGGTGCTTGCCGTCGATGCCCGACTCGGCCGGGATGTACTCCAGGCGCACCTGGGTGTCCTTGCTGCCGCGGATCTTGGCCACCACATCGTCGATGCGCCAGCCGATCACATCCTCGATCGCGCCGTTCTTGGCCTGGCCCACGCCGACGATGCGATCGCCCGGCTTGAGCGTGCCATCCACCGCCGCCGGACCACCCGGGATCACCTCGCGGATCACCACCATGTCGTCCTGCTTCTGCAGCTGCGCACCGATGCCTTCCAGCGACAGCGACATCTGCTGATTGAAGTTTTCGGCCGTGCGCGGGGTGAAGTAGTCGGTGTGCGGATCGACCGCATTGGTGTAGGCGTTGAGGAAGAACTGGAACACGTCCTCGGCCTTCAACTCGTTGACCGAATCGGCCAGCGCGGCATAGCGCTTGTCCAGCGTCTTGCGGATGTCATCAGGCTTCTTGCCGGCCAGCTTCAGGCGCAGCCAGTCGTTCATCACCGACTGGCGCCACAGCACGTCCAGCTGCTTGTCGTCGGCGGCCCACGGCACGTCCTTGCGGTCGTACTCGAACTTGTCGCTGCCGGTGAAATCGAAGTCCTGCTTGAGCAGGTCGCGTGCGTACTTGACGCGCTGATCCACACGCTTCTTGTAGACCGAAAACACCTGGAACGCCGGATCCAGCTTGCCGCCGCGCAGCGCATCGCCCACGCCCGCTTCCAGCGGCGCGAAGCCGGTGATGTCGGTCTGGGTGAAGAACTGTTTGCTGCCGTCCAGGGTTTCCAGATAACGCTTGAACACGTCCTTGGTCATCGCCTCGTCCAGCGTGCGCGGACGGTAGGCGTAACGGCTATCGGAGAGCAGGCCATAGACCAGCTTGGTCGCAGTGGCCTGGTCGGGCGTGGCTGCGGCCGGCAACGCCGTATCGGCGCGTGCGAGCAATGCCATCGGGGTGGTCAACACCAGCGCCAGCAGGCCGGCCTTCATGGACGCAGAAACGTTGTAGGTCATCGAATGGCTCTCGGCACAGGGCCGACGAAAGAAAGGCGGTGAACGGATCGGACAGCATGACAGTGCCGAAAGTTGCTGGCGTTGTCATCCGCTGGCTGAATCAGCCTAGCGCCGGGCCTGTAGCGGATTGTGAACGCGACCGTACCCTGCAGGCCAGAATGCAAAGGCCGGATACGACAAGACCCCGCAAGAGGCGGGGTCTCGTGGGTCGCTCGGCATCGAAATCGTTGCAACCGCTCGCACGCAGCTGCCACGTGGGATGCGCCCGGCCAGCACGCAGCTGCGGTGCCAGACGGTACATCCGCCCGGGCTGGCGACCGCAGCCGCCTGAGCACGGGGGCGATCGCCTGCCTTAGGCAGCCACGCCGGCGCCGGCCGCCTGCCGGTCGGCGTGGTACGACGAGCGCACCATCGGTCCGGAGGCGACGTGGCTGAAGCCCAGCGCATTGCCGTACTCCTCCAGCGCCTTGTATTCCTCCGGCGTCCAGTAGCGCATCACCGGATGGTGGTGCGGCGTCGGCTGCAGGTACTGGCCGATGGTGATCATGTCCACATCGTGCGCGCGCAGGTCGCGCAAGGTGGCCTGCACCTGTTCCATCGTCTCGCCCAGGCCGAGCATGATGCCGGACTTGGTGGCGATGGACGGATGCTGCGCCTTGAAGCGCTGCAGCAGGGTCAGCGACCACTGGTAATCGGCACCGGGGCGCACGTTCGGATACAGGTCCGGCACGGTTTCGATGTTGTGGTTGAACACGTCCGGCGGGCTGAGCGCCAGGATCTCCAGCGCGCGGTCCATGCGGCCCTTGCCGCGGAAGTCCGGGGTCAGGATCTCGATGCGGGTCCTGGGTGAACTGACCCGGATGGCCGCAATGCAGTCGACGAAATGCTGGGCACCGCCGTCGCGCAGGTCGTCGCGGTCCACGCTGGTCACCACCACGTACTTCAGGCCCATGTCGGCCACGGTGGTGGCCAGGCTGGCCGGCTCGTTCGCATCCGGCGGCTTGGGCCGACCGTGCGCTACATCGCAGAACGAGCAGCGCCGCGTGCACACCTCGCCCAGGATCATGAAGGTCGCGGTGCCGTGGCTGAAGCACTCGTGGATGTTCGGGCAGCTGGCTTCCTCGCAGACCGTGACCAGGCGGTTTTCGCGCAGCTTGGCCTTGAGGTTCTGCACTGCATTGCCGGACGGAATCCGCACGCGGATCCACGACGGCTTGCGCAGCACCGGTGCATCGACGAACTGCACCGGCGAGCGATTGATCTTGTCGCCACCGATCTGCTTGACGCCGGTCTGCAACGGCGCAGGTGCGGCGGAGTCGCCGGAGACGACCTGCAAGGGAATGGAACGGGCAATAGGCTGGGTCATGGCAATAACGGGCGCTCAGGCCGGAAGCGAAAGGTCGGGCAACGCGGACGCGGGCTGCAGGACGAGACCGAACTGGCGCGCCAGCTGATCGAGCAGCACCGCCTTGACGGCGTCCATCCCGGAGGGGCCGCCCAAGTCTAGCACCGAGGTCACCTGCAGGCCCTGGTAGCCGCAGGGATTGATGCGGTGGAACGGCTCCAGGTCCATCGCCACGTTGAACGACAGGCCGTGGAAGGTGCAGCCGCGCCGCACCCGGATGCCGAGCGCGGCGATCTTGGCCCCGCCCACGTACACGCCCGGCGCGCCGTCGCGGCGCTCGGCGACGATGTTCCACTCTTCCAGCGTGTCGATCAGCGCCTGCTCGATCTTGCACACGTAATCGCGTACGCCGATCCTGAGCCGGCGCAGATCCAGCAGCGGATAGACCACCAGCTGGCCCGGGCCGTGGTAGGTCACCTGGCCACCACGATCGACCTGCAGCACCGGAATCTCGCCCGGCGCCAGCACGTGCTCGGGCTTGCCGGCCTGGCCCAGCGTAAACACCGGCGCATGTTCGACCACCCACACCTCGTCGGCCGTGGCGTCATCACGCGCATCGGTGAACCGCTGCATCGCGCGCCACACCGGCGCATACTCCTGTCGACCGAGATCGCGCCACTGCGCCGGCAGGACGGGGACCGGGCCCGCCAGCGCCTGCACCGCTACAGCGTCCACTTCACTTCCGGATGGTCGCGCAGCGCCTGGTGCGCAGCGTCGAACTGCGCGCGGCTTTCGGCGCGGAAGCCGATCTTGACAGAGACATACTTGCCGCTGGACGAATGCTTCCAGCTGATGCTTTCCTCCAGCAGCTCCACGCCGGTGGCGGCGAGCAGGCGCGGAAGTTCGCTTTCCAGCCCGCGCTCGGCCGCGCCCATGGCGCTGAGCTCGAAGGTGCCGGGAAACTGGAAGCCGTGATCGGGGTTGTCGGTGCTGATTTCCATCAGCCCATTATCGGGACGATGGCGGACAAACCCAAGCCCGCAGTACATGGGAAAGAACAACGGGGCCATCGGGGCCCCGTCGTTTCACGCCAAACGCGTCACGCCCGGCATGGATGGCGCTATTGCTTATTTGGACAGTTCCAGCATGGCCGACGAGACCCAGCCACGATTGCCCATTTCGTCTTCGACTTCCCACATGACGCCTTCCTTGGTGCCGGTCGGGTACAGCATCATGCCCGGCTCCAACGTGCGCACGGCCGCGCCAGTGCCCTTGGCATTGCCCAACAGACGCCCCGCACGGGTCACGGTCACAGCCTGCTGCACATTGGATGCAGCCGCGTTGCCGGACAGACCGCCGAGCTGGGTGACGACGTCGGTGTAAGCCTGCAGATAGGCCAGGGTGATCACCTGGCCGATCTCGGTGTTGGCATAACCGCCGGCACCGGCCGCGCCGTAGTCGCCGCCGGTGAAGACGTTGCCACGCGCGCCCCAGCCCAGGTCGGTCTTCTTCGCGTTGCCTTCGGCCATGGCGACCTGTTCGGAGGAGCGCACATCGGTGATGGTCAGCACCACGTCAGCGGTCTTCTTGTTGAGGTTCAGGCCACCGACCAGGTTGCCGGCATTGCCACCCACCAGGCCGCCCAGCATGCCGGCAATGGCACTGCCGCCGGCATTGTGGTTCTGCGAAATGAGGTCCGGCGTCATCACATAATCGGCTGCGCGGATCTGGCCCTTGCCCACGTTGGAACGTGCGCGCAGATCGCCGTTTGCCGCCATATCGCGCTCGCGCTGCGATGCCGCCATGCCCGCGCCACGGTCCACCAGGGTGAAGCAGCGCGAACGGTTGACGAAGACCTTGATCAACTTGGATGGCGCCGGCAATTGCTGACCGGACCACCAGTTGACTGCGTCCTCCGGCTCGATCACCGACAGGCTGCCCAGCGGCTTGGCACACACCGGGATCTGCGCGACGGCATCCTTGCGCTGATCCTGTGCGGAGCCCTTGAAGGCATCCTTCAGTCCGGCCAGGGCCGGCGCGCTGACGCTGGCCAGTGCAATGCCCACCACGCCGGACAACAGCGCTGCGCTCACAGAAATCGTCTTGCTCATATTCTTCCCCTGACACCTGCGCTGCCGTCGGCAAACGCGATCCGTTGTGATGAAACGGCCTGAGAAGGCCGCCGTTCCTTGGGGCTGGTTTCCCCGGGGGCGGATCATATGCTATTCGCGCGAGCTTTTCATGGCCGTCATACCGCAAATGGAACGGACTGGTGTTCCAGACTCCGCCGCTGCATCCAGGCGGCTCGGGCATGATCCCTCCTGCACATTCACGCGGCGCAGCCGTGGCCGCAGGCACCTTTGCCCCACATCGTCCTTCTTACCTTCCCAGGCCCTCCATGCTTCGACCGCGCGCGTTGACCGCTGCCCTGCTGCTTTCTCTTTCCGGGCTGTCGATGCCGGCCCTGGCCGCCGACCAGTGCGACTCCAGCAGGATGAGCCGGACCCCGCCGGCGGTGAACTTCCGGGTCGACAATGACCTGTTCGGTGGGGAGGACCAGGATCAGGGCTACTCCAATGGTGCGGTACTGACGCTGGTCTCGCCCAACCTGGTCGACTACACCGACGACCCCTGCCTGCCGCGCACCGCGCGCTGGGTCAACGGCTACCTGGAGCGCCTGCATCCGGGCGAGTTCGAGCAGCAGAACATGGTGTTCTCGATCGGGCAGGCGATTTTCACTCCCACCGATCCGACCCGCCGCGATGTGATCCCCGACGATCGCCCGTATGCGGGCATCCTGCTGGCGAGCTTCGGCTACAACGCGCGCAACGATGCGCAGCTGCGCACCACCCAGCTGCAGATCGGCGTGGTCGGCCCATGGGCATTTGCGCAGGAAGCGCAGGACGCCATTCACGACATCCTGGGCGACGAGAAGTTTCAGGGCTGGGACAACCAGCTGCACAACGAGCCGCTGATCAACCTGGTCCACGAGCGCATGCGCCGTTGGCCGGGCGATGCGGCGGTCAATGCGGACGGCTTCGGCTGGGACTTCATTTCGCATTGGGGCGGCTCGGTCGGCAACATGGCCACGCATCTGAATGCCGGTGGCGAGGCACGCTTTGGCTGGAAACTGCCGGACGACTTCGGCAGCACCCCGACCCGCCCGGCCGGCGAGAACACCGCCCCCAGCCGGCTCGGGCGCGCCAGCGGCTGGTCGGGCCATCTGTTCGTGACCACCGATGCGCGCTGGGTGTTGCGCGACATCACCCTGGACGGCAACACCTTCCGCAACAGCCACAGCGTGGACAAGCGCGCGTTCGTGGGCGATGTCGGCTACGGCCTGGCGGTGATGTACGGCCGCTGGAAGTTCGCCATCGCCCGCTACCACCGCACCCGCGAATTCGACACCCAGCGCGAAACGCCGGTGTATGGCAGTTTCACGATCAGTCGGATGCTTTGAGGGCTGGGATTGGGGAGTCGGGATTGGGGAGTCGCAAGAGCGGGCTGATGGTGCTTTGCTTCTGCTCTCGCTCCTGCCAATCCCGAGTGCCCAATCCCCAATCCCCGCAAAGAAAAAAGCCGGCTTTCGCCGGCTTTTTCTTTGGATCACTCCGATTCCCACCACATCCAGAACGCATCCCAGAGGCGCTTGAAGAATCCGCCTTCTTCCACGGCATTGATGGCGACCAGCGGGGCCTGGGCGATGATCTTGCCGTCCAGGCTGACCTTGACGGTGCCGATCTGCTGGCCCTGCTTGATCGGGGCCTGCAGGTTCTTGGCCACTTCCATGCTGGGCTTGAGATCGTTGTAGCGGCCGCGTTGCAGGCTGACCAGCAGCGGCTGGGCCACGCCGAGCTGCACTTCGTCCTGCTCGCCCTTCCAGACCTTCTGCTTGGTCACGACCTTGCCGGGCGCGTACAGGCTGTGGGTTTCGAAGAAGCGGAAGCCCCAGTTGAGCAGGGCCAGGCTGTCGTCGGCACGCTGGCGCTCGGACGAATCGCCCATCACCACCGCCACCAGGCGCTGGTCGCCGCGCTTGGCCGAGCTCAGCAGGCAGTAGCCGGCCTCGGAGGTGTGGCCGGTCTTGATGCCGTCCACCGCCGGGTCGCGCCACAACAGCAGGTTGCGGTTGTTCTGCTTGATGCTGCCGACCTGGAATTCCTTGATCTTGTTGTAGGCGTAGGTCTCCGGGTAGTCGCGCACCATCGCGCGGCCCAGCATGGCCAGGTCGTAGGCGGTGGAATGGTGGCCTTCGGCGCTGAGGCCGTGCGCGTTGACGAAGTAGGAGTCCTTCATGCCGATCTTGGCGGCGTAGCTGTTCATCAGCGAGGCGAAGGCCTCTTCGCTGCCGGCCACATGCTCGGCCAATGCGATCGCGGCATCGTTGCCGGACTGGATCGCCATGCCCTTTTCCATGTCTTCCAGACGCGCGGTCTGGTTGACCGGGAAACCGCTGTAGCTGCCGTCGGTGCCGGCGCCGCCCTCGCGCCAGGCGCGCTCGCTCATCATGACCTGGTCGTCGCGCTTGACCTTGCCGTTCTTGATTTCGGCAGCGACCACGTAGGATGTCATCACCTTGGTGATGCTGGCCGGCGCCAGCTGCTGGTGGATGTTTTCACCGGCCAGCACCTGCCCGGTGGCGTAATCCATCAGGATCCACGACTTGGACACGGCCGGGGCGGGTGCGGGCGGAACCGGGACGGCGGCCGGCGCAGCGGCAACGGCAGGCGTCGGCTGCGGCGCAGGCGTCTGGGCGCAGACCAGGCCAAAGGCGAACGTGGCCACCGCAGCGGCGGCGAAGCGGAATTTCATTGAAGAACGACTCCTGACGGGCCCGAAGGCTGGGTAATGCGAAATTGTAAGGCGCCGCGGCGATCAGGGCGACGCGCCAGCGGCCGCGCGCGCCTGCGCAGTTCAGCGATGGCGGCAGGTGGCGTGCCGAACGTGGCTGACGCACTGGGCGATCGAGCAAGCTGCATGGGGGCGCGTCGTGATCGCGGCTGCCCGACGATACCTTTCGAGAGCGGGCGGCGGCCTACCCGCCGACGCCCTGGCTGCAGGATCGATCGTAGCTAGTTGGCAACGATCTGCGGACGCCCGAAGCCCAGCCCGGCGATACGCTGCGCGATCTCCGAGGCATTGGCGTGGTCGCGCGCGTTGACGCGCAACCGCCACAAGGTACGGCCGCCGCTGACGATGTCGCTGACGCTGGCGCCGGCAATGCCGGCCGAGGCGAGCTGCGACAGCGCGCGGTTGGCGTTTTCGCGGCTGGCGAAACTGGCCACCTGCAGCAGGATGTCGCCCAATGCCGCCTCGGCCACGCTCGGCGCCTTGACCGGTACCGGTTCGCTCCTGAGCGGACGTGCTGGCGCGCTGTCGGCAGGCTTGATCGCCGCCACCGCGACCGGGGCGGCTGGCGCGACCGCTACCGGGACAGCCGAGGCAGGCCGCGGCGCGGCGGCAGCCGGCTTGCCGGTGGCCACGCGCACGCCCTGCGACTTCATCCAGGCATCGAAATTGTCGGCATTGCCGGGCTGGCGCGAGTCGGCCACGCGGTAGCGCCAACGCTCGCCCGCGGGAACCGCAGCAGTCCCGGCACTGCTTGCCACTGCGGCGGCGACCGGAGCGGCGGCGCTGGCGGCCCCTGCGCGCGGAGCGGCGGACGGCACTGTGCGGGTAGGCAGACGCTGCACCAGGCCATCGATCTGGCTGGCGCTGGCGGCCGGCCGTGCGGCGGCCACCGCGGTGCTGACCGGTGCGCTGCCGCTGCGGCGCTTGGCCAGCAGATTGCCGTTGTCGGCTTCGGTCAGGCCACGCACCTCGACGTTGCCGGTGCCCTTGCCGGTGATGCCCAGCTTGACCGCGGCGGCGTAGCTCAGATCGATCACGCGCCCGTCGTGGAACGGGCCGCGGTCGTTGACGCGCACCACCACCGAATCGCCGGTGTCGGTATTGGTCACCAACGCAAAGCTGGGCAGCGGCAAGGTCTTGTGCGCGGCGGTGAAGGCGTACATGTCGTAGACCTCCTTGTTGGAGGTCAGCCGGCCGTGGAACTTGCTGCCGTAATACGAGGCGGTTCCGCGTTCGACATAGTCGCCGGGGCTGTCCATCACCACGTAGCGCTTGCCCAGCACCTCATACGGCGAGCGGTTGCCCACCGCCGAGCGCGGCTCGTTGGTGACCAGCGGTTCGGGGATGCAGGCCACGTTGGGCACATGGTCCGGCGTGGTGTCCTTGACGCCGGGCTTGTACAAGCCGCCGGCGGTGTAGTCGCCGCGCGTGGACGGGTCTTCCTTGGCGGCCGCGTACGGCGAGGTCGAGGGGCAACCGGTGGCGACATACGCCGGCCCCTTGCCGTCGACCTTGACGCCCTTGATGGCGCCGCTTCCGCCGGTGCCGGCGCTCTTCTTCGGTGCACTGCTACAGGCCGCCAGGCCGAGCATCAGCGCCATCGGGATCAGCCACTTGGGGCCTGTCGTGCTGTTCATGCCGGGGGTAACTCCTTGCCGGCGATGGCCTCGGACAGCTGGAACACGGCCATCGCGTACATCTTGGAAATGTTGTAACGGGTGATCGCGTAGAAATTCTGGAAGCCCAGCCAGTACTGCTTGCCGTTGGCATCGTCCAGAGTGATCGGCGTGGCGGTAGTGCCGGCCACCACCGGCGCATCGGGGTGGTAGCCGCGCGCGGACAGATCGGCCAGCGTGTGCACCGGCGACCAGTCGGTGGGATTGAATTCCTCGTGGCCTGCGGCCAGCGTGGCCGGCACCGCGACCTGACCACCGCGCACCCAGCCGCCCTTCTTGACGAAGTAGTTGGCCACCGAGGCGAACACGTCGTTGTGGTCGGTGAACAGGTTGCGCTTGCCGTCGGCATCGCCATCGACGGCGAACTGGCGGTAGCTGGACGGCATGAACTGGCCCATGCCCATCGCGCCTGCATAGCTGCCGATCAGCGTGGTGACATCGAGCTGCTCTTCCTTGCCGAGCGCGAACAGCTGGCCGAGTTCATCGCGGAAGAACAGCTCCCGACGCACTTCGCGTTCGAGCTTGGCCGGGTCGCCGCTACGCGGGTAGCGGAAGGCCAGCGTGTACAGCGCGTCCAGCACGCGGTACTTGCCGGCATTGCTGCCGTAACTGGTTTCTACCCCGATGATGGCCACGATCACCTGCGCCGGCACGCCGGTGGCGGCTTCGACCTTGCTCAGCTCTGTACGATGCTCGGCCAGGAACTTGCGGCCGCCATCGATGCGCGCCTGGGTGATGAACATCGGGCGGTATTCGTTCCACGGCTTGACCCGCTCGGCCGGGCGCGACATCGCGGTGACGATGGCGTCCTTGAACTGCGCCTGCGCCAGCACCGCTTCGATCTGTGCGGCGTCGATGCCGTACTTGGCGGCGGTGTCGCGCACGAAGTTGGCACGGGCGATCTCGAACGGCACCGGGGTCAGGTCCACCGGCGGCAGCGCGGGCGCTTCGGCAGCCGCACTGACGGGCGCGACCGGGGTGCTCGGCGGCTTGGCCGGGGGCGCGCTGGCGGCCGGCGGCGGGGTCGGAGGGCTGGGCTGGGTCGCGCAGGCGACAAGGCCGAGAGTGAGCAGGCAGGTCAAAGTGCGTCGAATCATCGGCCGAGGGTAACAGAGAACAGATGAACTTCTGGCAATAAGGCCATGAAAGGAAAGAGCTTTGAGTGGCGGGGATTCGGGATTCGGGATTCGGGATTGGCCGGTGCCGCGCGGAATGGGGAATGGGGAATTAGGAATGGAGATAAGGGGTGCTGCGCGTGTGCGGCCCCGGATTTGCTGTCACGGCAGGCTGGGGCTGGCCAGGCGTCGGGTTCGGCGCCGTGCCAGGCGGCCTGCTTTGGTTTCTCCACCTGGCGGCCTGATCGGCCGCCTTGGGTCCCCTCGCTGGCACTTCAGCCGTCAGGCGCGGCCGGGTGGCCGCGCCTGGTTGATTACAGGGCCGGGAAGCGCGGTGCGGTCGAGCAGGTGGGCACGCTGCCGCCGAGTTGCACGGTGGGCGTGGTGACATTGCTGCCGGTCGGGGTGAGCGCGCTGTTGCTGAGCCCGATCCGCGCGTCGCTGGCGGTGACCGCGGTATTGCCGGTGGCCACGTTGGCCAGTGTCAGGTCCAGCGGCGTCTGCGCATCGAAACCTTTCAGGATCCAGCCCTTGCCCTTGAGGCCGGCATCGCCGGTGGTGCGCAGGCCGTTGACGACGATGTCGCTGAAGCTGGGCTTGGTGCCGCTGCCGCCGGTCGCATAGAACGGGTTGATTACCAGCGGGCTGGTCACCCCGTACAGGCAGGTATTGCGATAGGTCACCAGGCTGACCGGGCCGCCCTTGGCCAGGCTGGTCTTGATGCGCAGCCCGGTGTTGTCGGTGCTGCGATTGCCGGCATCGTCGCTGGCCGTGATGGCGTTGTTGTCGACCAGCACGTTGTTGACCCCGGACATCACCTCGCTGCCGATCGAGATGCCGTGGGTGCCGTAGCAGCGGTTGTCGCGCACGCTGATGTTGCCGGACCTGGACGCAATGGTCTTGATCGCCACGCAGTCGTCGCCGCCCATCACATCGTTGTCGACCAGGCTGGCGTTGACCACGCTGTCCAGGTCCAGGCCGTCGGTGTTGGGGCTGGTCGCCGGCGATTTCACCCGCACGCCCCAGATGGTCAGGCCATCGACGATGTGCGCGAAGAAATGAAAGTACGCCGCGTTGATCAGATTGACGTGGTAAAGGGTGAACGTGGTGGAGTTCTGCACCTTGATCAGGTCCGGGCTGTTCTGCACCTGGCCGGCAGTCTTGGCGTTTTCGCCGAATTGCCACCAGGTGGTGGTCCTGCCGAGCATGGGCAGGTCGCCACGCCCATCGATCGTGCCCTGCCGCCCGCCGGTGCGTACGCCCATCACGCCGGACCTGGCGCCCTTGATGCCGATCAGCGGCAGGCAGCCACCGCTCTTGGCGCCCGCAACGCCGCAACCGCTGCCGTAATCGGCCGGATTGCGCGAGCCGTACAGGGTCACGCCCTGATCGACGACCAGGGTGACGCCGGTGGGAATCGTCAGCGGGCCGCTGAGAAACGCGTCGCCGGTGCCGGCCTTGAGCAGCACGCTGCCGTTCTTGCCGGTGCAGGCCGTCAACGCGGCCTGGATGGTCTTGGTATCAGGCGGCGCGCTTTCCAGCGCGGCATCGAACAGGCGCCCGCTCGGCGTGTGGCTGGCGCTCACCGCCTGGCAGGTGGCAGGAATCGCCGGCTCGGACACGGCGCGCGCATCGCCGCTGGCAAGGGAGATGGCGCCGGCGTGTGCAGCGAACGTCAGACAGACACCGCCGAGGGCGGCGCTTAGCAATTTCATGGAAGAGGTCACCGGAAAGAGGAATGGTGCGCGCCTGCAACTGCAACGCGACGCAACCGCGGGCAGACAGCGGCGCATCGGACTCTACGGAGCAATGCCCTCATGCACAGAAGGCGAGCGAACCCGATGCCGCATGCGCGAAGCGGCCCTGCGCCGGCATGTCGTCATTGCAACGCAGCGCGCACAACCGCACGCGCCTTGCGCAGCGTCAGCTGCGTGTCATGCGCCTGTCGCACACGGCGTGGTGCACCTGGTCAGCCTCGATTCGTTCTGGCGAGGCGGGTACGCCTGCCACTCTGGGCTGCAGCACGCGCCGGCTCAGTACCCATGCACCGGACGGTGCGTCTTGACCGCCATCACCAGGCCCAGGCCGGCCAGCAGCGACACCGCCGAGGTGCCGCCGTAACTCATCAGCGGCATCGGCACGCCCACCACCGGCAGCAGGCCGGAAATCATGCCGCCGTTGACCAGCACGTAGACGAAGAAGGCCAGCCCGGTGGCACCGGCGACCAGGCGCGAATAGGTGTCGCGCGCCTGCGAGGCGATCCACAGGCAGCGCGCGATCACGATCAGGTACAGGCTGAGCACGGTCGCCACGCCGATCCAGCCGAATTCTTCACTGAGGACCGAGAACGCAAAGTCGGTGGTCTGTTCGGGGATGAAGTTCAGGTGCGACTGCGACCCCAGCCCCCAGCCCTTGCCGTCGAAGCCGCCGGAACCGATCGCGATCTTGGACTGGATGATGTTCCAGCCGGCGCCCAGCGCATCGTTTTCCGGATTGAGGAACATCATGATGCGGTCCTTCTGGTACGGCCGCAGCAGCCAGAACCAGGCCACCGGCGCGGCCGCCGAGACGCCACCCACGCCCACTGCCACCCACCACCACGGCAGGCCGGCCAGCAGCAGCACGAACACGCCGCTGGCGGCGATCAGCACGCCGGTGCCGAAGTCCGGCTGCAGCATGATCAGGGCCGTCGGCACGCCGATGATCACGCCGGTCACCAGCACGGTGGAGATGCGCGGCGGCAACGGCATGCGGTGCAGATACCAGGCCGCCATCATCGGCAGGCTGATCTTGAGCAACTCGGCCGGCTGCAGGTAGAACAGTTTCAGATCCAGCCACTGGCGGCCGTATTTGCCGGTGCCTAGCGCGAATACCGCCAGCAACGGCAGCATCGACAGGCCGTACACCCATGGCGTCCAGGCGCGCAGGCGCAGCACCGACATGCGCGAAATGCCCCACATCGCGGCCAGGCCGATGACAAAGCGCACGGCTTGCGCCATCACCAGGTGATCGCCGTTGGCGGCGCCGCCGGCGCTCTTGAGCACCGACAGACCGATCACCATCAGCGCCCCCAGCGCCAGGCACAGCACCCAGTCCAGGCTGCGCGTGAAGCGCGCCACCATGTCCACCAGCCAGCGCAGGATGTCACTCAATGGTCGGTCTCCTGGACCGCATCGGGCACATCCGGCACCACCGGCTGCGCCGGCGTATTGGGGTCCAGGGCCACCGCGGTCTGGCCGATCACCACCGGCAGCTCGGCCAGCGTGGCTGCCGCCGCATCGCCGGCCTGGCGCGCATCGGTGGCGCCGGCTTCGAACTGGTTGACGCCCACCGCGGTCATGCCCAGCTCGCTGTCCAGCGGCTCCAGGCCGGCGGGCAGCTTGCCGAGCAGCCAGGCGTCGAAGATCTTGCGTGCGATCGGCGCGGCCGAACTGGTGCCGAACCCGCCGCCCTCCACCGCCACCGCCACCGCGATGACCGGGTTGTCGGCCGGGGCGAAGCCGACGAACAGGCCACGGTGACGCAGATGCAGCGGCAGGCTGCGCGGATCCACCGCGGCCACGCCCTTGCGGCTGACCACCTGCGCGGTGCCGGTCTTGCCGGCCATCTGGTACGGCGCGCCGGGGGTGATCGCATAGCCGGTGCCGCCCGGACGCATGGTGTCCATCATGCCCTCGCGCACCACCTGCAGGTGCGCCGCGCTCGGGCTGATCGGCTTGCCCGGCGGCTGGATCATCGGCTGCCAGGGGTGGTCGAAGCCGGTGCGCTCCTCCAGCACCAGGTGCGGGCGCAGCAGCAGCCCGCTGGCGATCGCCGACACCCCGCGCGCCAGCTGCAGCGGCGTGACCTTCCAGTCACCCTGGCCGATGGCGATGTTGACGGTATCACCGGGGTACCAGCGTTCCTTGCGGGTCTTGTACTTGTAGGCCGGCGACGGCAGGATGCCGCCGATCTCGCCGAGCAGGTCCACCCCGGTCGGTTGACCGAAACCGTACTCGCCCATGTAGTGGTCGAACCGATCGATGCCCATGTCCACCGCCAGGCGGTAGTAGTAGGTATTGACCGACTGGGCGATCGACTTGCGTAGATCGGTCCAGCCATGGCCGCCGCGGTGCGAGTCGCCCCAGCCGCGGCTGACCCCGGGCAGGTAGAACATGCCGGTGGACAGCACCCGGTCTTCCGGCCGGCGCAGGCCGCTGTCCAGCCCGGCCAGCGCGATCAGCGGCTTGAGCGTGGAGCCCGGCGCCACCCCGCCCAGCACCAGCCGGTTGAACTGCGGCCGCGACGGGTTGTCGTTGAGCATCTTGAAGTCGGTGTGCGAGATGCCGTTGACGAACAGGTTGGGGTCGTAGCTGGGCAGGCTGACCATGCCCAGGATCTCGCCGGTGCGCGGGTCCATCGCGATCGCCGCGCCTTCGTGCTCGCCGAACGCGGCCACCATCGCGCGCTGCAGGTCGGCATCCACCGACAGCCGCAGGTCCGCGCCCGACTGCGGCGCGACCCGGCCGACGGTGCGGATCGCCCGCCCCTGCACATTGGTTTCGACCTGCTCGTAACCGACCTGGCCGCGCAGATCCTGCTCGTAGTAGCGCTCCAGCCCGGACTTGCCCATGTGGGTGAGCGCGGCATTGCCCTCGCCCAGCACCGCCAGGTCCTTCTCGTCGATGCGGCCGACGTAGCCGATGATGTGCGCGAACAACGGCCCGTACGGGTAACGCCGGGTCAGGTACGGCTCCAGCTCCACGCCGGGAAAGCGCCAGCGCTCCACCGCAAAGCGCGCCATTTCCTCATCGCTCATGCGCAGCTTGAGCGTGACCGGCAGGAAGCTGCGGCGCGCGCGGCGCTCGCGATTGAAACGTTCCAGGTCCTCCGGCGCGATCGGGATCACCTTGCCCAACGCGGCCAGCATGGCGTTCATGTCGGTGACCTTGTCCGGGGTCACGTCCAGGCGGAAGGCCGGCACGTTCTCGGCCAGCAGCCGGCCGGTGCGGTCGTAGATCATGCCGCGCCCCGGCACCACCGGCTTGGGCTTGATGCGGTTGGCTTCCGAGCGGGTGGCGTAGACCTCGTGGTCGAGCACCTGCAGCTTGAAGTACCAGCCGCCCAGGCCGACCAGGCAGATCACCACCATCACAAAGCCCAGCACCGCACGCCGGCGGAACTGCTCGGCCTCCGCGTGCGGGTTCTTGGGGTGACGACGCCCGTGCATGGCTTACTTCTTGCTCCGCTTGCCCAGCCGTACCGCATCCAGCAACACGAACAGCGGCGGCCACAGCGCCATGCCCAGCAGCGGCGCCCACCAGTAGCTCCACGGCAGGGTCGGCTCGCCCACCGCCAGATGCACCGCCGAGGAGACGATGCGGTCGTTGAGCAGCAGCCCGCCGATCGCCAGCGCCTGCTGCGAGACCGGGAAGAAGCGCATCCGCGCGCGGAAGCGCTGCAGGATGAAGGTCATGATCACCAGCCGCAGCGCCTGTTCGCCGAGCAGCCCGCCATACAGCAGGTCCGCCAGCACACCGGCCACGAAGGCGATGCCCAGCCCGACCCGGTCCGGCTCCTCGATCACCCAGTACGCCAGCACCAGCGCCAGCCAGTACGGACGCAGCGGCTGCACCACCACCGGCAGCGGCAGCAGGCCCAGTACCAGCGCGATGAGGATGCTCGCCGGCAGGATCCAGGTGTTGCGCATGCGGGTCATTGCTCCGTCTCCTGCGGAGACGGACGGGATTGGGGATTGGGGATTGGGGAGTGGTTGGAAGCCGCGCCCTGCGGCGGGGCCGGACGGGAATCGGGATTGGAGCCGTTGGATGGGGTCGATGAGGGACGGCGGGCGGGCGTGCTGGCCGGGCGGCTGGACGCTGGCGCGCGGGCCGGCTGCGCGCCGGGCGTGGCAGATGTCGATGCGGACCGTGGGCGCGGCGCGGCGCCAGTGCCCGATGCCGCTTCGGCCGTCGGGCGTGCCGGATCAATCGCTGGGTTGGACACTCCGCCCGCCGGCGTGCGTGGTGTTGCGGTCACCGGCGCGCTCGCTGGCGCGCTGGTGGTCGCTGCCTGGACACCGTTGCCGTTGCGAATCCCGTCTCCCGAATCCCCAATCCCGGCCCCAGGCACCACGCGTAGCGGCTTGCCTGCACGCAGCAACAGCACATCGCGGCCGCGATCGAGCTTGGCGGCCGGGGTCAGTTCGCCGACCAGGAAGGCGTGGGTGTCGTCCGGATGCAGTTCGGACACCTTGCCGACCGGGAAGCCGGCCGGAAAGCGGCCGCCGAGGCCGGAGGTGACGATCTCGTCGCCCACCTGCACGCCGGCACTGAGCGGGATGTCGCGCAGTTCCAGCCGGTCGCCGCGGCCGTAGACGATCAGGCGCACGCCGTTGCGCGCCACGCTGACCGGCACCGCGTGGTCGGGGTCGGTCAGCAGCAGCACGGTCGAATGCAGCGGAGTCACCTCGATCACCTGGCCCATCAGCCCGCCGGCATCGATCACCGCCTGGCCCATCAGCACGCCATCGCGGCTGCCGGCATCCAGCAGCAGGCGCTGCCGGGTCGGGTCCAGGTCGATATCCAGGATCGGCGCAAGCTGCACGTCCAGGCCGCGGCGCTCGGCCACGTTGAGCAGTTCGCGCAGCTGCGCATTGTCCAGCGCGGCGGTCTGCAGCCGGGTCAGGCGCGCATTGGCCACCAGCAGCTGGTTGCGCAGGTCGCGGGTTTCTTCCACCAGTTGCGCGTGGGTGGCGGCGTTGTCGCGCACCTGCGAGCCGATCCGCCCCGGCAACCCGGCCACGGCCCAGATCGGCTGGATCAGCAGGTTGGCCTGCAGGCGCACCTGGCTCAGCCAGCCCCCCCGGCTATCGAGCGCGATCAGCACGATCGCCAGCACCAGATAGACCAGCAGCCGCAGCGTGGAGGTGACTTCGCCCGGACGGGAGGCGACGGGAGGACCGGCGTAGGAGGGCACTGTCAGGGCCGGGAATGGGGAATCGGGAATGGAGAATCGGGAAGCAGTGTGCTGCCCCCGAGACGGTTGAGGCGAAAACTCACATGGGCGGGACCGCGTCGCAACCGCTCAGGAGCGCGGGCAGGGAATGCTTTCACGATTCCCTACTCCCGATTCCCGATTCCCGGATCCATCACTCCGGCGCGAAGAACTCGTTGCCATGCATGTCCACCAGCTCCAGCGCGCGACCGCCGCCGCGGGCCACGCAGGTGAGCGGGTCGTCGGCGACCTGCACGTGCAGGCCGGTTTCTTCGGAGATCAGGCGGTCCAGGTCGCGCAGCAGCGCGCCGCCACCGGTGAGCACGATGCCGCGCTCGGCCACGTCGGCACACAGTTCCGGCGGGGTCTGTTCCAGCGCCAGCTTGACCGCCGAGATGATGCCCGACAGCGGCTCGTGCAATGCCTCGAGCACCTCGTTGGAGTTGATCTTGATCATCTTCGGCACGCCTTCGGCAAGATTGCGGCCGGAGATTTCCATCTCCTGCACCTCGTCCTGCGGGTAGGCGCAGCCGATCTGCAGCTTGATGCGCTCGGCGGTGGCTTCACCGATCAGCATGCCGTGGTTGCGGCGCACGTAGTTGGTGATCGACTCGTCGAAGCGGTCGCCGCCCACGCGTACCGACTGCGAGTAGACGATGCCGTTGAGCGAGATCACCGCCACCTCGGTGGTGCCGCCGCCGATGTCGATGACCATCGAACCGCGCGCCTCGGTCACCGGCATGCCGGCACCGATCGCCGCGGCCATGGGTTCTTCGATCAGGTAGACGTCGCGCGCGCCGGCTTCTTCCGCCGATTCCTTGATGGCGCGGCGCTCGACCTGGGTGGAACCGGCCGGCACGCACACCAGCACGCGCGGGCTCGGGCGCAGGAAGCGCGACTTGTGCACCTTCTTGATGAAGTGCTTCAGCATTGCCTCGGTGTAGGTGAAGTCGGCGATGACGCCGTCCTTCATCGGGCGGATCGTGGTGATGTGGCCCGGGGTGCGGCCGAGCATCTGCTTGGCCTCGGCGCCGACGGCAGCCACCGAGCGCGTGCCGCCGATGGCGCGGTCCTGACGCACCGCCACCACCGAAGGTTCATTCAGCACAATGCCCTGTCCGCGCACGTAGATCAGCGTATTGGCCGTGCCCAGGTCGATGGACAGGTCGTTGGAGAACATGCCGCGGAGTTTCTTGAACATCGAGGGAGCCGTTCCTGAAAGAGTCGCTTGCCCTGTCGCCGATGCAGAACCAACTGGTCGATAAGCGGGCAGAAAACGAAGTCCACTAGCCTAGCAATCCCCCCCGGTGCGGGCAAGGAAAAATCGGCCGTTTCGGCGTGGTTTTCATGTGCCGGTCACGCCGGGCATGGCATGCGGTTGTGGCCCTGATCGATCGCAGCCGTTACCCTTTGCGCCGCGGCGCTCGCGCCGTCCCGCCGCCATGCCGGCAACTGGCGGGTATTTCCCAACGCAAAGGCCCGACTCGATGTCCGCACTGATCTGTGGTTCCCTCGCCTACGACACCATCATGGTGTTTCCGGACCAGTTCAAGAACCACATCCTGCCGGACAAGGTGCACATCCTGAATGTGTCGTTCCTGGTCCCGCGCATGCGCCGCGAGTTCGGCGGTTGCGCCGGCAACATCGCCTACAACCTGCATCTGCTCGGCGGCGCGCCGATCCCGATGGGCACCGTCGGCCAGGATTTCGGCCCGTATCGCGAACACTTCGAGGCGCTGGGCATCGACCTGTCGCGGGTGAAGATCATCGACGAGCTATTCACCCCGCAGGCCTTCATCACCACCGACCACGACAACAACCAGATCACCGCCTTCCATCCGGGCGCGATGATGCGTAGCTACGAAAACCATGTGAAGGACGTGCCGGGCGTGACCCTGGGCCTGGTCGGCCCGGACGGGCGCGAGGGCATGATCCAGAATGCAGAAGAGTTCGCTGCCGCCGGCATTCCCTTCATCTTCGATCCCGGCCAGGCGATGCCGTTGTTCAACGGCCCGGAACTGCGCCAATTCATCGAACAGGCCGACTACGTGGTGGTCAACGACTACGAGTCCAACCTGCTGCAGGAACGCACCGGCTGGAACGAAAAGGACATCGTCTCGCGCGTGCAGGCCTACATCACCACCCAGGGCCCGAAGGGCGCGCTGGTGCATACGCCGGAAAAGACCTACGACATCCCGCCGGCGCACGAGCGCCGCGTGGTCGATCCGACCGGCTGCGGCGACGCCTTCCGCGCCGGGCTGATCTACGGCATCCAGGGCGGCTACGACTGGCTGACGATCGGGCGGATGGGCAACCTGATGGGCGCGCTGAAGGTGGAGCATCCGGGCACGCAGAATCAGCGGTTCGATTTCGGCGAGTTCAATGACCAGTTCAAGCAGCAGTTCGGCTACGCGCTCTGAGACGGCATCGGCGCTGATCAGCGCTTGCCCTTCTCGCCTCGGGAGAAGGTGCCCCGCAGGGGCGGATGAGGGTACGGGCGAGGCCTCGTGCAGGTTGAACGGCACAAGGCCTCGCACCGTACCCTCACCCCAACCCTCTCCCGTAGGATGAGGGGCTCGGCAGTTCAACTATCAGCGCACACAGCAGTTCGGCTACGCGCCCTGACGCGGCACCGCCGCTGATCAGCGCTTTGCCCTTCTCCCCTCGGGAGAAGGTGCCCCGCAGGGGCGGATGAGGGTACGGGCGAAGCCTCGTGCAGGTTGAACAGCACCGGGCTTCGCACCGTACCCTCACCCCAGCCCCCTCTCCCGCAGGAGAGGGGCTCGTCTGCACCGCAATTTGCTGCAATGCAGTTTGAGCATGGCAGCGATCTGTGCCTCTACTGACGCTTCGCGCCCACTGAGGAACGCTGGCCCATGTCAGAGCCAAGCGTTGTCGCCGCCACGTCCATCGCCCTGCCCGAGATCGAACCGGATGCACTCCGGCAGATCCGCCGGCTGCGCGACATTGCGCCGCTTGCCGCACCACTGTCGCGCTCGTGGCGGCGCTGCCTGGACGATTACGCCTTGTTGCCCGAGGCAGCCCCCGAGCCGCTGGTGCACGATGCGCTGCACGTGCGCGAGCGCCAGCAACGTCTGGGCGATGTGCTGCGCATTGCCAAGGTGGAGATGGAAAATCTCTACGAGCAGATCGCCGGCAGCGGCTATGCGGTGATCTTTGCCGACGCCGAGGCGACCGTGCTGCACAGCGTGCACGACCCGACCCTGCTGCGCGAATTCCGCCAGGCCGGTCTGTTCTGCGGCGCCAGCTGGGCCGAGTGCCATCAAGGCACCAACGGCCTGGGCACCTGCGCGGCCGAGCGCACTGCGGTGAGCGTGCATCGCGGCGAACATTATCTGACCCGCCATCTGCCGCTGTCGTGCAGCGGCGCGCCGATCCTGGACCCGCACGGCGGCCTGCTGGCGGTGCTGGATGCCTCCACCCCCAATGCGCAGGACGGCAAGCAGACCCAGCGCCACACCGTGGCGCTGGTGAGCATGTCGGCGGCGCAGATCTCGCGCTCGCATTTCCTCAACCAGTTCGGCCATGCCTTCATCCTGCGCTTCCATAGCCGGCCCGAGTTCGCCGGCCTGCTGCACGAGGCGCTGATTGCGATCGATACCGACGGTCGCGTGCTGGCAGTCAACGAGGCGGTGCTGGAGCAACTGGGCAAGCTCGATCGCAGCCAGCTGGTGGGCCGCAACATCGCGCAGGTGATGCAGCTGGATTTCGACACCCTCGAGCACCGCGCCGGCAGCGATGCCGGCACCTTGTGGTCGATCCGCTGCGCCTGCCACGGGCGGCGTTTCTACGCGCTGGTGCGCCCGCCGCGTGCGCGCCCCGCGCTGCCGGCGGTGGGCGGGCCGGCGCAGCTGGCGCCCGATACCGAACTGCAACCCGGCGAGCACGTCGGCTCGGACTCGCGCATGCGCCACAACCTGGCCAATGCGCTGAAGCTGGCCGCACATCGCGTATCGATCCTGCTGCGTGGCGATACCGGCACCGGCAAGGAGGAGTTCGCCAAGGCGGTGCATCGTGGCTCGCCGTGGGCCGGCGGCGCCTTCGTGGCGATCAACTGCGCGGCGATTCCCGAGGCGTTGATCGAGAGCGAATTGTTCGGGTATGCGCGCGGCGCATTCACCGATGCCGCGCGCGAAGGCCGCCACGGCAAGCTGCTGCAGGCCAGCGGCGGCACGCTGTTCCTGGACGAAATCGGCGACATGCCGCTGCCGTTGCAGAGCCGCCTGCTGCGTGTCCTGGAAGAACAATGCGTCACCCCGCTGGGCAGCGAACGCGCGGTGCCGCTGGAGCTGCACGTGATCAGTGCCAGCCACCGCGATCTGGCGCAGCGGGTGGCGGCTGGCGAGTTTCGCGAGGATCTGTATTACCGGCTCAATGGCGTGGTGCTGCATCTGCCGCCGCTACGCGAGCGCAGCGACAAGGCCGAGCTGATCCGCACCCTGCTGCGCGAGGAGAACAGCGAGCACAGCGTGCGCATCAGCGAAGAAGCGATGCACAAACTGCTGAGCTACGCATGGCCGGGCAACCTGCGCCAGTTGCGCAATGTGCTGCGCACGGCGGCGGTATTGTGCAGCGACGGGGTGATCCGCCTGCCCAACCTGCCGCAGGAAATCGTCGATGCCGGCAGCGCACCGTGCCTGGTCGATGGCCGCGCGGTGGCCGCCGACGACATGCCCGGCCGCGTCGCACTCGACCAGGCCGAACGCCTGGTGCTGCAGCAACAACTCGAACGCCACCGCTGGAACGTCAGCCGCACCGCCGATGCGCTGGGCATCAGCCGTAATACGCTTTATCGCAAGCTGCGCAAGCACGGCCTGGATACCGGTTGAATGGGGAATCGTAGAGCTAACGCCCTGCACTCACCTATTCCCGATTCCCAATTCCCCATTCCTCTGCGATCAGAGCGCCCAACGCACCCCGATCAGATACTGCCGCGGTACGCCCGGTGCGAGAAACCGCGCCGGGCCGGTTTCCACCGGCGCATCCTGCGGGCGCGCCAGTTCGCCATCGGGGAACACGTCTTCGGCCACTGCCGCGTAGGTTGCATAGCGGCGGTTGAAGACGTTGTCGACGCGGGCGAACAGCGCTAGCCGCGCACTGACTTGCCAACGCGCCTGCAGGTCCACCAGCGCATAGCCGGCGGTGCCGATGTCGATGCGCGCGGGTGCGGGCTCGCCGTCTTCGGCGTTGTCGACCTGGCCATCCTCGTTGCCGCTGGCCACGCGCCCGGACACCGCACGCACCCCGGCGCCCAGCGTCAGCGCATCGCGCTGCCATTCCACACCAAGCTTGAGGTTGTGTCGCGGCAACGCGGCGATGCGCAGGCCTGGCCGCAAGGCGATCACGCGCTCGCCGGACAGCAGCTCGCCATCGCTGCGGTAGGTCGCATCCAGAAAGCTGTAGCCGGCCGACCAGTACCAGTTGCCGCTGTGCAGGCGCAGCGCCAGGTCCGCACCCTGGTAGCGGGTGCGGCCGACATTGTCGAAGTAACCCAGCTGCGTGTCCGGCGCGCGCAGGAACAAAATATCGTCGCGATTGTCGGCGCGGTACACCGACACGCTCGCGCTGCTGTCGGTCGACGGTGTCCAGCGCGCACCCAGTTCGTAGGTGCGCGAAACGATCTGCTCCAGGCGCGGGTCGGCCTGCAGGCCGGTCGGCAATCGGCACGGCTGGGTGGGATCGGCGCAGCCCAGCTCGATCGCGGTAGGCGCACGGCTGTTCTGTGCGACCGAGCCGTACAGCGTCAGCCCCGAAGCGAGCCGATGGGTCAGCCCCAACGACGGGTTGGCCTTGGCGTAGACAAAGCGCTCGCGTGGGCGGTCGCCGTCGTCGGCAGTGGAGAGAATGTTGTCCACCACCACATGGTTCCAGCGCACTGCGGCGCTGAGATGGGTGGCCGCGTCCAGTGCCCAGGTGTCGGCGACGAACACGCCCAGCGTCTTGGTGCTGCCGCGCACGCCGGAAAAGAACGCACGCCCGGCATCCGGACCGGCAGCGACCGAGCGGTCCGGCTGCACCCAGCCATCGCGCGCGAATTGCCGATAGCGCACATGACCACGATCGAAGGTCACGCCGGTGCTGAGCGCATGCGCGCCCCATTGCCTGCTCAGGTTGAGCGCAAGCCCCTGCGCCTCCTGGCGCATCTGGGTGGTGTTGAGCGCGCCGGTAGGCAGGGCGTCGGCATCGGCGCGCGCGACATCGCACTCGGCATCCAGCGCACTGCCGTCGGCAGCGTAGCCGGAGGCGCATTCCTCGACGAATTCCTCGTAGTCCTCACCGATATCGCCATTGACGGTATAGCGGCGACCCACCCGCGAATAAGCCAGTGCATGCACGGCGGTGTCCGCATCGAAACGGTGGTCCAGTTGCGCGGTGAACAGCGTAGTGCGATTGCGGGTGAGATCGGGCGAGGTGTACACCGCGCGGCGGTCGGCACGATACAGGCCGGGCTCGGCGCCATCGTCGGTATAACGCGTATCCGGCAGCAGGCCATTGCCGATCAGGCGGCTGCGCCCGTGCAGCACCGACAGGCTCCAGTCGGTCTGCTCGCCTTGCTTGCCGAGCTTGCCGAACACCGTTCCCAGGCGACCCTCGGAGGCATCGCGCCAGCCGTTCTCGTCGAAGCCGGTGACCGCGACAAGCCCATGCCAGCCGTCCTGGCTGGCGAGACCATAACTGGCATCCAGGCGCTTGCGCGCACCGCTGCCGATGCTCGCTTCGCCCTGCAATCCCGGCGCGGTGAGGCCCGATGCAGTGGACAGCACCACCGCGCCACCGAGCGTGTTCGGCCCGAACAAGGGATTGGAGCCTGGCATCAGCGTCACCGCATTGATGGCCGACTCGGGCAGCATGTCCCAGCTGACGATGTCGGCAAACGGTTCGTTGAAACGCACCCCATCCAGATACACCGACACGCCCTGCGAGGCGCCCGGCAAGGCGGAGGCACGAAAGCCGTGGAAGGTGAGATCGTTCTGGAACGCGCTGCCCTGCACGTCGTTGCCATCCACGCCGACGAAGCGCCGCTGCAGCAGGTCGCCAAGGTTGTTGCTGCGCCCGCGTGACAACGCGCCATCGGTGGCCGACTGCACCATGTACGGCAGTTGCGCCGCGTCGATGGTAGTGCCGGGAATCGGTGTGGCGGTGACCTCGATGCGGTCCAGCCAGGTCACCTGCGGCGCGCCTTCGGCCATCGCAGTGCCGATCGTACCAGCGCACAGCAGCGCTGCGCAGGCGCAGGCAAGCCGATGTCGTTGCAATGCATCGCGGCGATGGTGTGCGACGCGAAGCGGCGGTGTGCTGCGATCCCACGGTAAGTGATGCGTCGACCTCATGTCGTCTCCCTCAATAAAGCACGATCGATTTGATGCCACGCGCCGCGCGTAGATCCGCCAGCGCCTGATTGATGTCGTCCAGCGCCAGGATGCGGGTGATCAACGGGGCCAGCTGCAGATCGCCATGCAGATAGCGCGCGACATAGCCGGGCAGCTCGCTGCGCCCTTTCACCCCGCCGAACGCGCTGCCGCGCCACACCCGCCCGGTCACCAGTTGAAACGGGCGCGTGCTGATTTCCTGCGCGTCGTCGGCCACGCCGAGGATGACGCTCTCGCCCCAGCCCTTGTGGCAGCACTCCAGCGCCGCGCGCATCGCGCCGACATCGCCCACGCATTCGAAGCTGTGGTCGGCGCCGCCATCGGTGAGGTCCACGATCACCTGCTGGATCGGCGCGCCGTAGTCGCGCGGATCCAGGCAATCGGTGGCGCCCAGGGCACGCGCCAGCGCGAACTTGGCCGGGTCGATATCCACCGCGATGATGCGCCCGGCCTGCGCCAGCACCGCGCCCTGCACCACCGACAGGCCGATGCCGCCCAGGCCGAACACCGCCACGCAGTCGCCGGGCCGCACATGCGTGCTGTTGAGCACCGCACCGACGCCGGTGGTGACCGTGCAGCCAAGCAGGCAGACCTGATCCAGCGGTGCATCCGGCGGGATCCGCGCGACCGCGATCTCCGGCACCACGGTGTATTCGGAAAACGTGCTGGTGCCCATGTGGTGCAGGATCGGCCGCCCGTGCAACGAGAACCGGCTGCTGCCGTCGGGCATCAGGCCGCGCTCCTGGCTGCTGCGGATCGCCTGGCACAGGTTGGTGCGACCGGAGCGGCAGAACTTGCACACGCCGCATTCGGGCATGTACAGCGGGATGACGTGATCGCCGGGCTGCACGCTGGTGACGCCGATGCCGACTGCCTCGACGATGCCCGCGCCCTCCTGCCCCAGGATCGCCGGAAAGCTGCTCGCCTGCCCGTGCGCCAACGCATGCGCATCGCCGTGACAGATACCGGTGGCGACCAGGCGCACCAGCACCTCGCCGGGCCGCGGCGGCTGCAGGTCCACCTCTTCGATGGTCAGCGGCTGGTGCGGACCCCATGCCACCGCAGCGCGTGTCTTCATCCGGCCCCCCTGGCGCGCGTCGGCATGGCCGCCGCTCAGCGCGCGATGACCACGCCCCACGGCAGGTCGCCGACGGGGATCTGTTTGATCTCGCGCAACGCGACGGTGTCGATCACGCTCACGGTGTTCGAGCGCCCGTTGGCGACATACAGCTTGTCGCCGGCCGGGGTCAGCGCCGGATTCCACGGCCGCAGCCCCACCGCGATCTCGGCAAGCCTGCGCGCGTTTTGGGTATCGATCACGCTGACCGTGCCGGCACCGCCGTTGGACGCATACAGCCGCGTGCCATCGGCCGACAACGCCACGCCCGCCGTGCGTACGCCGGCCGGCAGGCTGGCGCGGCGTCGGCGCGTCTGCAGGTCGATCACGTCCACCACGTTGGCGGTCTCCTGCGCGATGTAGACGCTGTGCCCGTCCGGGGCGAATGCCATGCCGCGCGGATGGCCGCTTGTGGCGACCACACCGCGCGATCGATGGGTGGCCAGCTCGATCATGTCCATGTCGTTGGAACCTTCGTTGCTGGTGAGCAGCCACTGCCCGTCCGGCGTGTAGGCGCAATGTTCCGGCGCCTGCCCGCGCGTGGCGATCACCTGTTGCACGCGGAACTGAGCCGCATCGATCAACATCACCTGGTTCTGCCCTTCCACGCACACCGCGAACTGCCTGCCGTCCGGCGACAGCGCGATGCCCTCGGCGTTCTCGCCGATCTGCACGCTGCGCAGCACCGCGTCCTTTTCGGTATCCAGTTCGATCAGGCGATGATGCTCGGCATCGATCAGGTACAGATGCCCGTGCTGGCCCGGCAACACCTGCTGCAAGCGCTTGCCCAGTTGCCCCTGCGCGCTGAGCGTGCGCACCATCGTATCGCTGTGCGTATCGATCACCGATACCGTACCGCTGCGTTGATTGGGCACATACGCAAACACCGGCGGCATCGATGGCGCCGGTGTTGCTGCAGGAGCCGTACTCGTCGTTGTCGCCGGCGCAGCGTTTGCCGCGGGCGGCTGCGCATCGCGCCGGCAACCGGCCAGGCCCAGCAGCACGCCCAGCGCGGTGGTCGCCAGGACGCGCTGCCACCCGATGGGCGCTGGCCTCATTGCGCCTTGCCCGCGGTCTTGTTGATCGAATGGATGAAGGCGAGCAGTTTCTCGGTGTCGCCCGGCTTGAGCACCGGCGCGAACGGCGGCATCTGCCCGACCACCTTCTCATGCCCGATGCGGGTCTTGCCGTGGGTGATCATCGCGGCGGTGCCCTCGCTGATCAGCGTACGCAAGGTGTCGTCGTCGCTGCCATACACCCAGATGTCGTTGGTCAACGGCGGGCACATGCCGCCGCCACCGGTGCCGCCATGGCAGGCATTGCAGCCGGCCGAGAAATAGATCTTCTTGCCTTCGGCGATCAGTTCGGGAGTGACCTTGACCTCCGGCCCCTTCGGGATCGCCACGACGGTGGCCGGCGCTGCGGGCGGGGTGGCCGGATCCGGTGCAGGCCCGGCGGCCGGGTTGGGCATCCCGGCGGGCGCCGCTGCGGGCGCCGGCGCGGCGGCGCCGGTGGTGGCCGGCGCAGGTGGACTGGCAGCGGCCGCCTCGGGCGCGGGCGGCGGTGCCGGCTTGCCGCAGGCGGCGAGCACGACGCTGAGCATCACCGCGCACAGCGGTGCGCGCATGGAACGATCGGAACAACCCACGGTGGACTTGCGCATGAACGAACCTTTCTGGTCGGAGGGAACACCACGCACCCCGTGCGCGCGGCGGGTGACACAGTCATTGCCGGGATGGGTGCCTGGCCTGGGTGAGCAGCGCGGCCAGCGCGCTATCGCCGCGTGCCTGCGCCAATGCGGCGGCGGTCTTGCCGTCGCGATTGCGTGCGGACGGGTCTGCGCCGGCCGCCAGCAAGCGCCTGGCCACCGCCTCGCGCCCGGCCGCGGCGGCCAGCATCAATGCGGTGACGCCAGCCTGATTCGCGTGGCCGACCTCGGCGCCGCCGGCCAGCACCGCATCGAGAATCGCCGGGTCCTCGCGCGCCACCGCAAACATCACCGGGGTGAAGCCGGCGGGATTGGCACGTCGCACGTCCGCCCCCGCCTTCAGCAATGCCTGCACCACGCCGACATCGGCGTAGGCCACCGCCAGCTCCAGCGCGCTCCAGCCATCGCCGGAGACGGTGTCCACCGACGCACGCTTGCCGAGCAACCTGGCCACACTGTCGGCATCGTTGGCCCATGCGGCTTTCATCAACGCGGTCCAGCCACTGGCATCGCGTGCATCCAGGGCTGCACCGGCATTGAGCAACAGACCGACCAGCTCCGGTTCCTGATTGCGGATGGCCTGGTGCAACGGCGGCTCGCCAAGCAGGTTGGGCCGATTGACATCGGCGCCATGCCGCAACAACCACGCCACCCGCACGCCATCGCCGGCATCCAGCGCATGCGCCAGCTCCTGGTTCGGGTCGGCACCGTCGGCGATGCGCAGTTGCAGCTGCGCCAGTTGCTGCGAGGATGCGGCCGGGCTTGGCGCCTTGGACACTGGCGTCGGCGTCGCATACGGCCCATGCGCGGCCAGATCGCCGCTCACCACGCACTCACTGCAGCGCACCAGCGGCACGTGATAGCTGCGCAGGATCTGCGCGATGTTTGCCGCGCTCTGCTGCATCGCCGTGTTCAGGGCATCGCGCAGCTGCGCATTCTTGCGTGACACCGCCCATGCCATCGAATACTCCAGCACCGCATCGTCGATGGTATTGAGCGGCACCACGCCCAGGCCGTTGCGCTGGGCGTAGTAGCCGGCCACCGGGCCCCAGGATTCGGCCGCATCCAGTTCATTGGCGGCGACGCGTTCGACCAGCTTGCCGGGATGTTCTTCCGGCGCGGTGGCCGAGTCGTAGAACAGGTACTGCACCTCGCCGCTGATGCCGTGCTCGTACAGGGCCTGGCGTGCGGGCGAACTCTGGAACACGCCCAGCCGCAGCTTCTTCAGCGCCGGGTCGTCCAGCGAGGTCGGCAGCAGATCCAGGCCCTTGCGCGTCACCAGCACATACGCCGAGCGATACAGCGGGCGCGTGGTCAGGCCCTGCTCGAAGTCGCTGTTGAGGTCCATCAGCACGTCGCAGCGGCCGGCAGTGATGGTGCTGCGCGCCAGCCCGCGCTGGTAGTAGGTGCGCCACTCGTATTCCAGGCGACGGCCCATGGCCTCGGCCACCACCTGCGCAATCTTGTTTTGAAAGCCTTCGCCGGCTTTGTTGGACAACGGCATGTTGCCCGGGTCGGCACACACGCGCAGCACCGCGGGATCGGGTGCAGGCGGTGGCGTGCTTGCCGTCGATTGCGCCGAAGCCGGCAGTGCACTGGAGGCAGCCGCCGCTGTGGGCGCCGCTGCGGAATCAGAAGCGCGAGCCGTCGGTGAGGACGGCTCGCGTGTGCAGCCTGCGGCGACGAGTCCGAGGCTGCAAACCACCAGCATCTTGCGTAGATGCCGGGGCATGCCGCGCACGCCGGCACAGCTCTGCCGACGTGTGCGTCCAACGCCTTGCGTGGATCTCATCGTGCGGTCTTCGCGACGGCGTTGGCCGCGCCGCCGCCTGCCGCTGCGGTGGCGGTGGTACCGGCGGTCACGGTCTTGCCCGCACCATCGATACGGAAGCTGTGCACCATGCCGCCGAGCGGGATCTTGTCGAAACCGGCGCCGAACGCCAGCCCCGCAGCCCCCAGCGCGCCATACGGATCGGACGGATCCAGACCTGCGGCCACCGGCAGGCCGATCCAGCCACCGATGCCGGAGAACACCGCCACGTACTGGTGCCCGTTGGCCTTGTAGGCGATCGGGTTGCCGATGATGCCGGAGGGCAGCTTCATCTCCCACAGCTTCTTGCCGGTGTCCTTGTCCACCGCACGGAACCAGCCGTCCAGCGTGCCGTAGAACACCAGCCCGCCATCGGTGACCAGGGTGCCGCTCCACACCGGGAACTTCTCCTTGATCTCCCACTTGGATTTGCCTTCCACCACATCGAAGGCCTTGACGATGCCCAGCGCACCGGGCTCGTTGGGCTTCATCATCACGTTGGCGAACACGTAGGGCAGGCCCATCATGGTGTTGCCGCGCTCCTGCGGTTCCAGCTCCATGTGCCAGTTGTTGGTGCCGCAGAAGAACACTGCGGAGTTGGCCGGATCCACCGAGCACGGCTGCTGGTCCTTGCCGCCCATGGCCGAGGGAAAGGCCTGCACTTTCCTGCCGCGTTCCAGCGGCGAATGCGCGGCCACCTTGACCGGGCGGCCGGTCTTCATGTCGATGCGTTCGGCCCAGTTGGCCGGCACGAACTTGTGCGCGCGCAGCAAGGTGCCGTCGCGACGATCGAGTACGTAGGCAAAGCCGTTGCGATCGAACTGCACCACCGAGGGCACCTGCTTGCCGTCGATGCTCAGGTCCACCAGGATTGGCTCGTTGATGCCGTCGTAATCCCACTGGTCGAACGGGGTCTTTTGATAACCCCACACCGCTTCGCCGGTATCGATCTTGCGCGCGAACAGCGTCATCGACCACTTGTTGTCATGCTCGCCGTTGTTGCATTCCTCCTGCGAGGTCTTGCCGCAGCGATACGACGGGCTCCACAGGCCGGGATTGCCGGTGCCGTAATACAGTAGCTTCAATTTCGGGTCGTAGCTGTACCAGCCCCAGGCCGCACCGCCACCACGCTTCCATTCGTCGTTGGGAAAGGTCTTGACGCCCAGATCGCCGAGCTGCCCGTGCTGCGGATTGGCCTTGTTGAAATCCGCACCCAGGCAGATCGCCTTGTCGGTGCCGGCCGCATCGCAGGACCAGGACTGCTTGCCATCGGCCAGGTTGTAGGCGGCCACGCGCCCGAGCACGCCGAACTCGTTGCCGCTGATGCCGGCCACCACCTTGCCGTCGGCGATGATCGGCGCCATGGTGATGGTCTCGCCCTTGTCCGGGTGCGCGAGTTTCTGTTTCCACACTTCCTTGCCGGTCTTGGCATCGAGTGCGATCACATCGCCGCTCAGGCTGCCGAACACCAGCTTGCCATCGGCATACGAGGCGCCGCGGTTGACCGTATCGCAGCACGCCACCGCCACCGAGCGCTCGTCCTGCTGCGGGGTGTATTTCCACAGCACCTTGCCGCCGTCGTCCTGCGCCGCCAGGTCGATGGCGAACACGTTGTTCGGATACGCGCTGACCATGTACATGATGCTGCCGATCACCAGCGGCTGGCCTTCGTGGCCGCGCGTGGCATCGGTCTTCATTTCCCACGACATCTTCAGGTTCTTGACGTTGTCGCGATTGATCTCGGCCAGCGGGCTGTGCCGGGTGAGCGCGAAGTCGCGCCCGATGCCACCCCAGTTGTCCGGGTTGCTGGCATTGGTAGTGAACTCGCCATCGGTATCGACCACGGCGGCGGCCGGTGGCGCAGCGGCGGGTGCAGCGGCCGATGCCGGCGCAGCGGTCTCGGTGGCGGCCTCTTTTTTACAGCCGGCCAGCGCGGCGCTCAGCGCAAGCATGAGCAGCACACTGCTGCGCAGGCTGCGGCAGGAAGATTGGTGCATGTGCGTCTACCCCTCTCGATTGAACAACCAGTCGGTTGAAACATCCCGCAGCGCCGGCGTTGCACCCGCCAGTTGCGTCGCGGACGTCGGAAAACGTCGAGAGGGAAAGAGCAAACGCCATGCCAGCGTACTGGTGCGACGCACCATGTCGTAGCAGCAAGCACTGCAGTGATGGCAGTGGCTTGCGTCAGGCGCACTGTCACGGTTCTGGCACAGTTTGCGCCGGGCGTGCTGTGACATTGGTGGCGCAGCGGATGTGGAACGGCCTGTCAGCCGGTGCCATGAACTCAGCTTGCGCGAGGCGACATGCTTGCCTCTGGTTCGTGCAACTCGATGCCGCAGATCATCCACAGACCGTACGACAGGGTTGACCAAGGTGCCGCCGCATTTCTTTCTCCCATCGGGAGACGCTGCCCGACGGGTGGATGCGTTGACGGCGCAGACAGCCCGTGTGGTGTCCGGCTTGCCGATGACGCGTTGCAGGATTCAGCAGCGTCCACGCCTCTCGGGCGCATGCCACTCTTCAATGCGATGACGGGGTCCAATGCGATGACGATGTCCTGATCGCAAGCGACCTCCAGCGACACGCGGCCAGTCACACGTCGCGATCCATCCTTCCGCGCGCCTGGCCTACTCGCCAAACCTCACGCTAGCGGTTCCACTGCGCCAGCAACTGCGTGCAATCCTGCAATCGCCAGTCGGCAAGGCCGGGCCACGGATCGCCGGGCGTGTTGACCAGCACGGTGCGGGCGCCGGCTGCACGACCGCAGGCCAGGTCGTTGTGGTGGTCGCCGACCATGACCAGGGCCGCGCCCTCCACCGACCAGCGTCGTGCGAAGTACTGCAGGCCGTCGGGTGCGGGTTTGGGAGCGGCTTCATCGCGGCCGACGATGTCGTCCCAGGCAAACGCATCGTGCAGGCCGATCGCCTGCAACGTTACCTGCGCCAACGCGCGCGCGTTGCGGGTCAGCATGCCCAGCCGGCAGCCGGCGGCCTGCAACGCGCGCACCAATGCCACTGCACCGGGTGCCGGCTGTGCGGCCTGCGCGAGTTCGCGCTCGTGCGCGAGCAACCACGCATGCTTGGCTGCGGCCTGCTCGGCCGGCAGCGCTGCCAGGTGATGCAGGATGTCCGCCTCGGGCGGGATCTCCAACGTGCGCCGGATCAACGCGAAATCATGCACGGCTTCGGTCAGCGTGCCGTCCATGTCGAACACCCAATGGCGGTAGGTGGAGAGTGCGGGAGTTATTTGTGGGATGGTCCTACCGTCCATACGTGCAAACACTCGAGAGATGGTTGACGCGATACCGCAAGCCGTCGCCAGGTGAATGCACACCTGGCGCATTCACCTCAATGGACCAGCAGTGCATGCCGATGCCGTACACCGAGCGCGCGCCTGGTGTCAGGCAGCCGGCGGTCGTGCCTACTTCCAGCCCGGCATCTGGGTGGTCTCCAGGCCGCCCACGTCGAACTCTGCGGTGCGCGTGCCGCCGGCCTTCACCGGGAACGCGATGCTGATGCGCTTGGCGTTGCGCACCAGCGTCCACAGCGCCTTGTCGTCGTCGATGAACATCGCGATCGCTTCGTCGGTATCGGGGCGGTGCGCGGCCATCGCGCGTGGTGCGCCACCATCGGCCGAGACCTGCACCTTGCAGCCGCGATAGCAGTTGAAGTCGCCGGCCTTGAGCACGAGATAGCTGTGGCGCTTCCACTGCGGGTGATCGCGAAATACCAGGCTCACCGGCTTGGGGCCGCTGCCGTCGACATCCACGCGGCTCTTGGCATCGATCATCGCCGAGCGCTGCGTGCCGCCCTTGGCCGGCACTTGCGAGTACTGCCACAACGCCTGCATGCGGCGCAGTTCGCGCGCCTGTTCGCCCTTGGCCTTGATGTCGGCATAACCGGGCTCGATGCGTGTGGCCGCCGCGGTGCCCGGAAACCCTTCCAGCACTGCGGCGCCATGCGCACGCGCCATGTCCCAGTTTTCGGCCTTCACTGCCTCGTCGTATTGCTTGGCGAGTGCGTCGGCATCGTGTTCCTTGGCTTGCGCCTGCGCGGTTTCCTGCGCCTGGCGTTGCGCCTCGCGATCAGTACAGCCACTCACTGCAGCGACGCACAAGGCCGCGCTCAGCAGATACTTCATCGTCGACTCCGGAATGCATGAAAAGCAGCGGCAACGATACCAGCCTGCCCGCATGCCCCGCGATCAACCGCCGCAAAGCGTAGGAGCGCACCCGGGCGCGACGGGGCTTTCCCGGTGGAGCCCCGTCGCGCCCGGGTGCGCTCCTACGGCGGTGGTTGCAGGCACGATGCGGCGATGGAAGCGGCGGGCGGGCATGCACCACGGCGCGACTGCATCGTCGGTTCCGGAAGGCATGGACGGCAGCGGCAACGATACCGGCCTGCCGCACCACCCGCGATCAGCCAACCCGCATCGTAGGAGCGCACCTGGGCGCGATCGGGCCTCACCGGGAAAGCCCCGTCGCGCCCGGGTGCGCTCCTACGGCGGTGGTTGCAGGCACGATGCGGCGATGGAAGCGGCGGAGGGCGTCTGCAACGCCCTCCCCTGCCATTACGGCTGCGGCTGCGGCTGCGCCGGCGGTGCCGCCTTGGCCTTGGCGATCATCTCGGCCACCGACGCGGTGGTGATCGGGTGGTAGCCGGGCTTGGCCTTTTCGAAGGCCTGTTCGGCAAAGGCGATGCCGTCCGGGGTCTTCAGCAGTTCTGTGTAGATCGGCAGCACCAGCTTGCGGCGGCCGACACGTTCGATGAACTCACCGGCGGCGGCGCGCGCATCGGTGTAGCCGCTGCGGATCGCCAGCGGGTACCAGCGCATGGCGATTTCGCCGTTCGGTGTGCCGGTGAAGTGGTAGGCATCATCCAGCTGCTTGAGTTGCTCGGGCTTGAGCGTGGCGCCCATGCCGCTGAGGAAGTGCACCCACTCCTGCGTGCCCCATTCGCCGGTGACCTGCTTGCTCGGCAGCGTGCCGCTGCCACTCCAGGCGATGCGCGCGGTGTCCACGATCGAGAAGCTGCGCGAGCGTGCCTTGGCGGCGAAGGCCGGGATGCCCGGCTGCTTCAGCCACGCATCCACCTCGGCCGCGCTGACCGTGTTGGGATGCTTGTCCAGCAGGTTCTTGTTGAGGTAATCGACGAACTGGTCGGTGGTGGCGCTCTGGAACGCATGATCGTCGAACCAGCCGCGCAGGAACGGGTCGAACACCGCGCGCCCGAAGCGCTGCTCCAGGAACTGCAGGAACCACGCACCCTTGACGTAGGCCACCTGGCTCAGGGCCTCGTCGGGGTCGCGCTCGGCCAGCGGCGGCAATGTCAGCGCCTGGTCGGCTGGCGCCATGCCCTTCACTTCGGCCAGCAGATCGCCCTGGTCGATCTCGCGCTCCATCTCGGCCATCTCCGCGCCATACAGCGCCTCGGTGATGCGCGCCTGCACGTAGGTGGTGAAGCCTTCGTTGAGCCAGATGTCCTTCCAGCTGGCATTGGTCACCAGGTTGCCCGACCAGCTATGCGCCAGTTCGTGCGCCACCAGCGAGACCAGCGACTTGTCGCCGACGATCACCGTGGGCGTGGCGAAGGTCAGGCGCGGATTCTCCATGCCGCCGAACGGGAACGACGGCGGCAGCACCAGCATGTCGTAACGGCCCCAGCGATACGGGCCATAGAGCTTTTCGGCGGCACCGATCATCTTTTCGGTGTCTTCGAATTCCTTGGCGGCCTTGTCGGCCATGGCCGGCTCGGCCCACACGCCCGAGCGTGCGGAAATCGGCTTGAACACCACATCGCCGGCGGCGATCGCCAGCAGATAGGACGGAATCGGCTCGGGCATCTTGAAGCTGTAATCGCCGTCGCGCGCAGCCTTGGGGTCGTTGTCGGCGCTCATCAGCACCATCACATCCGGGCGCGAGGTCACATGCGCGCTGTAGGTGAAGCGCACGCTCGGGGTGTCCTGCAACGGCACCCAGCTGCGTGCGTGGATCGCCTGCGACTGGCTGAACATGAAGGGCAGCTGCTTGCCTTCGGTCATCGACGGCTCCAGCCACTGCAGGCCGGAGGCGGTCGGTGCGGTGTGATAGGTGATCACGACCTTGGCCGGCTGAGTCGGCGCTTCGATGGTGAGCTTGCTGCCGAAGGTCTTGTCGGCCGGCGCCAGCGCGAACTGCAGCGGTGCCAGGCCGCCCTTGCCGTCGTCGGCCTGCACCTGCGCGATGCTCAGCTCGCGCGTGTCCAGCACCAGTTGCTTGGCGGCCTTGTCCTTCCACTGCAGCGTATAGGTGGCCGTGCCGCCGATCTGCTTGCTGTCGAAGTCCAGCTTCAGGTCCAGCGCCAGATCCTTGATGACCACCAGCTGCGGCTGGGCGTAGGAGCTTTCGTCGTGGTTGCGGGCGTCTGCTTTCACGGGGGCCTTGGCAGTGGTGGCCGGCGCGGCGGTGCTGGCGGCCGGCGGCGTGGACTCATTGGAACAGCCGGCCAGCGCGATGGACACGGCCAGGGACAGCGACAGGAACGGGAAGCGCATCGACGGCACCGCAGCGAGGGAATTGGGCATTTTAACGCCACGGGCCTTTGCCTGCCCGTGTGGCGCCAGGCGAGCACCTGGCGGCCGGTCAAGCTGCGGCGGCAAAGGACCACGCCCATGTCGCTGCCTGGGCCGGCGCGAACCGTCTGCGCCCGCCGCAGCGGTAGCGTGATGCATGCCGCCGGTGCGCAGCCGCGCAGCAGCCTGCGGCCCGCCCGCCAGGTGATCTCCGGATCGCGCCTAGACCACCGGATGGCTGCGCGGGCTGTCATGCCCGTCGCGCACCAGGCGCCGGCCGCCGGAGAACTTGGCGCGGTACATCGCCGCATCGGCGCGGCGATACAGCTCAGTGGCATCCAGGCCCCGCTCGCACACCGCGCTACCGGCGCTCACATGCAGCGGCGCCTCGTCGGCATCCTCGCGTTCGAGCATCGACAGCCATTGATTGAGCTTGAGCGTGGCGTCGTCCTCGCTGGCATGCACACCGATCAGGAACTCGTCGCCGCCCCAGCGCCCGATCCAGTCCTGCGCGCCCAGCCAGCCGTACGCCGATTCCACAAGCCGCACCAGCACGCGATCGCCGGCCAGGTGGCCGAAGCGGTCGTTGATCGGCTTGAGGTTGTCCATGTCCAGCACGAACAGCACGAACGGCCAGCCTTCGCGTTGTGCGGCGGTGACCGAATCGCGCATCGCCTGCTCGCAACCGCGCCGGTTCAAGGCCTCGGTCAGCGGGTCGAACAAGGCGTGCTTCTTCAGATCGCGCATGCCGGCATCGATGCCGCGCAGGCTCCGATTGATTCCGCGCAGCAACCGCCCCAGTTCGTCGTCGCCATGTTCGGGCAGGCTGGGCAGGCGTTGGTCGGCGTAATACGCATCCAGGGCGTCGGCGGCGATGCGCAGCGGTGCGAGCAGGCGATACAGCGCCGACAAGGTGGCCGCGGTGCCTGCCAGCGTGGCCAGCAGCGCCACGATCACCACCGACCACAGCGGGCGCCCGCTCAACTCGCTCTGCGCGGCCAGCCAGGCGATCAACAACAGCAGCGGCAGGTGGATGCCGACAAAGGTCACCGCCAGCAGCTTGGCACTGAAGGAGCGGGGAAACACGCGCGACAACCCTGCGTACAAGCGCATCCACGTCTCCGGCAAAAGAGCGCCTAGTGTCGCCGACCGTTGGTGGAGCCGACGCGACGGGAGTCTCAAAAGTTTGTCGGCAAACGCACACACGCAGACTGCAATCGTGCGGCAAGCGAACACGAGCATGGCATGCCCGCGCGGTGTCCGGCGCATGCTGCGCGCCGGACCGGACACTCAGATCACGCTGCGTCCGATCCGGTTCAGATCTTGTAGCCGGAATGGATCGCCACGATGCCGCCGGTCAGATTCTTGTAGTGGCAACGCGCGAATCCGGCCTCGCCCATCATGCCCTTGAGCGATTCCTGCGGCGGATGCTTGCGGATGCTCTCGGCCAGGTACTGGTAGCTGTCGGCATCGCGTGCGAACAATTGGCCCAGCCTGGGCAGGATCTTGAACGAGTGGAAGTCGTAGATCGGCTTGAACCAGTCGGCGGTGACTTCGGAAAATTCCAGCACGCGCGCCTGCCCGCCCACCTTCAACACGCGGTACATCTCGCGCAGCGCGGCGTCCTTGTCGGTGACGTTGCGCAGGCCGAAGGAGATGGTCACCAGATCGAAGCTCTGATCCGGGAACGGCAGCGCCTCGGCATTGCATTGCACGTAATCGAAGCCGGCCACCAGGCCGCGGTTGGTCAGCCGGTCGCGGCCCACCGACAGCATGCCGGCGTTGATGTCGCCCAGCACCACCGCGCCTTCGTTGCCGACGCGCTCCTTGAGCAGCACGGCGATGTCACCGGTGCCGCCGGCCAGATCCAGCACACGGTCGCCCGGCTTCACCTGCGCGGTCGCCACGAAGTAGCGTTTCCATGCGCGGTGCACGCCCAGACTCATCAGATCGTTCATCAGGTCGTAATTGCGCGCGACCGAGGTGAACACTTCGCCGACCAGCTTCTGCTTGTCCTTGGCAGCGACATCGCGGAAGCCGAAATGGGTGGTACCGGAGGTATAGGGGGATTCGCTCATGGGCGGATTATCGCACTGCTGACGCCGCCATGACCGCAACCGGACCACAATCGCTGTCTCCCCTGCGACCGGCCCTGCGAGCCCTGCGTGCACGACAAGTACGTCCAGCGCGACTGGCAGCCCCACGAGAAGCCCACCCTGCCCGGGTCGGCCTCCACGCCCCTGCATTCCACCCGGCGCCGCATCCAGTACGGGCTGGTGGGCGTGGTGGTGGCGCTGACCGGCGGGCTGAGCAATGCGCTGGTCACCGCCAACCTGACCTATCTGCAGGGCACGCTGGGCGCCTACGCCACCGAAATGGCCTGGCTGCCGGCCGCCTACGTGATGACCAACATGTCGGCCAACCTGCTGCTGGTGAAGTTCCGCCAGCAGTTCGGGCTGCGGCGCTTCACCGAGATCTTCCTGGCGCTGTATGCGGTCATCGCCTTCGCGCACCTGTTCGTGCACAGCCTGAGCTCGGCGATCACCGTGCGTGCCGCGCATGGACTGGTGGGCGCGGCGCTCAGTTCGCTGGGGCTGTATTACGTGATCCAGGCGTTTCCGGCCCGGTACCGGCTCAAGGCAGTGGTGACCGGGCTGGGGGTGACCCAGCTGGCGCTGCCATTGGCGCGGGTGTTCTCCACCGATCTGCTGGAATTTGCGCAGTGGCAGGGCCTGTACCTGTTCGAACTCGGCCTGGCGGTGTTCGCGCTGGCCTGCGTGCTGGCGCTCAAGCTGCCGCCGAGCGATCGCTATCGCGTGTTCGAGCCGCTGGATTTCCTCACCTTCAGCCTGTTCGCGACCGGTGCGGCCGGCCTGGCGGCGGTGCTGTCGCTGGGGCGGCTACTGTGGTGGACCAGCACGCCCTGGCTGGGCGTGGTGCTGGCGGCCTCCATCGTGCTGCTGTGCACGGCAGCGTGGATCGAGCACAACCGCCGCAACCCGATGATCAACACGCGCTGGCTGGCCAGCGGCGACATGCTGCGGCTGGGCCTGGCGATCCTGCTGATCCGGCTGGTGCTGTCCGAGCAGAGCACCGGCGCGATCGGCTTCTTCCAGACCCTGGGGCTGGCCAACACGCAGTTGCAGACCCTGTTCGTGCTGATGCTGCTGGGCGCGGTGGTTGGCGTGGCCGCCAGCGCGTGGCTGATCAACCCGGCGCGCGTGGCCGAGCACCTGATCATCGCGGTGGCGGCGATCTGCATCGGCTGCTTCATGGATGCCCATGCCACCAGCCTCACCCGCCCGGAGCAGATGTACCTCAGCCAGTTCCTGCTCGCCTTTGGCAGCACCTTCTTCATCGGCCCGGCGATGGTGGCCGGGCTGGGCCGGGTCATTGCCCAGCCGGCCAATCTGATCAGCTTCATCGTGCTGTTCGGCATGGCGCAGAACATGGGCGGCCTGCTCGGCAGCGCGCTGCTCGGCACCGTGCAGGTGGTGCGCGAGAAATACCATTCCAGCCAGTTGGTCGAGCATCTGACCTTGACCGACCCGCAAGTGGCCGCACGCGTGCAGGCCTATGCCACCCTGTACGGCCGCAGCATCGGCGACCCGGCCCTGCGCCAGGCCCAGGGCGTCCGCGCCCTGGGCAGCGTGGCCACGCGCGAGGCCAACGTGCTCGCCTATAACGACGTGTTCCTGTTGATCGGCTGCATCGCCATCGCCACCGGGCTTTGGATCCTGTCCGTGCTGGTGTGGCGGCGTTATCTGCGCCCACCCGCTTCGCCCCCTTCTCCTGCTTCCAGTCCACGCCCATGAATACACCTGCAGATTCAACCCCTGCTGCCGATCGGCAACGTCGCAGACGTCGTCGCATCGGTGGCGTGATCGGCTTTGGCGGGCTGGCCCTGCTCGGCGTCGCACTGGTGCTGTATGCATGGCGGTTGCCGCCCTTCGTCAGCGCCGTCGAGCGCACCGAGAACGCGATGGTGCATGGCCAGATCACGGTGATCGCACCGCAGGTCAGCGGCTACGTCACCGAGGTGCCGGTGCAGGACTTCGCGCACGTCAAACACGGCCAGTTGCTGGCCAGAATCGACGACCGCATCTACGCCCAGCAGCTCGAGCAGGCCAGGGCGCAACTGCAGACCGCGCAGGCCAACCTGTCCAACTGGGACCAGCAGCGGCATAGCGCCGCTGCCACCATCGCCGAACAACGTGCCGCACTGAGCAGCAACCAGGCCCAGCGCGACCGCACCCGCTCGGCCTATGCGCGCGCGCAGCAGCTGGCCGACCAGAAACTGGTCTCCGAACAGGACCGCGACACCGCCTTCGCCGCGCGGGCGCAGGCCGATGCCGGCGTGGCACAGGCACGTGCCGCGGTGCAGGCCGCCGAAGAAAACGCACGCAGCGTCACCGTCAATCGCGCCGCGCTGGAAGCGGCGGTGGCCAACGCGCAGGCGGCGGTGCAACTGGCGCAGATCAATCTGGACAACACGCGCATCCTCGCCCCGCGCGATGGCCAACTGGGCCAGCTCGGCGTGCGCCAGGGCGCCTACGTCACCAATGGCACGCAGTTGATGGCGCTGGTGCCGGACACGCTGTGGATCGTGGCCAACTTCAAGGAAACCCAGATGGCGAAGATCCGCATCGGGCAGCGCGCCAGCTTCACCGTGGATGCGCTGGACAATGCGCGCCTGCACGGGCGCGTGCAGGACATCTCCCCGGCCGCCGGCTCGGAATTCAGCGTGCTGCCGGCCGACAATGCCACCGGCAACTTCGTCAAGATCGCCCAGCGCATTCCGCTGCGCATCAGCGTCGATCCCGACCAGCCGCTGGCGCCGCGGCTGCGCCCGGGCATGTCGGTGGTGGTGGCAATCGATACCGGCAGCGCGGTCGACTGAGGCGACACAGCCGCTATCATGCGCTGATGTCGTCCCTGCCCCCACCCTCGCTGCACTGGCAGTGCCTGCGCTTCGACCAACTGAGCACCACGCAGCTGTACGCGCTGCTGCGGCTGCGCTCGGACGTGTTCGTGGTGGAGCAGCAGTGCGCCTATCCGGAGCTGGATGGCAAGGACAGCGTGCCGGGTGTGCTGCACCTGCTCGGCAGCACCGACGATGATGCGTTGGCTGCCTATCTGCGCGTCTTGCCGCCCGGTGTGAGTTATCCCGAGCCGAGCATCGGCCGGGTGGTGATTGCCGCCGCGCAGCGTGGTCACGGCTTTGCCCATGCACTGCTACGCGAAGGTTTGCGCGTGGTGCAGCAACACTGGCCTGCCAGCGCTGTGCAGCTCGGCGCGCAAGCGCACCTGCAGGCGTTCTACGCCGCACACGGTTTCACGCCCTCGTCCGCACCGTATCTGGAAGACGGCATTCCCCACATCGACATGCTGCGTCGCGCCGACGCTGCCACCCAGGAGCCTGCATGATCACCACCCCCGACTACCGCGCCCTGCTCGACACCGCCATTGCCGAAGCCCGCCAGGGCCTGGCCGAAGGCGGCATCCCGATCGGCGCGGCGCTGTATCACAACGACGGGCGCCTGCTCGGTTGTGGTCACAACCGCCGCGTGCAGGAAAACGATCCCTCCGTGCATGGCGAAACCGATGCCTTCCGCAAGGCCGGCCGTCAGCGCCGCTACAAGGACACCATCATGGTCACCACGCTGGCGCCGTGCTGGTACTGCAGCGGACTGGTGCGCCAGTTCAATATCGGCACCGTGGTGGTCGGCGAGTCGGTCACCTTCCAGGGCGGCGTGTCCTGGCTGCGCGAGCATGGCGTCACTGTCATCGACCTGCAGAGCCAGGAATGCATCGACCTGCTGGGCGGCTATATCGCCGCCAACCCGGACGTATGGAACGAGGATATCGGCGAGGACTGAGCGGTTCGCCGGATTTAGATTGGCTGTGCAGTGCAGGTGGCTGCCAAGGTGAGGGCCAATTGCAGAGCCGATGATCTGCGCCTTCGTTGCAGGGAGTGATCTGCAACCTGGCTGCAGGGCCCTTGCCCGCCCACCATCGCGGGACACGCCGCAAGTACGTCCGTGTAGGCTCTTACGCGGCATCCATGCCGCGTAAGGTCCCGCGACGATGGGCGGGCAAGGACCTATCGAGTTGGTCGGTGCGCATGATGGAGCGGTGCTGGATGCGCTTTGTTCGATCATTGAGGCATCGGCTACAGGTCTGATGCACACCACACGACAGACAGCTTTTTTAGATGAGCGCCGACCAATTGTCTGGTGCGGTGCCCTCGCCGGTTGCGGGACCGTGTGGCGGCATGGATGCCGCCACCGAGCCTCCACGGATGGATTCACGGCGTGTCCCGCAAGCGGTGAGGGCATCGCGCCCTCCACCGACTCGGCTTTTGACTGCATCTGCCAGCATGCGGCCAGCTTGCATCGTCCTGTGATGCGTTCCTGCCGCGCTTGCACCGCATTTCACGCCAGATGCCATACGCGCATTGCATTGCGCATCTGCGCGCAGGTGCGCTGCGATCAGAGGATGTAGCGGCTCAGGTCCGGATCCTGCACCAGCTCGCCGAGCTGCGCATCGACATAGGCCGCATCGACGGTGACGCTCTGCCCGTCACGGTCCGGTGCCTCGTAGCTCAGCACATCGAGCAGACGCTCCAGCACCGTGTGCAGGCGGCGCGCGCCGATGTTTTCCTGCCGCTCGTTGACCTGTGCGGCAATCTCGGCCAGGCGCTCCACCGCATCGGCGCCGAAGGTCAGGCGCACGCCCTCGGTCTGCAGCAGGGCCTCGTACTGCTTGATCAACGCCGCCTTGGGCTCGGTGAGGATGCGCACGAAATCGGCCTTGGTCAGCGCGGTCAATTCCACGCGGATCGGAAAACGGCCCTGCAATTCGGGAATCAGATCGCTGGGCTTGGCCAGGTGGAATGCACCGGAGGCGATGAACAGGATATGGTCGGTCTTGACCGTGCCGTACTTGGTCGACACATTGGAGCCTTCCACCAGCGGCAGCAGATCGCGCTGCACGCCCTCGCGGCTGACATCGCCGCCATTGGAGCCGGCCTCACCACGCTTGGCCACCTTGTCGATCTCGTCGATGAACACAATGCCGTGCTGCTCGCAGGCCTCGATCGCCGCCGTGCGCACATCGTCTTCGTTGACCAGCTTGCCGGCTTCTTCTTCGATCAGCAGCGGGCGCGCGGCCTTGATGGTGAGCTTGCGTTTTTGCGACTTGCCGCTGCCCAGGTTGGAAAACATCTGCCGCAACTGCTGGCCCATTTCTTCCATGCCCGGCGGGGTCATGATGTCCATGCTGGCATTGACCGCCACTTCCAGCTCGATCTCGCGCTCGTCCAGTTCGCCACTGCGCAGCATGCGGCGGAACTTGATGCGGGTGTCGTTGTCCTGCGACGAGGGCTCGTTGCGTGCTGCTTCCGGATCGAAGCCGATCCCGGCCGCACGGCGCGGCAGCAGCGCGTCCAGGATGCGATCTTCGGCGCGCTCTTCGGCCTGGTTGCGCACGCGCACCTTGGCCTGTTCGCGATACAGCTTGACCGAGGTATCGGCCAGATCGCGGATGATCTGCTCCACATCCTTGCCGACATAGCCGACCTCGGTAAAGCGCGTGGCTTCGACCTTGACGAACGGCGCATTGGCCAACGTGGCCAGGCGGCGTGCGATCTCGGTCTTGCCGACGCCGGTCGGACCGATCATCAGGATGTTCTTGGGCATCACCTCGTTGCGCAGCTCTTCGGGCAGCTGCATGCGACGCCAGCGATTACGCAGCGCGATGGCAACCGCACGCTTGGCATCGTGCTGGCCGACGATATGACGGTCGAGCTCCTGCACGATTTCGCGCGGAGTCATGGTTGAGCTATCGGGATTTGGCATTGGGGAATCGAGAATGGGGAAAGGGGAATCGCAAGCGCGAAATCAAGAGCCTCTGTCGTCGGGGTGGAACCGAAACCGCTGTTGCGATTCCCGATTCCCACTCCCGATTCACAGCTCCTCGACCACCACATTGCGATTGGTATAGATACAGATATCGCCGGCAATATTGATCGCTTCGGTGGCGATGGTCTTGGCATCGAGCTCGGTGTGCGCCAGCAGCGCGCGAGCGGCCGACAAGGCGTACGAGCCACCCGAACCAATGGCGATGATGCCGTCTTCCGGTTCGATCACATCGCCGGTACCGCTGATGATCAACGAGGTTTCTTTATCGGCGACCGCAAGCAGCGCCTCGAGCTTGCCCAGGCGGCGCTCGGTGCGCCAGTCCTTGGCCAGCTCCACAGCGGCGCGGGTCAGTTGTCCATGCTTGTCGAGCTTGGCTTCGAACAGCTCGAACAGGGTGAACGCATCGGCGGCGGCACCGGCAAAACCGGCCAGCACCTGCCCCTCGCGGCCGAGCCGGCGCACCTTGCGCGCATTGCCCTTCATGACCGTGTGGCCGAGGGTGACCTGGCCATCGCCGGCCACGGCGACATGCCCGCCACGCCGAACCGAGATGATGGTGGTGGCGTGAACGATGTTGGGATTCTGGCTGGGATCCATGGGTCCTCCGGGGGTTTCCCATGAGGTGGGGACGCCCCTGCCGGGTTCAAGCGCGCTGCGACCAGGCGTCGCATCGAGGCGGGGGTGAGTGCGCCTACGCGCGCGACAGCGTCCGCCCTGGACTGCTCCCGGCACCTTCGGCGCCTCAACGCCCGCAGGCCTGCTTCGGGCAGATGGGCCGCGGTCTACACGACATCCGGCCTGCCATCGGCCGATCCATCGCCCGTGCCTACCCTCGCCACACGCCGGGGTGCTGGGCGAGGATTTCAATCACGCTCAGTCCCCGCAACGCGATCGGCGCGGCACGCGTAACAGCCCTGACGGGCATGATGCAGGTGCACGTAGGCGATCTGCGTATCGTCCAGGCACGCGTGCAACCACGCTGCGACGTGGTCGCCTGCACACACCTCGGCGTTCACCAGATGATGGCGATGATCGTAGGCCCGCAGCGAAATCAGCCGCGATTGGATCGCGGCCGGCACCGCATCGGGCTCCAGCCGTGCGGGCACCGCTGCGGCACGCACAAAGATCGGCCCGCTCGCGCGGTAGGGCGAGTCGGCTGCCTGATGGAGATATGGCAGCAGCAGCAACTGCTCACCTGCGCGCGCATCCTGCAGGCTGACACGACACGGAAATCCGTGATCGGCATCGGCGATCACACGTATTGCGTGGTGGGTGGTCAACGCAACGTCATCGAGTCCGTGCAGATGGGCGAACAGGGCCGGATCGAGCCCGGTCAAACGAAACGAGGTCATGACGATCTTCCAGAGGCGGAAGCGCAGCGTGACGCACGCGTGCCGGCCCTGCTCGCCGCCTTCGGACATGGCAGCACCTGAGTGCGGTCAAGCCCCTCTCGCACCGGCGGAGAGGCGATAGCTGCGGTGGTCGGCCGGCGACGTGCATCAACTGCCTGTGGCTGTCCATCACGCAATCGGCAGATCCTTGCGCTGCGCACCAGGCATCGCAACGTCAGGCGCTGCATCCCGCCTACTCGGCGGCTTTCTTGCGCTTTGCCCGCGGATGCGCGGCGTCGTAGACCTTGGCCAGATGCTGGAAATCCAGATGCGTGTAGATCTGGGTGGTCGCGATATCCGAATGCCCAAGCAACTCCTGCACGCCACGCAGGTCGCCGGAGGATTCGAGGATGTGGCTGGCAAAACTGTGCCGCAGCATATGCGGATGCACGTCCTTGAACATGCCCTGGCGTACCGCCAGTTGCTTGATGCGGATCTGCACTGCGCGTTGCGAAATGGCTCCGCCGGCGCGGCCGGGGAACACATGCGTGTCGGCACGCCCGCCGCTGTCGCGCAGCCATTGGCGCAAGGCGCCGATCGCATGCGAGCCTACCGGCACCAGGCGCTGCTTGCCGCCCTTGCCGAGCACCATCACCAACCCGCTGTCCAGATCCAGATCACGCCAGCGCAGCGCGCAAAGCTCGCTCAGGCGTAGCCCGGACGAATAGAACAGCTCCAGCAAGGCGCGATCGCGCAGGCCCAACGGCGCATCGGTCGGCACCTCGACCAGACGCACCGCCTCGTCGGCATCCAGCACCTGCGGCAACTTGCGTGGCGCCTTAGGCGCACGCAGCGCCGCGGCAGGACTGGCGGCAATGCGGCCATGCCTGAGCAACCAGGCGTAGTAACTGCGGCATGCCGACAGGCGACGCTGCAGGCTCTTGGGCGACAACCCGCGCCGGTGCTCGGCCGCGACGAATTGCCGCAACTGCGCGCTCTCCAGCTGCGCAACATCGTCGATGGCCTGTTCGCCGGCCCACCCCACCAACGCGGCCAGATCGCGCCGGTAGGCATCCAGCGTATGCGCAGACACCTGCCGCTCGACCTGCAGATACGCCAGGAAATCGTCGACCGACGCCACCTCAGACTCCTCGTTGCCACGTCATCGGCGCGGCCATCCAGCGCAGGCGGCACGCATCGGCGCAGCCCGCGCCACGCATCATGTATCGAAGCGCTGCAAGGCCACGCTCAAGGACTCGCCCATCATGCGCAGGAACAAGGTGCCCATGCCGGGATAGAAGCGGTTGGCGTCGCTGCTGCCGACCGCAATCAAGCCGATGCCGGGCAACGGCAGCAGTGCGGTGGATTGCACGTCGGCGGCCTGGCCGGCATACAGCAGCGCATGTTTTTCCGTCTGCAGGCGGCCGCAGATCGGCTCGCCGTCGCCCAGGCAATCGCGGAACGGGGCAAGCCGCGCATCATCGACGGCGATGACCTGCAGCCAGTCGGCCTCCAGACCGGCAACCGGCTTGAGCAACACCAGCCGTACCAGTTCGCCGTTGAAATCCTCCGCCAGCGAGGCGGCCATCGCCTTGAGCGTGTCGGCCGCGCTGGTCTGGCGCATCAGTGCCAGGGTCAGTTGATGCGTGCGCACGGCCAGGCGCTCGTTGTCCTGCGCATTGTGACCAAGCTCGTGCAGGCGCCGCGACAGCTCACGATTCTTGTCGCGCAGCACTTCCAGCTGGTAGGTAGCCAGCGACGCGGTCGGGCCGTCGTCGCGCGGCACCAGCAGGCTCACCGCCAGGTCCGGGAACTGCTTGAGGAAGGTCGGATGGCGCCGCAACCAGGTTGCCACGTCGTGCGCGCCGAATTTGTCCGTGTTCTCGCTCATCAGTTCCACTCTCCATCGAAGACGAACACGGCCGGACCGGACATCACCACCTGCTGCTGATCGCCATCCCAGCGGATGCGCAGTTCGCCACCGGGCAAGGACACCTGCACGTCGCGCTCGACACGGCCACGCTGCATCAGCACCACCGCCGCCGCGCACGCGCCGCTGCCGCAGGCCAGGGTTTCGCCGACACCGCGCTCGAACACGCGCAGGCGCACGTGCGTGGGGTCGACAACCTGCACGAAGCCGACGTTGACCGAATCGGGGAACGCGGCGTTCTGCTGCAGCGAGGCGCCGACGCGCTCCACTGGCGCCGCATCCACCCGCCCCACTTCCAGTACCGCATGCGGGTTGCCCATCGACACCGCGCCAAAGCGCACGGTTTCGCCATGCACCGGCAGCGCGTACTCCTCGCGCGCGCGCGCAAAGCCGGCCAGCGGGATCTGTGTGGGCTCGAATTGCGGCACGCCCATCGCCACCGCGTAGGTGCCGGTGTCCAGACGTTGCACGCGGTGGGAGGTGAACGGGCTATCGATGACGAAATCATCGCCCTGCGCAGTGCCGTCGCGCACCAGCCAGGCCGCCACACAGCGCGCGCCATTGCCGCATTGGCGCGCGGCCGTGCCGTCGGAATTCCAGATGCCGTAAGCGGCCACCGCCTCGCTGCTGCGCGGAGGCTCGATGGTCAGGATCTGGTCGCAGCCCACGCCGAAATGGCGGTCGGCCAGATGTGCAGCCAGCGCGGCATCCGGCGGCGGCGTGCCGTCGCGCAGGTCCAGCACCACGAAATCGTTGCCGGCGCCATGCATCTTGGTGAAACGCAGGCGCCCGCTGCGACCGTCAGCGCTCATTGCCGCTGCTAGCGGGCTGGTCGGTGGTGGGCGCGGGCTGCGGATCGGTGTTCAGCGGCGCAGGTGCCGGGTTCGACTCGTCCAGTGGTTGCGGCGCGTCCGGCGGCTGCGGCACGGGCTGGGCTTCCACCGGCACCGGCTTCTGCGGCATCACCAGCGGGCCCTTGTTGCCGCAGGCGGCAAGCAGGACAAAGGTCGCACCAACCAGTGCGAGGCGAACGGATGGTCGGGACAGAAGGCTCATGCGTCGAAGTATAGCCAGAACACCCTGACTGACGTGTGCTCAGCGCGGCGCGGAGATCGCGCGCGGTGGCGGCTCGGGGCGCAGCCACAACCAGATCGCCACCACCGCCATGCTGCCGATCGACACGCACTTGACCCAGAACACCGGCACGCACCACAGCATGATGGCGGCGCACACGCTCATGGTGAGCGTGGCCATCCACTTGGCCTTGCGGCTGACTGCACGATAGGTCTGCCACTCGACGATCGCCGGGCCGAAGCGCGGGTGCGAGAGCAGCCAGGTGTGCAGGCGCTCGGAGCCATGCGAGGCGGCCCAGGCGGAAATCAGGATGAACACGGTCGTCGGCAGGCCGGGCACGAAGATACCGACGATGCCGGTCGCCAGGCTGGCGTAGGCCAGCAACCACCAGGCCCAGCGGAATCGAGTCGGTCGCGTCATGGGTAAATGATACGGCCAGCCGGCGTTGAGGTGGCCTGGCGTCGGCATTGAACCCAACCACCTGCTCTTACCAATCCCCAATCCCGACTCCCCGATCCCCGCCCCGCAGCTACCTGACCCCAAGCTGCTCCAGCACAAATGCATACGACTCGGCGAGTTCGCGGTAGCGGCGGAAACGGCCGGACTTGCCGCCATGGCCCGCTTCCATGTTGGTGCGGAAGACGATCGGCTGGGTGCCGGTGTTGTCGTCGCGCAGCTTGGCCACCCACTTGGCGGGCTCCCAGTACTGCACCTGCGAATCCCACAGGCCGGTGCCGACGAACAGGGCCGGATAGGCCTGCCTGGTCACGTTGTCGTACGGGGAGTAGGACAGCATGTAGTCGTAATAGGCCTTCTTTTCCGGGTTGCCCCATTCGTCGTATTCGTTGGTGGTCAGCGGGATGCTGGCATCGAGCATGGTGGTGACCACGTCGACGAACGGTACCTGCGCAACCATCACGCGGTAGTCCTGCGGGGCCATGTTGGCCACCGCGCCCATCAGCAACCCACCGGCGCTGCCGCCGGAGGCGGCGACGCGATCCTTGGCGGCGTAGCCCTGTGCCACCAGGCCACGGGTGACGTCGATGAAGTCGGTGAAGGTGTTCTTCTTGTGCAGCAGCTTGCCGTCGTCGTACCACTGGCGGCCCATTTCCTGGCCGCCGCGGATGTGCGCGATGGCGTACACCACGCCACGGTCCAGCAGGCTGATCGCCGGCAGGTTGAATGCAGGGTCCATCGACATGCCGTAGCTGCCGTAGGCGTACTGGAACAACGCGGCACTGCCGTCCTTCTTGAAGCCCTGCTTGTACACCAGCGACACCGGCACCTTGACGCCGTCGCGCGCGGTCACCCAGACGCGCTCGGTGACGTACTTGCCAGCGTCATAACCGATCACCGGCTGCTGCTTGAGCAACTTGCGCTCGCCGGTCTGCGTATTGAGTTCGTACGTCGTGGCCGGCGTGGTCAGCGAGGTGTAGCTGTAACGCAACCATGCGGTGTCCGGCTCGGAATTGATCGCCAGGCCCATCGAATATGCAGGCTCATCGGCCTTGACGTACTCCTGGCTGCCGTCGCGCTTGAGCAGGCGCACGCGTTCCAGGCCGCCGGAGCGCTCCTCGACCGCGGTGAAGCCATCGAACAGCTCGAAATTCTCGATATAGACCTTGTCATCGTGCGCCACCCAGTCGGTCCACTGCTTGCGCGTGGTCGCGTCGGTGGGTGCGGTCACCAGCTTGAAATTCTTGGCACCATCGGCATTGGTGCGGATCACCCAGCGGCCGTCGAAATGCTCGGGGTGATATTCGACATCGCGCTGGCGCTTGGCCAGCAGCGTGAACCGCTCCGGATTGTCGGCCGGCGCGTAACGCGTCTCCGACGACACCGTGCTTTCAACGCCGATGGTGATGTACTTGTCGTCGCGGGTACGGCCGATGCCCATGTAGAAACTGTCGTCCTTCTCCTCGTAGACCAGCACGTCGTCCTTGGCGGGCGTGCCCAGCACGTGTTTCTTCACGCGCACGGTGAGCAGCGTTTCCGGATCGTTTTCGACATAGAACAGGGTCTTGTTGTCGTCGGCCCAGACCACGTTGGGCGACACGCCTTCCACCGTGTCCGGATAGATCTCGCCGGTGTCCAGGTTCTTGAAGCGGATCGTGTACTGGCGGCGGCCCACCGCATCGTCGGCCCAGGCCAGGATGCGATTGTCCTGGCTGACCTCCGCATCGCCGACGCTGAAGTACCCCTTGCCCTGCGCCATCTGGTTGACGTCGAGCAGGATCTGTTCCGGCGCCTCCATGCTGCCCTTGCGACGCGCCTGGATCGGATAGTCCTTGCCGGCCTCGAAGCGCGTGTAATACCAGTAGCCACGCTCGCGATACGGCACGCTGGCGTCGTCCTGCTTGATGCGCCCGACGATCTCGGTATACAGCGTGTCTTCCAGCGGCTTGAGCGGCGCCATCACCGTGTCGGTGTAGGCGTTCTCGGCATTGAGATAGGCCAGCATCGCCTTGTCCTCACGCTTGTCGTCGCGCAACCAGTAATAGTCGTCATCACGGGTGGCACCGAACGGGGCCTTGACCACATGCGGACGCTTGGCCACGTCCGGCGGCGATGGCAGAGCTGCGAGGGCGGAAGGAACAGATGTGGTCATCAGGCTGGCGATCAGAAAAGAGAGGACAGGCTTCATCAGATTGGGGTCCGTTGGATGAACGCAATGCCATCCCAGCGCCCGAGTGTAGAAGAGACCGGCGCGCAGCGTCATGTGCCAGGGGGGCCGGTAGCGCGCTTTCCCGTGCAGTAACAAATCCCGCGCCGCCGCTGGTCTACCATCATGGCGATGGATACCACGCCTCCGCACTTCTCCGGTTACAGCCGCCGTAGCCAGGACATCGCCCCGTTTCATGTGATGGCGCTGCTGGCGCGCGCCAATGCGCTGGAACAGGCCGGCCACGATGTGATCCACCTGGAAATCGGCGAGCCGGATTTCACCACCGCCGCACCGATCGTCGCGGCCGGACAGGCCGCACTGGCGGCGGGACACACCCGCTACACCGCCGCACGCGGCCTGCCCGCGCTGCGTGCCGCCATCGCCGGCTTCTATGCGCAGCGTTATGGCTGTGATCTCGACCCGGAACGGATCCTGGTCACGCCGGGCGGCTCCGGTGCATTGCTTCTGGCCAGCAGCCTGCTGGTCGACCCGGACAAACACTGGCTGCTCGCCGACCCCGGCTATCCGTGCAACCGGCACTTCCTGCGCCTGGTCGAAGGCGCCGCGCAATTGGTGCCGGTCGGCGCAGACACCGATTACCAACTGACGCCTGGCCTGGTCGAGGCCTGCTGGAACGCCGGCAGCGTCGGCGCACTGGTCGCCTCGCCCGCAAACCCCACCGGCAGCGTGCTGTCGCGCGCGCAACTGGCCGGCCTGTCGCAAGCGCTGCATGCACGTGGCGGGCATCTGGTGGTGGACGAGATCTACCACGGCCTGACCTATGGCATGGACGCGCATAGCGTGCTGGAAGTGGACGACAGCGCCTTCGTGCTGAACAGTTTCTCCAAGTACTTCGGCATGACCGGCTGGCGCCTGGGCTGGTTGATCGCCCCTCCGGCGGCGGTGCCCGAGCTGGAAAAACTCGCGCAGAACCTCTACATCAGCGCCTCCACCATCGCCCAGCACGCCGCGCTTGCCTGCTTCACGCCCGAGAGCATCGCCATCTTCGAAGCCCGCCGCGCCGAGTTCCGGCAACGCCGCGACTATCTGCTGCCGGCGCTACGCCAGCTCGGCTTCAACATCGCCGTCGAACCGCAGGGCGCGTTCTACCTCTACGCCGACATCAGCGCATTTTCTGACGATGCCCAGGCCTTCTGCGCGCATTTCCTGGAAACCGAGCATGTCGCCTTCACCCCCGGCATCGACTTCGGCGTCCACCGCGCCAACCAGCACGTGCGCATCGCCTACACGCAAAGCCTGCCGCGGCTGGAACAGGCGGTGGAGCGCATCGCGCGTGGGTTACAAGGCCTTTGATCAGACGGCCGGCAGTGCGCACGGCTCCTCTCTCCGGGTAGCGCCTGGCCCTAGCCGCAGGTTCACTGCGCCGATGGAAACAGCCGTGACTGCTGCTGGCCGCTGTTTTTGCACTGCTGTTTGCGGGCAGGCCTCGCGCTGAAGCGAGGCCTGCACCGCAGCCGCGCCTGGCAGTACGTGCGCCCCGTCCCGGCGTCGCCGGTTGCGTGCGCATGTACCCTCATCCGCCCTTCGGGCACCTTCTCCCGGCGGAGAAGGAAAAAAAAGCCCTGGCCATTTGGCCCAGGGCTTCTTCAAGGCACCGCATGAGCAACGCAATCGCGTTACCGACTGCGTTCGATCAACGCCTGATCAATCGGCCAGTCGCTCCCACAGGAAGCTGTAGGCCAGCGCCGCCATGTGCGCTGCCTGCGCGTTGTTGGCCGCGCCGCCGTGGCCGCCTTCGATGTTTTCGTAGTAGGTCACGTCCTTGCCGGCCTCGATCATCTTGGCGGCCATCTTGCGCGCGTGGCCCGGATGCACGCGGTCGTCGCGGGTGGAGGTGAGGAAGATCACCGGCGGATAGGTCTTCTTCGGATCGAACAGGTGATACGGCGAGAAGGTCTGGATGAATTTCCAGTCGTCGGTGTCCGGGTTGCCGTATTCGGCCATCCACGAGGCACCGGCCAGCAGATGGCTGTAGCGCTTCATGTCCAGCAGCGGCACCTGCACCACCACCGCGCCAAACAGCTCCGGATACTGGGTCAGCATGTTGCCGGTCATCAGGCCGCCATTGCTGCCGCCCTGCACGCCCAGGTGCCTGGTGGAGGTGATCTTGCGCGTGACCAGATCCTTTGCCACCGCGGCCATGTCTTCATAGGCCTTGTGGCGGTTCTGCTTGAGCGCGGCCTGGTGCCAGCGCGGACCGTATTCGCCACCGCCGCGGATGTTGGCCACCACGTAGACGCCGCCCTTTTCCAGCCAGGCGCGGCCCAGTCCGCCGGAGTAATTCGGCGTCATCGAAATCTCGAAACCGCCGTAGCCGTACAGCAGGGTCGGCGCGCTGCCATCGAGCGTCAACGCCTTGGGCCGCACCAGGAAATACGGCACGCGGGTGCCGTCCTTGCTGGTGGCGAAGTGCTGCTCGATGCTGTCCTTGCCGGCATCGAAGAACGCCGGCATGGACTTGAGCGGCTGCGGCGCGCTGCCCACCTCCACCCACGACAAGGTGGTCGGGGTCAGGTAGTCGGTGACGGTCAACCACAGCGCGTCGCTGTCGTCGCTGTCCACCGCGCCGACATCGACGGTACCGAATGCCGGCGCACCGACGAAGGCGCTCTTCTTCCAGCCATCCTGCGTGGGCGTGATCACGCTCAGGCGGTTCTTGACGTCTTCCAGCACGTTCAATACCAGGTGCGACTTCGTCCACGCCGTGCCAGCCAGCGACGTGCTGTCGGTGGGCTCGAACAGCACATCGAAGCTGCGCTTGCCGGCCATGAAGTCGTCAAACCGCGTCGCCAGCAACGAGCCGGCCTTGTAGGTCTTGCCGCCCACGGTCCACGGGTCGCGCAGCTCCAGGGTCAGCCATTGCCGCTTGACCGACTTGCTGGCCGAGTTGGGTGCGTCCACCTTGACCAGCTTGCCGTCGGCACCCTTGAGGTACAGCTCCTCGTTGTAGAAGGCCAGCGTGCGGCTGACGAAATCACGCTCGAAGCCGGGCGTGTCGTCATGCATCGCGGCGATGTACATGTCGGTGGGCTTGCCCTCGTACACCACCGTGGCGGCGCTGAGCGGGGTGCCGCGCTTCCATTGCTTGGCGATGCGTGGATAGCCGGAGCTGGTCATGCTGCCGGCACCGAAATCGGTGAACACGTAGACGGTGTCCTGGTCGATCCAGCCCAGCCCGCCCTTGGATTCGGGACGGAAGAAGCCGTCCTTGACCCACTGCTTGCCGGCCAGGTCGAACTCGCGGGTGACATCGGCATCGGCGCCGCCGCGCGACAGCGCGATCAGGCAGCGCTGGTAATCCGGGCGCAGGCAGTCGGCGCCGTGCCAGACCCAGTTCTCGCCTTCGGCCTTGTTGAGCGCATCCAGGTCCAGCACCGTTTCCCACTTGGGCGCCGGCTTGCGGTATTCGTCCAGCGTGGTGCGCCGCCACAGGCCGCGCTCGTGCTGCTTGTCCTTCCAGAAGTTGTAGTAGTACTCGCCGATCTTCTGCACGCCCGGGATCTTGGCATCCGAATCCAGCACCTCGCGGATGCTGGTTTCCATCTGCTTGAAGGCCGGCGTGGCGGCCAGGCGCGCCTCGGTCTTGGCGTTCTGGGCCTTGACCCAGTCCAGCGACTTGGCACCGGAGACATCTTCCAGCCAGGCGTAGGGATCGTTGGACACGGCGGTTTCCTCTGCAGAGACGGCGCCAGCGGTGATCAGACCGGCAACCAGGCAGATCGAGGCGAGTTTGGACATGAATGTTTCCGGGAGAACGAACGCCGGGAACGTAGCATAGCCCTCCGCCGCCCGACCCTGCCGAAGGTCAGGCCGCGCGCACCTGTGTCGCCGCATGCGACGTGCTGCGTCGGCGTTGCGCCTGCGGCCCGCGCCGACGTGGCGCGCCGCGTCGCGCACCGGGCCGCGCCAGGGTCGGCAGCGCGAACCGATGCAGGCTCCACCAGGCCAGCATCGGCATGCCGACCAGCCACAGCGGCAGCCAGCCGATCCATTCGCTGTGGCCGCGCGCGGCCGGCCATACCAGCACCAGGGCCAGGCCGGCCAGGGCGATCTGCCGGACCGGGCGCAGCACGCGCGGGTCGGGACGTTCGGAACGACGGGAAGGACGAATCGACATGGCGGCACTCCGTGGCAGGAAGGATCGGAACAGGCCGGCAGGATTGCCTGCGCCCATCTCACCGGCTGCGACCTGGCCGCGAAACCAGCAAAAGCTCCGGTACCAAGGCGCTCCGGCACGGCAGCGGCAGCGCTCCAGGAGACGCGACCAGCAACGCCAGGCCGCCAACGGCACCCTCTTCCGTACCCAGACCCAGTCCCCCGGCTGCCGCGTCTGAGACAGCCGCGTGCGCCAGACCCGACCGTTGACGCGAACTTGCCCCCTGCATGCGGTAGTGTGCTGCTCCAACTGCCCCTTTGTGATGTTGCGATGCGCCTGACCGTTACGATCGCCCTCGCTTTTCTGTTCGTCCTCGGCCTGCCCGTGGCATCCGCCAAGGACACGCCTGCCAGCGAGCCGGCAGTCGATCTGTCCAAGATCATGGGCACCTGGTACGTGATTGCGCGTATGCCCAATCCGGTGGAGCGTGGCCACGTCACCAGCCGCGACGAGTACACCCTGGTCGAAGACGGCAAGGTGGCGGTGCGCTATCTGTACCGCGAGGGCTTCGGCGAGCCGGAAAAGGAGGTCAACGCGCGCGCCTCGGTGGACGCCGAGAGCGGCAACCGTGATTGGCGGGTGTGGTTCTACAAGGTCATTCCGGCCAAGCAGCGCATCCTGGAAATCGCACCGGACGGCTCATGGATGCTGATTTCCTACCCCGGCCGCGACCTGGCCTGGATCTTCGCGCGCAAGCCGGATATGAGCCGCGACCAGTACCGCAAGCTGGTCGACAAGATGCGCGACGACTATTCCATCTACACCGACAAGCTCAAGCGCGTGCCGCAGTTGCGCGAGCAGGTGGATCGCCTGGGTTTTGAAGTGCCGAACAAGCGCTGAAGCACGCTCAGTCGTGAAGCACGCTCAGTCGTAATTGCTCAATGCCAGCGACAGCAGCGCCTTGGCCTGCTCGCGCAGCGAGACCGGCTCGACGATCTCCGCATCCGAGCCGTAATGCAGCACGTCCATCAGCAGCTCGCGCGAGTTGCTGTAGGGCACCTTGAGCTCATAACGGCCATCGGCCAGAAAGCGGCCCTGCTGCTTGGAGTGCCAATGCTCGTCGGCAACCCAGCGCGCGGCCTTGGCACTGAACACGATGGTGGCCCAGCCCTTGGGCGCGCCGGAAAAGATGCCGTAGCTGGCCGCCAGCTGCTCGTCCAGCTCGCTGTCGGGCACATCGCGCGGCACGCTCTCGAGCAGCCGCGCGTGATTGATGCGGTCCACCGCAAAGCTGCGCACGCCATCGCGGCCGTGGTCCCAGGCGTCCAGGTACCAGTTGTCGCGGTAGTGGGTGATGCGCTGCGGAGACACGGTGCGCTTGGTCGATTCGTCGGTGGAACGGGCGCGATAGTCGAAGCTCAGCTGCTTGCGCTCCAGTACACCCGAGGCGACGGTGCGGAAGCTGGCCTCGTCCAGCTTGCGGCCGCGGTGCGGAATCACCCGCACCCGGTCCACCGGCCACTGCGACACACCGGCCTGGGCGGCCAGCAGTCCTTCGATGCGTTGCTGCAGCGGCGCCAGCATCGAGGACAACACCCCGCCGCCGGTGCGCGCCAGCAATTGCTGGGACGCCAGCAGCGCGTGCAGCTCCTCCGAACTCAGCCACAGGCCAGGCAGCTCGAAGCGATCGCTTTCGCCAGAGAGATAACGGAATCCCGATTCGCCGTCGCCTTCCACCGGCGCCATCAGCGCATCGCGCAGAAACGCAAGATCGCGGTACACGGTTGCGCGGGAACAGCTCAGCTCATCCTGCAGCCGCGCCACCGTGACCGGGTAGCGTGCCGACTTGAGCAAGCGATGCAGGGAATTGATGCGTTCGTAGCGGTCCATGCGTCGATTATGTCCGAGTCTTTGCGTGGCGGGGTGAGCGTCGCTGTCTATCGGCAATCATGCCCGCATCGACGCCGCCGCGGCGGTGCCCCCGTGGCCGGCGCGTTCGCCTGTGCTGCGCGCGGGCCGGATCTGCCTGCGAGGTGCGCGACCGGGCCAGTCGCTGCCGTTTCGGAGCCGGCGCCCCAACCTCTTCTGAAGCGTAGCGTTCACTCGCTCATGACGCAGCCGCTCAGTCCGTTATCATGAAATCGCTTCCACCCTTCTTCGCCCCTGTCCTCCAAAGCGAGCCGCCCATGTCCCGCCGTGCCCCGTTGTCTGCCATGCTGCCACTGTTGTTGATCACGCCCACCGTCTGGGCCCAGGCAGTCGCACCGGCACCGGCGGACCCCGCTGCCGCCGTGATGCCGTCGCCGTGGAGCGGGAGCAGTGGCGAGCTCGGCTACGCCGCCGCCCATGGCAACAGCACCACCGACAGCCTCAACGGCCGGGTCCGCTTGCGCTACACCGACGGCGACTGGATCCACAGCCTGGATGCCACCGCACTGCGCTCCAGCTCCGAGTACACCAATACCAACGACGACGGCAGCACCTCGCGCGAACGCCAGACCACGGCCGAGCGTTACACCGGCAGCGCCGGCAGCGCGCTGCAGCTGGGCGAACACCGCCAGCTCACCGCCACCGGCCGTTACGAACACGACGACTTCGCCACCTACGACCGCCTGGCCACCTTCGGTATCGGTTACGGCACGCGCCTGATCGATGCCGAGCGCTTCTATCTGGATGCACAGATCGGCCCGGGTATCCGGCGCGCGCACAACAGCGACGAAGACCGCAACGAGACCGGCCTGATCGGGCGCGGGCTGTTCGACCTCAAGTACACCGTCACCGACAACACCGACCTGATCAACACGCTGCTGGTGGAATCGGGCGAATACAACACCTACGCGCAGAACGATTTCGGCGTGCAGGTCAGCATGAACTCGCACTTCGCGCTCAAGGCCGCCTGGCAGATGCGCCACAACAGCGAGGTCAGCGACGGCGACAAGAAGACCGACACGCTGACCACCGTGAACCTGGTCTACACGTTCAAATAAGCAACCGCGCCCTGTAGGAGCGGACCTGGCCGCGAGGAGCCTTCCCGGTAAAGCCTCTCGCGGCCGGGGCCGCTCCTACGAAGAGCCGCCCCTACGAAGAGCGGTGACTTTGGCGGACAGGCCGCGACGCGGCGGTCGATCGCCCCACGTTCGAATACGCAGCCGCGCCCTGTAGGAGAGGACCTGGCCGCGAAGGGCTTTCCCGGTAGAGCCTCTCGCGGCCGGGGCCGCTCCTACGAAGAGCCGCTCCTACGAAGAGCGGTGCCTTTGGCGGACAGGCCGCGACGCGGCGGTCGATCGCCCCACGTTCGAATCCGCAACCGCTCCTGTAGGAGCGGACCTGGCCGCGAAGGGCTTTCCCGGTAGAGCCCCTCGCGGCCGGGGCCGCTCCTACGAGAGCGGGCGTTGCGTGAGGCGGTATTGCCTGCTTGGCGGCGAGGGCTGGACTTGCACCTGCCGCCATCTCGATGCCGACTGCGTTACAGGTACAGGTGACGCGGCGGCGTGTTTACAGCTCGGCCAGCAGCTGCGCGGCGCCCTTGTCGAACAGGCCTTGTGCGACCAGGCGGCCCAGTGCCTCGGTGTCGTCGGCGCTGCCGTGCGCCTCGGCGTGGATCAGGCGTCCGTCGCTGGCGCTGCCGACCATGCCCTGCAGGAACAGGCCCTGCCCCTCCCAACGCGCGAACGCCGCCACCGGTACGTGGCAGCTGCCGTGCAGCGCGCGATTCATTGCCCGCTCCGCTTCCACGCAGGCGCGCGTGCGGCCGGCATCCAGCACCGCCAGCAGGCCGTGGATGCGCGCATCGTCACCACGGCATTCCACCGCCACCGCGCCCTGGGCCGGCGCCGGCAACCAGTCGGGGACGTCCAGGCGCGCGGTGATGCGTGCATCCAGGCCCAGCCGCTGCAGGCCGGCGCAGGCCAGCACGATGGCGTCGTAACCGCCGTTGTCGAGCTTGGCCAGGCGGGTGTTGACGTTGCCACGCAGGTCGATCAATTCCAGATCCGGGCGCGCGGCGCGCAACTGCGCCTGACGCCGCAGGGAGGACGTACCCACGCGCGCGCCCAGCGGCAGCGCCTGCAAGCTGGCGTAGAGGTTGGACACCAGCGCATCGGCCGCATCGCCGCGCTCCATGATCGCCGGCAGCACGAAGGGCGCGTCCAGCTCCATCGGCACGTCCTTGAGCGAATGCACCGCGCAATCGGCCTCGCCGCGCAGCATCGCCAGCTCCAGCTCCTTCAGGAACAGGCCCTTGCCGCCGATCGCGGCCAGCGAGCGGTCCAGCACTTCATCGCCACGGGTGCTCATCGGCACCAGCGCGACCTCCAGCCCCGGGTGGTGCTGGCGCAGCGCAGTGGCGACGTGTTCGCTCTGCCAAAGGGCGAGCGGGCTCTTACGGGTAGCGATGCGGAGCGTGGTCATCGGGCCATTATCACGGACCGGGCGCGGAACTCCTACCTGGGCCGCACGCCGGCGCCCGCAACACCGCGCCGCCGACCGGCCAATGCACCCGGCCACACCCGGCATGCCGCGCGCTAGCGCAACTGCTCGCGCAGGCTGGCCACGCAGCGGCGGCTCACTTCCAGGGGGTGCGGCACGTTGCGCAGCACCGCATGCACCTGGCCATCGCCGCTGCGGCGCAGCTCCACCAGTTCGTCGCGCGCGACCAGGCAGTTGCGGTGGATGCGTACCAGGCGATCGGCAAACTCGTCTTCCAGCGATTTGAGCGACTCTTCGATCAGGTCCTCGCCACGGCTGTGGTGGACGATGACGTATTTTTCCTCGGCCTGCAGGTAGCGGATATCGCCGATGGCGATCAGCCGCAGGCTGCCGCGCAGGCGTGCGCACAGGTGTGTGCGCGGCGGCGGCGCGGCGCTGGGCGCGCGCCCGGCCAGAAAGGTGGCCACCTTTTCCAGCGCGGCGGCCAGGCGTTCGGGGCGCACCGGTTTCATCAGGTAATCCAGCGCGGCGGCATCGAAGGCCGACAGCGCATGCTGGTCGTAGGCGGTGCAGAACACCACCGCCGGCTGCGGCTGGTTCTGGCGCAGCAGGCGCGCGGTTTCCAGGCCGTCGACGCCGGGCATGGCGATGTCCAGCAGCACCAGATCCGGATGCAGGTGATGGCACTGCTGCAGCACCTGCTGGCCGTTTTCGGCCTCGCCGATCACCTCGACGTGCGGATGTTCACCCAGCAGCATGCGCAGGCGCTCGCGCGCCAGTGGCTCGTCATCGGCGATCAGCACCCGCACTTGCGTGGCCGTCATGGACATCCCCCTTCGCTGCAGCGACTCCCCCGTCACGGCAGCGGCAATGTGATCTCACACGCATAGTAGCCCTCGGCCCAGCTGGCCGCCATCCGTGCCCCGGCACCGAACTGGAATGCCAGCCGGTGCGAGATGCTGGCCTGGGCGTGGCCGGCACCGGCCACCAGCGGCAACTGGGTGCCCGGCTGCGGGGCGGGATTGACGATACGGATCTGCAACTGGTTGTCGCGCTGGCGCAGTGACAGGTACAGCGTGCCGCCCTCGGGCATGCGCGAAACGCCATGCAGCACGGCGTTCTCCACCAGCGGCTGCAGCACCAGGCGCGGCATCGGCAGCTCCCATGGCAACGGCTCCTGCCGATGCCAGCGCACCTGCAGGCGCTCGCCCAGGCGCAGTGATTCGATCGCCAGATAGCGCTCGGCCAGTTCGCATTCGGCGCGCAAGCTGGACACGCCTTCGCCGGCACCGAGCGCGGCACGGAACAGGTCCGACAGATCCAGCACCGCCTGCTCGGCCACCACCGGGTCGCGGCGCAACAGGCTGGCGATGAGATTCATGCTGTTGAACAGGAAATGCGGGCGGATGCGCGCCTGCAAGGCATCGGCCTGGGCACGCGCATTGGCCTGCACCTGTGCTTCCCAACGGTCGCTGACGTAGAAGTAGCGCAGCGCCAGCGCGGTGATCAGCACCACGGTCGCCGCACTGCCCAGGGTGAAGCGCCAGAAGCCGACCAGGGGGCCAAGCGGGGCCTGGTCGAGCGCCGCATACAGGGCATGCACGATGCCGGCACCGAGCATGGCCACCACCGCAGCGATCGACAGCGCGGCCAGCGCGCCCACGCGTGGCGGCAGCCGCGACAATGAAGGCCGCAGCACGCACAGCAGCACGCTGACCGCCAGCGCCAGCCACAGCGCCAGGCCGCTGGCCGAGACAAAACGCGACACGGTGATAGTGCGCGCCGCACCGGCGTCGGGCACCAGGGTCACCACCAGCACCACCAGTTCGGCCAGGCCCAGCATGGCGCCCAACCGTGGCAGCCGGCACAGGTCCGGCATCCAGGCGATCTGGGGCGCGTGCTGGGCCATGGCCTCAGGCGGCGGTGAAGCGCGCCTGCATCCAGTTGCGCAAGGCCTCGATCTCTTCCAGGCAGACCTGGTGGCCCATCGGGTAGGTGTGCCAGTCCAGTTCGAACCCGAGCGTGCGCAGGGTCTGCATGCTGGCCTGGCCGGCGCCGAACGGCACCACCGGATCGGCCGTGCCGTGGGCCATGAACACCGGTTGGCGGGCGGCAGCCGGCTGCAGCTGGCTGGCGGCCGCCGCCGGGTCTGGCAGGTAGGTGGACAGGGCGATCAACCCGGCCAGCGGCACGCGGCGCTGCAGCCCGACCGCCAGGGTCACCGCGCCGCCTTGCGAGAACCCGGCCAGCAACAGGCGCTCGGGGGCAATGCCGCGGGATTGCTCGTGGGCGATCAACGCCTCGACCTGGGCCACCGATTCGGCGATGCCGGCCTTGTCGGCACGCGTGGCGAAATCCATGCCGACGATGTCGTACCAGCCGCGCATGCGCACGCCGTTGTTGATGGTGATCGGGCGGACCGGCGCATGCGGAAACACGAAGCGCAGCGCCGGCCACTGCGGGCGCACCAGCTCCGGGACCATCGGGGCGAAGTCGCTGCCATCGGCGCCCAGGCCGTGCAGCCACAGCACGGTCCATTGCGGGTTCGGTCCGGTCTCGCGTTCGATCACTTCCAGCATCATCCAGCTCCGCTTGCGGGCTGGGCATTATGCCTTGCACCATCGGCCGGGCCGCTCACGGAGCGGCCAAGCGACATGCGCGTGACCCGGGTCGCCACTGTCGCGGCCTGCCTGGCAGGACAGGCGGGTAGCTCACGCTGCGCATGGCCATACCGCCATGCGCCTGGCAGCGCTCAGATCAGCGACGGCTCCAGCGCGGCGGCGCGGCGCAGCTCGGCCGCTCGCACCAGCACCTTGGGCGGATCGAGCTCTTCGGGAATGCAGAAGATGCCGGCGCGGCGCAGGCCCAGGCCGGTGCGACGCAACGAGGTCAACGCCACCACCGGGATCGACACCACCATGCCCACGATCACCGGCGCCATCCAGGCCGCCAGCGACGGCGACACCGTATAGGCCACCGCCCCCATGAACAGGCCGAACACGGTCAGCCCGCCGTAGCTGCGCAACAGCGCCGGCCACGACAGCTTGCCGTCGTCGCGCACCTGCGCGTCCCACCCCGAATCCTTGCCGGCCAGCACTTCGAACACGCCGCGCGACTGCAGGTACATCACCACCGGCGCCATCAGGGCCGCCAGTACGGTTTCCAGCAGGATGCTCAGCAGCGCGCGGATCGCGCCGCCGCAGGCACGCAGCTCGCGCGGGTTGAGCAGCAATGCGATGTAGCCGAGCAACTTGGGCGCCAACAGCACGAACATGGTGCAGACAAAGATCCAGATCGCATTGCCCTGGCTGCTGCCATGCCAGTAGCGGGCAGGCGAGAACGGCAGGTCGCCGGCCAGGTCGATGCCGCCACCGGCCAGCGGAATGCCGATGCCGATCAGCATCAGCAGGCCCCACATCGGCGCGGTGAAGTAATGCCCGATGCCGATCAGCATGTGCATGCGGCTGATCCAGTGCAGGCCCTTGGCGCCGACCACCTTGGCATGCTGCAGGTTGCCCTGGCACCAGCGGCGGTCGCGGATCAACAGGTCGGTCAGCGTGGGCGGGCCTTCTTCGTAGCTGCCCTGCAGGTAGGGCACCATGTGCATGGCCCAGCCGCCGCGCCGCATCAGCGCCGCTTCGACGAAATCGTGGCTGAGCACATGGCCGCCGAACGGCTTGCGCCCGCGCAGCGACGGCAGGCCGGCGTGGTCGGCAAAGGCCTGGGTGCGGATGATGGCGTTGTGGCCCCAGTAATTGCTCTCGGCACCGTGCCACCAGGCCACGCCGAAGGCGATGATCGGCCCGTACACGCGCCCGCCGAACTGCTGCATGCGGGCAAACAGGGTCTGCCCGTTGACCACCGCCGGCAGGGTCTGGATCAGGCCCACGTCCGGATTGTTTTCCATGCCGGCGACCAGCCGCACGATGGTGTCGCCGGTCATCACGCTGTCCGCGTCCAGGATCAGCATCTGCGGGTAGTTGCCGCCGAAACGGCGCACCCAGTCGGCGACATTGCCGGCCTTGCGCGCGGCATTGTCGGCGCGGCGGCGGTAGAAGATGCGCCCGTGTCCGCCGACGCGATCGCACAGCTCGTTGTAGACCATTTCCTCGGCAGCGCCGATGTGTTCGCGGGTGGTGTCGCTGAGCACGAAGAAGTCGAAATGCTCCAGCTGGCCGGTCTCGGCCACCGATTCGTAGATCGCCTGCAGGCCGGCGAGCAGCCGGCGCGGGTCTTCGTTATAGGTCGGCATCAGCAACGCGGTGCGCGTGTGCAAGGTCGGCAGCGGAGCGTCCGGGTCGATGCCGAGCTTGCGTCCGGCGCGCGCCACCACGGTGACGAAGCCGGCCACCGCGCTGGCGAAGGACATCGCGATCCAGGCAAACAGCAGCACGAACAGGCCGAGCAGGCAGCCTTCCAGCACGCTCAGGCCATCGGGCCACAGCACGCTCAGCATCACCCAGACCGCCACCGCAGTGGTGGCGACGGTGCCGCCAATCAGATAGAAACGCCGCAGGCCGATGCCGACCGGCGCGGTGCGCTGATGCGGCACCTGCAGGCGACCTTCGCGCAGGGATTGCTCGGGCATGGCCAGCGGCGCTTCCGGTGGCAGCGTGGGCTGACCGGCGTCGAGGGCGGAAACGGGGGGAAGATCGGTTGGTGCGGGGGAAAGAGTCACTGTGCCGTCCATCAAGGCTGCCCGCCGCACGATCGCGGCAGTGTGGGCTGAAGCGGAAGATCCCTACCCGCTACGCGTGGCGCCGTCGTCGCATGCACCCTGGTCCGGGCAGGCCCGGCGGTGCGCGACCACGTCGCAGAATTAGCAGCTCTAAGACCACTCCGATGCACAAGCTCTCCTGGCTGCGACGATGACGCCGCGGCTCATCTTAAAGAATCGACCGTTAAAGGAAACGAAGGCCGCGCTGCAGTCTTCGCCCCACCTGACGAGGACCGCGCGGCAGACTACGCCGCAGCGACCGAACGCTACCCCAACAGATTGCAGTCTGGCACGCGTGCCGTCACGGGCGTCAAACCACGCTGTCGTGTCAGACAAATGCAATAGATGTGCCAGGAGGCGCAATCGGTTGTAGCGACAGCCTGCCGGCGCTGGCGCTCGCGGCGATGACGCTGACCGGATTGCGACGGCAGGCGCGCACCATGGGATCCCGAAATCAGCGTTATAGGCCCCGCGCCGACCTTGGTTTTGGTCAGGGACGATGCGTTCCGCACCCTGTAACCGCTTCAAGACAACCGGGATTCTCGCGTCGGTGCTGCATCTAGATGCAGTCAGAAAGCCAGGTCAAACGCCTGGCGCGTCGAGGGCGCGGCGCCCTCACCGCTCGCGGGACACGCCGTGAACCCATCCCTGGGGGCTCGGTGGCGGCCTCCATGCCGCCACACGGTCCCGCAAACGGCGAGGACACCGCACCAGGCAGTTGGTCGGCTGTTTTCTTGAAAGCGTGTTGCTCGACATGCGGTGAGCAGACGAGACATTTGCAGGTTGCGTGTTGGAAGCCTGTCTGCCGCTCGGCTTGCACGGGGCACTGATCGGACGCAACGTGATTCGAACAACGCACGCCATGCCCTGCTTGCACCACGCACACCGCCATCTCGACTGGTCCTTGCCCGCCCACCGTCGCTGGACCTTGAGCGGCATGGATGCCGCGCCAGAGCCTACACGGACGTACTTGCGGCGTGTCCTGCGATGGTGGGCGGGCAAGGGCCCTGCAGCCAACCCGCGGCTCCGCCGCTCTGGCGCCCTCGCAGCACGCCGATGCGCTGGCATTGGCTTGAGAGCCGGGCCTCTCATCAACCGCTCTGCAAACGACGCATGCGTGGCACCGAGCCTGCCTGGACAACCGCAGGCTCACCGCCTTGAAGCAACTGACAAGATCCCCGAGCATCGGGCACGTGGCTTGAGCCGGATGGCGGCATGCACACGGGGCACATGCCGCATCGGGCAACAGCGACGCCGCTGACGGAAGCGCCGTCGCCGCATCAGTCGTCCTACTTGCGCGCCGCCTCGCTGGCATCGCGGGTGGCGCGGAACTCCGAATCGTTGCTCCAGTTCGGCCACTGGCGCGAATCGGCCAGCTGCTGGCCCAGCGCGTACAGCACGCCCAGGTCACGCGCGGCACCGGCGAAGGTCCAGTCCGGCTTCCACTCATCGCCCTGCTGGTGATAGCGCTTGGCGGTGTAGTCGTCGGAGGCGGCCTTGCCTGCGGCCACGCCGCCCACTTCCCAATCCTGCCCGGCCGCATACGACAGCGCCGGCACGCCACGCTTGGCAAAGGAGAAATGATCCGAGCGGAAGAAGTACCCTGCCTGCGGCTTGGGATCGGGCGTGTAGCGCAGCTTCCACTGGCCGGCGGCGGTCTTGAGCTGATCGAGCAACTGGAGTTTTGCGGTGCCGTAGATGCCGAAATCGCGCGACGGCACGAACGGGCTCATACCGTCCATGTTGATCACCGCCACCGTGGTGTCCAGCGGGTACAGCGGCTTGGAGGCGTAGAACTCCGAGCCCAGCAGGCCCTTTTCTTCGGCGGTGACAGCCAGGAACACCACCGAGCGCTGCGGCTTGGGGCCGGCGGCAAAGCCGCGCGCCAGTTCCAGCAGTGCGGCCGTGCCGCTGGCGTTGTCCAGCGCGCCGTTGAAGATGGTGTCGCCGCGTGCGTCCGGCTTGCCCACGCCGATGTGGTCCCAATGCGCGCTGTAGATCAGCGTTTCATCCGGATGCGTGCTGCCATCCAGCCGCGCCACCACGTTGTGCGAGGTGATCACATCGGATTTGACCTGGTAGCTTGCGCTCAGCCCCTGGCCCTTGAGTTCCACCGGCTTGAAGCCGCGCGTCTGCGCCTGCTTCTTCAAGGCATCGAAATCCAGCCCGGCCTGCTTGAACAGGTCGGCGGCCATGTCGCGCTGGATCCAGCCTTCCAGGGTGGGATGCGCGGCGCGCGGGTTGTCGCGCACCACATCGAACATGGTGTTGGTGTTGGAGCTGGCCACCGTGTCCCAGCCGTAGGAGGCGGGCGCGGTTTCGTGCACCACCAGCACGCCGAGCGCGCCCTGGCGTGCGCCTTCTTCGTACTTGTAGGTCCAGCGGCCGTAGTAGGTCATGCCGGCGCCGTCGAAGGCGCCCTTGCCGGTTTCGAAATCCGGGTCGTTGATCAGCACCACCGCGATCTTGCCTTTCAGGTCCACGCCCTTGAAGTCGTCCCAGTCGCGCTCCGGCGCCTTGACGCCGTAGCCGACGAACACCAGCGGTGCGTTGGCGATGTCGACCTTGGACGAGCCGTCCAGCGCGGCGCGGATGGCGATCTGCTTGCCCTGGGTCAGCGCCTGCGGCTTGCCGGCATGCTGCAGGGCGATGGTCGGGGTGCCGACGATATCGGCGCGGCGCAGCGGCACCGCCTGGGTCCAGGCGCGCTTGCCGTCGCGCAGATCGCCGCCCGGTTGCAGGCCGGCAGCGGCGAACTGCTTGCTCAGGTAGGCGATGGTCTTTTCTTCGCCGGCAGTGGCCGGGCCGCGGCCTTCGTAGGCATCGGAGGCCAGCTCCTTGACGTCGCGCGAGATGCGCGCGCCATCGAAGGTCGGCGTGGCCGCCATCAGTGCGGTCGAGACCGCCATCGCCAACATTCCCATTGCAACGCGTTTGGTAACAACTCGCTTCACTGCAGCACCCAGGTAGTGTCCGAACAGCCCTGGAGTGTAGCCACTGCGGCGTTCGATCGGGTGTGCACAGCGGACACCGATACGCGCGGCGACGTGCAGTGGCAGCGACGCAGCACTGATCGACATGGCCATGCGACGATGCTGCCACCGACGCACGGCCTGCGCTGTGCGGGCGTGTCATGGCGCCGGGTGGCGTCCAGCCGCCGCATGCCGCGGCGGCCAACACTGCAGCGCTACCGCCGGCGAACGCCGATGCGTCTCAGAACAGGTCGACGCTGCCGACCTGCTGGGCAACCTGGCGCATCTGCCCGCTGGCCACCAGTTCGGCGTAGACCTCGGCGCGGTTGCGGCCATGCTGCTTTGCCCAGTACAGCGCCTTGTCGGCCTCGTCGAGCAACTGGCTGATCAGCCGGCCGTCGGTCAGCTCGACGATGCCGGCGCTGAGCGTGACCTTGCCGACCTGCGGAAATACATGCTCGGCCACCGCCACGCGGAAGCGCTCGAACAACGCCACCGCCGTGTCGCGATCCACTCCGCGCAACACGATCACGAACTCTTCGCCACCGAAGCGGAACAGCAGGTCGTCCTGACGGAAGCAGCGCTGCATCAACTGGGCCACCAGCAGCAGCACCTCGTCGCCATACAGATGGCCGAAGCCGTCGTTGACGCGCTTGAAGTGGTCGATATCCACGATCCCCAGCCACACGCCTTCGCTGGCCGCTGCATCCGCGCCACCGGAGAACAGGCGCAGGATCACATCGTCGAAGGTCTTGCGATTGCGCAGGCCGGTCAACGCATCGCGCTGGGCATCGTCGAGCAGGCTGCGGTAATTCTGGAAGAAACGTGCGAAGCCCTGCAGCATCACCTGCTCGGCGGCGCCGGGTGCGCGCGTGCCGCCCACGCGCAGGCAGGTGCGGATCCCGCGTGCTTCCATCATCGGATACACCAGCAACGCGCGGCCGTCCTGCTGCAACTGCACCACATCGCCCGGCCCGTGCATGTCGGCCAACTGCGTGCGCAGGTGCGCGTCGTGGATGTCGGCCACCGTCAGCGACAGCCGGCCATCCTCGCGCAGCCGCGTCTCGGCCATGGTGCGGCCATCCGGGGCGATGCGCAGCAACGACAGCTCCTCGGACGCGCAGACCTCGCGCATGGTGCGCAACAGGCTCAGATCGAGCAGATCGGCGTCGCGGATGGCGGTCAGGTCCACCATGCGCTCCAGCAACGGTGCCGTGGTCATTGCCGCACCATCCCGCGGGCGGACGCAGGCCCGCAGCGCCGGTCACGGCACGCGGGCACACCTCTCGGACTGGAACGCACTGGCATCACGGCGGGTTACCGGCAATCTCGATGCCGGTTCATCGGCGCTGCGCGCGCGAACTTGAGTCTGCCCGCCGGCCACCGCCGCGCACGGCCAGCCGGCGTACACGGATGTGCAGGCGCGCGACAGGCCTGCATCCCTGCGCCGCTTAGGGCAATGCGGACTCCAGCGCATCGTCGCCCAGCGCGTGCGCCTGCATCAGCCGCCGGCTGCCGGCATTCAGGCCTTTGACCTGGACCTCCAGCCCATGGTGGCGCAGCCGCTGTACCACCTTGTCCAGCGCCGCCACCGCGGTGATGTCCCAGAAATGCGCGCGGCTGACATCGATCACCACCGCACGACCAGGCACCTGGCGCGCGTCGAAGGCGTCGATGAACACGTCGGCCGAGGCGAAGAACACCTGCCCGCGCACGTGGTAGGTGCGCACGCCATCGTCGCCGTCGCTGTGCGTGATCTGCAGCAGCCCGGCCACCTTGAAGGTGAAGAACACACCGCTCAGCACCACACCCACCGCCACGCCGGCGGCCAGGTTGCGGGTGGCCAGGGTCACCGCCACGGTGGCCAGCATCACCACGCTGGAGGTGCGCGGATGGGTGACCACGGTGCGCAGCGAACGCCAGTCGAAGGTCTCGGCCGAGACCATCACCATGATCGCCACCAAGGCGATCACCGGTACCTGCGAGACCCATGGCTTGAGCAGCACCATCAGGATCAGCAGGAACACGCCGGCGAACAGGGTCGAAAGACGGCCGCGCCCGCCGTACTTCACGTTGCCCACGGTCTGCCCGATCATGCCGCAGCCGGCGATGCCGCCGAACAGACTGGCAGCGGTGTTGGCCAGGCCCAGCCCGGTGCACTCGCGGTTCTTGTTGCTCGGAGTGTCGGTGAGTTCGTCCACCACGCGTGCGGTCATCAGCGATTCGAGCAGCCCCACCATCGCGATGGCCAGCGCCGGCAAGGCGATGATGCGCAAGGTCTCCAGCGTCAGCGGCACCGCCGGCCATTGCAGGAATGGCAGCGCGTCGGGCAGCTTGCCCAGGTCGGCCACCGTCTCCAGCGGCAGATGCAGGGCCGAGCCCAGCAGCGTCAGCACCAGGATGCACAGCAACGGCGACGGAATCGCCGACACGCCCGGCAGCGGCAGCCGTGGCAGGCCGTAGATGATGAGCAGGCCCAACGCCAACATGCCCCAGGTGGCCAGGTTGGCGTGCTGCAGATGTGGCAGCTGCGCTGCAAAGATCAGCACCGCCAACGCATTGACGAAGCCGGTGCGCACCGAGCTGCTGACAAAGCGCATCAGCACGCCCAGCCGCAACAGGCCGAACAGGATCTGCACCGCACCGGCCAGCAGCCCGGCCGCCAGCAGATAGGGCAAGCCGTGTGCGGCCACCAGCGGTGCGGCCACCAGGGCCACCGACCCGGCCGCGGCGGAAATCATCGCCGGGCGTCCGCCAAAAAACGCGATGACGATCCCGATCACGAACGACGCGAACAGCCCCACCTGCGGGTCGACACCGGCCACGAACGCAAAGGCGATCACTTCGGGAATCAGCGCAAAGGTGGCGACCGCACCGGCCATCAGTTCGCGCGCAGGCGAGGCGCGCCATTGCGCCAGTTCGGCACGCAGGAAAGACATTGGAAGACACTCCGGGGACAGAAAGGACAGCCTGCGGACAGGCCACAACGGCGATAGTGTGCGCGAAAGCGAACCGGCCCGCAGCCGGCGTGTGATCGGTGCGGCAATGCGCCTTTCTGTGGGCCGGATCACGCCAAACGGCGCAGCCGCGGACCAAGATGCCCCCCTCACCGGGTTCGGGTGTCGAGCCGGGTTCGCTAGGGAGACCACCATGTCCATCTTCAGGACTGCACGTACGCTCGCACTGGCCACGGCGCTGGCGCTCGCCGCCGCACCGGCCTTCAGCTACTCCATCAGCAACAACAAGATCGTCGACGACAGCGGCAAGGTGGTCCAGCTCAAGGGCGTCAACGTGTTCGGCTTCGAGACCGGCAACCATGTCATGCATGGCCTGTGGGCACGCAACTGGAAGGACATGATCAACCAGATGCAGGGCCTGGGCTTCAACGCCGTGCGTCTGCCGTTCTGCCCGGCCACCCTGCGCAGCAGCACGATGCCGACCAGCATCGATTACAGCCTCAATGCCGATCTGCAGGGCCTGAGCTCGCTGCAGATCCTGGACAAGGTGATCAACGAATTCAACGCACGCGGCATGTACGTGTTGCTGGATCACCACACCCCCGACTGCGCTGCCATCTCCGAGCTCTGGTACACCGGCTCGTATTCCGAAGCGCAGTGGCTGGACGATCTGCGCTTTGTCGCCAACCGCTACAAGAACGTGCCCAGCGTGATCGGCCTGGACCTGAAGAACGAGCCGCACGGTGCCGCGACCTGGGGCACCGGCAACGCGGCCACCGACTGGAACAAGGCCGCCGAGCGCGGTTCGGCCGCGGTATTGGCGGTGGCGCCCAAATGGATCATCGCGGTGGAAGGCATCACCGACAATCCGGTCTGCTCGACCAATGGCGGCATCTTCTGGGGCGGCAATCTGCAGCCGCTGGCCTGCACCCCGTTGAACATTCCGGCCAACCGGCTGCTGCTGGCACCGCATGTGTACGGGCCGGACGTGTACGCGCAGGCGTACTTCAACGACAGCACGTTCCCCAACAACATGCCTGCGATCTGGGACCGTCACTTCGGCCAGTTCGCTGGCACGTATGCGCTGCTGCTAGGCGAATTCGGCGGCAAGTACGGCGAAGGCGATGCACGCGACAAGGTCTGGCAGGACGCGCTGGTGCAGTACCTGCGCAGCAAGGGCATCAACGAAGGCTTCTACTGGTCGTGGAATCCCAACAGCGGCGACACCGGCGGCATCCTGCGCGACGACTGGACCAGCGTGCGCGAAGACAAGATGGCGCTGCTGCGGACGCTGTGGGGCACGCTGAGCAGCACCACGCCGACGCCCGCACCTACTCCCACTCCGACTCCGACCCCCACGCCAACACCGACACCGACGCCGACACCCAGCGGCAGCTTCAGCACCAAGGTGAGCGTGGACAGCCAGTGGAACGGCGGCTACTGCAATCGCGTGCAGGTCACCAATACCGGCACCGCCAGCGGCACCTGGGCGATCTCGCTGCCGGTCACCGGCACCGTCAACAATGCCTGGAACGTCACCTGGTCGCAGAGCGGCAGCACGCTCAAGGCCAGCGGCGTGGACTTCAACCGCACCCTGGCGGCCGGTGCGACGGCCGAGTTCGGCTTCTGCGCGGCAGGCTGATGCAATAAGGCGGGCACGCAGTGCGTGTCCGCCGCTGCTTGCACGCTGCCGACAGTCTGCAAGTCACCAATGTCGCGTCACCCATCGATCGCTGGATCGATGCCCATGACCTTGTAGCAGCTGTCGCAAGCGAACGCTGCCGCAATTAGCATTCAACCCGCATGTGAATCAGCCGCTATCCATGACATAGCGCCCTGCGCGCGTTCTGGATCTCGTTGCCATGCCTGTCGTGTCCCTGTTGCGTCGTCACGTTGCCAATCTCCCGCTCACCCGCAAGTTCGTCCTGCTGTGCAGCTTGTTGACGGTGGGCGTCATCCTGCTGGCAGTGGCCGCGGCACGCCTGCAGTATCTGGACCTGATCGAGGCGCGCAAGCTCAGCGTCAAGACCGAGGTGGAGATGGGCCTGACCGTGATGCAGCACTATGCCGACAAGGCCAAGGCCGGCGAACTGACGGTCGAACAGGCCAAGGAAGCTGCGCGCACCACGCTGGCGGACATGCGTACCAACGACGGCGTGGACTACTTCTTCATCGTCGACCCGCAGATGCGCATCCTGATGCATCCCAAGCGCGCTGTCGGCACCGACATGAGCGACTACAAGAGCGATGCCGGGCAGTACGTCTATCGTGACATCAAGACCGCGATCGAGCGCGGCGACGGCTTCAGTTACTACGATGCGCCCAAGCCGGGCAAGCAGGAACAGCTGCCCAAGATCAGCTATGCCAAGACCTTTCCGGCCTGGAACTGGGTGCTGGTGATGGGCGTGTACGCCGAGGACATCCAGGTGCAGGCCTGGGGCTTCACCCGCACCCTGACCTTGATCGGCGGCGCCCTGGTGGCCATGGTGATCGGCCTGTGCTGGTTGATCGCCTCGGCGATGGCCGCACCGCTGCGCGCAGCATCGCGCACCGCCGAGGCGATTGCCTCGGGCCACTTCGACAACGCCATCCAGGTTGAATCGCGCGACGAGACCGGCCAGCTGATGCACAGCATGCAGCAGATGCAGACCCAGTTGCAGCGCTTCAACGGCGAGATGCAGACCATGATCCGGCTGCAGCAGGGCGAGAACATCGCGCACCGCATTCCGGAGGATTTCCCCGGTGATTACGGCACCCTGGCGCACGGCGTGAACACGGTGGTATTCGAGCATCTGGATGCCATCAACGAGGCGATGGACCTGATGGGCGAGTATGGCCGTGGCGATCTGCGCCGCGACATGCGCCGCCTGCCCGGCCAGCGCGCGGCGCTGCATGAGGCGCTGGATACGGTGAAGGGCAATCTGTCGGCGATCAACAGCGACATCGCACGCCTGGCCGATGCGGCCGCGCGCGGCGACTTCTCCGCACGCGGCGAGCAGGCACGCTACCAGTTCGCGTTCGCCGAGATGGTGCAGGCCTTGAACCGGCTGATGCAGCAGGCCGATGCAGGCCTGGACGATGTCGGCCGCATCATGGCCGCGATTGCCGATGGCGACCTGTCGCAGCGGGTGGAATCGCATTACGAGGGCGCATTCGGCCGCCTGGCCAATGCGGCCAACCGCACCGCGATCCAGCTGACCACCATCGTGCAGGGCATCCAGCACTCGGCCGAGATGATCAACACCGCCGCCGGCGAGATCGCCAGCGGCAATGCCGACCTGTCCACGCGTACCGAGCATCAGGCCGCGAACCTGGAAGAAACCGCCGCGTCGATGGAAGAACTCACCTCCACCGTGCGCCAGAACGCCGACAACGCGCGCCAGGCCAATCAGCTGGTCAAGGGCACCGGCGAGGTGGCCGAGAGCGGTGGGCGCGTGGTGCAGGAAGTGGTCACCACCATGCAGGCGATCACGCAATCGTCGGCGCGCATCTCCGACATCATAGGGGTGATCGACGGCATCGCGTTCCAGACCAATATCCTGGCCCTGAATGCGGCGGTGGAAGCGGCACGCGCTGGTGAGCAGGGCCGCGGATTTGCGGTGGTGGCCACCGAAGTGCGCGCACTGGCGCAGCGTTCGGCCGGCGCCGCCAAGGAGATCAAGCAGCTGATCTCCGATTCGGTGGAAAAAGTGGCGCAGGGCTCGGACCTGGTGCAGCAGGCCGGCAGCACGATGACCGAGGTGGTCAGCTCGGTGAAGCGGGTGACCGACATCATGGCCGAGATCACCGCCGCCAGCACCGAGCAAAGCGCCGGCATCGAGCAGGTCAGCACCACGGTGATGCAGCTGGATGAAATGACCCAGCAGAACGCGGCGCTGGTGGAAGAAGCCACCGCCGCGGCACGTAGCATGGAAGATCAGGCGGCGGATCTGACGCGCGCCGTGGCAGTGTTCCGCCTGGTGCCGCAACAGGCTGCGCTGCCGCAACGGCGCTCGGTCGTGCAGGCGGCTTGATCGATGGGGTGATCGCCCGCGTTTTTGCGCGGCGGGAAGAAACGGCAGGCACGCCACTGGTGCGCCTGCCTGGGAGCAGCGGATCGGGGGCGGCGGATCGGGGGGCGCGGTGATCCGGACAACGCACGCCCCTGTCCTGCTCGTAACCATGCGCACCGACCCTTCTGACGGGTCCTTGCCTGCCCACGGTCGCGGGAGCTTACGCGGCATGGATGCCGCCTAGGAGCTGACAGGGACGTACTTGCAGCGTGTCCCCGCGATGGTGGGCGGGCAAGGGACCTGCAGCCAGGCCGCAGATCAGCCGCTGTGCAATCGACGCTTCCATACGGTTATCGCCTCTAAACACGACAGGGATCTAGAGCTTCAACGCCGCGGACAGTGACCATCGATCGATGCGATTGCATTGCCAGCGCCACATCGATCCGTGCAACGCGCACTTCTGACTGACGCGACTTTATGGGCAGGGCATGCCCTCATCCGCCCTTCGGGCACCTTCTCCCAGAGGGAGAAGGGAGTGTTCGTGGTTGATGCAGCTTTGCGGGTGGGCAGTGCCCTCATCCGCCCTGCGGGCACTGTCTCCCGGAGGGAGAAGGGAGTGTTCGTGGTTGATGCAGCTTTGCGGGTCGACCGTGCCCTCATCCGCCCTGCGGGCACTGTCTCCCGGAGGGAGAAGGGAGTGTTCGTGGTTGATGCAGCTTTGCGAGTCGGCCGTGCCCTCATCCGCTCTTCGGGCACCTTCTCTCAGGGGGAGAAGGGAGTGGTGCTGGATGCGTTGCGTCAGCGCGAGGCGTCGCGTCCGGTGGGGTGGTGGCGTTGCCGCAGCGGGCGCGTTTGGCGGCGTACATCGCTTCGTCTGCCGCATGCATCAGGCTGGCAGCGTCGGCGTGTTGGCCGCGTTGCCAGGCGACGCCGATGCTTGGGTGGATCGGCAGATGCTGCTCCCCGAACACGGCGCCCGCTGCGGCCGCGGTGCGAATCCGTTCTGCCATTGCGGCGCATTCGGTCTGCGGATCCTGCAGGTCGTCCAGCAACACCACGAACTCGTCGCCGGCCAGGCGTGCCACCAGATAGCGGCTGCCTGCGGCCTGCTGCAGGCAGCGGCCGAAGGCGACCAGCACCGCGTCGCCGGCACGGTGGCCATGGACGTCGTTGATGCGTTTGAAGCCGTCCAGGTCCAGGAACATCACCGCGACCGCGCACTGCTGCTGTTGCGCCTGGGTCACCGCGACCTGCAGCGCCTCGGACCAGGCGTGGCGATTCGGCAGGCCGGTCAGGGCATCGCGGGTGGCGCGTTCGTGCATCAGCCGGTGCAGGGACTTGTGCGCAGTGACATCGTGCGCCATCAGGAAGAATCCCTGTGCCTGCGTCGCCGTGCCCTGCACTTCCGGCACCAGGGTGATTTCCACATCGCGCGGTGTCGCACCGCCACGCAGGACGTGTTCGAAGCTGGCCCGTTGCCCGGTGCTCACCTGCGCCAGCGCAGCGCGCGCGTCCGCACCGAGGTCCTCGCCCAGCACCTGGGTGATCGTGGAGCCGACCAGGCTGGCCGGCTCCACGCCGAGCCAGTCGCGATGCGCCTGGTTGGCGAACAGGCAGCGCTGGGCGGCATCGTAGTGCCCCACCAGGGTGGGCGTGGCATCGCTGATCGCACGCAGCCGCGCTTCGCTTTCGGCCAGGCGTTCGGCGGCGACATGGCGTTCGGTGACGTCCTGGATCTGCGAGACGAAATGCACCGGCGCGCCGCTGCTGTCGCGCACCAGCGACACCGACAGCTGCGCCCAGATCAGCGCGCCCTGCTGGCTGATGTAGCGCTTGGCCAGGCTGTAGTTGTCGCGTTTGCCGTCGATCAGCTCTTCCACCAGGCGCAGGTCCACATCCAGGTCGTCCGGATGCGTAATGGTCTGGAAGGTGGTGCGCAACAACTGCTCGCGCGGATATCCCAGGATGCTGCACAGTGACGGGTTGACGTCGCGCCAGGCGCCGTCCAGCGAGACGATCGCCATGCCCTGCGGGGCGGTTTCGAACGCCCCCCTGAAGTGTTCCGCCGCCAGCTGCGCGGCGGCCTGCGCCTGCAGCTCGGCGGTGACGTCGATGGCCATGGCCAGGTAGCCGGACACCCCCTGCTGCGCGTCGTGGATGATGTTGAAGCACAGCCGTACGCGCCGCAGTCCGCCGTCTTTTCGCACCAGGGTCCAGATTTCTTCTTCCAGCTGATCGCCGGCGGCGGCGGCGGCCAGCTTGAGGTAGGACGGCGGCGACAACGCCAGCGTGGCCATGTGCCGCTCCAGCTCGGCCGGCAGATGGAACTGCGCCGGGCAGCTGCCCACCACCTCGTCCGCCGCGTAGCCCAGCAGGCGCTCGGCACCGGGATTGAACAATTCGATGCGCCCGTTCGGATCGAACGCGATGATCGCCACATCCTGCGAAGCGTCCACCAGCGACTGCAGGCGTGCGCGCTCGCCCGCCAACGCAGCCGAGGCATCGCGCAGTTGGGTGATGTCATGCATCACGCACACCGCACCCAGGGCAACGCCCTGGTCGCTGACCACCGGATCGGCATTGCACAGCACGCTGCGTGCCGGCTGGCCGGTGGAGCGGATCACCATCTCGGCATTGCGCACGTGCTCGCCGGCCCAGGCGCGTACCAGCGGAATGGCCTCGGTGGGCAGCAGCGCACTGCCGTCGGCAGTGTAGAGGTCGAAGTGCTGCGCCCATTGCGATGGCGGCAACAGGCGCGGATCGGTGCCGTGCCATTGCCGCGCGGCGTGGTTGAACTCATGCAGCAGCCCGTCGCTGTCGCAGGACACCACGCCATCGGGCATGGCTTCCAGCAGGCGGCTCAGGGTCTGCCGCTGCGCTTGCGCGGCCAGCCGGTCGCGGCGCGCCTCCAGTTGGCTGACCGCCTGACGCGCCAGACGGATCAGGCCTTGCTTCTGGCTCTCGTCGAGCAGGCGCGACTGGGTGCTGAGCGTACACAGGGTGCCGTAGGCATAACCTTCGCGACCGATCAGCGGCACGCCCACATACGAACGTACCCCTGGCGCGGCGGTGACCAGCGGGTTGCGCGCAAAACGCGCATCGGCCACGGCATCGGGCACTTCCAGCAGCTCGGTCCCCATCACCGTATAGGAACAGAACGACATGGCGCGCGGGGTGCCTTCCAGATCGGTGCCGCAGCGTGCCTTGAACCACTGGCGGTCGGCGTCCAGCAGCGACACCAGCGCCATCGGGGCGCCGGTGATGTGTGCAGCCAGCCAGGCGATATCGTCGAACTCGGCCTCCGGCTCTGTGTCCAGCACCCCCAACCGACGTACCGCCTCCACGCGCAAGGCGTCGTCGGCGGGAACGGGCACGGGCGGCAACAGGACGGTCATGGCGTGGTCGGCAGGTCAGGTCTGGGCAAGGTAGGTCGCCCCAGGTAACGGCGAAGCGACGGGCAACTTGAGCATGTGCGGCCGGGCCTGCTTGATGGCTGGTCAGCGCGCGGTCGCCGTGCCCGCCGGCCGATCCGCTGGCATCTGAATGTCGCAAGGCTTCGCTGCTCGGCCCGGTGCACTTGCCGTGCCTGCGCAATCGACCGCACCCGGCGGGGGAGCGAATGACCCAGGCCACCTGCACCCGCCTTGCCGTCAGGCCCGGTGAGGGATCGGGGGCCGCTCCGGCACGCCCGTAAGTGCCCGGTCCGACCGCCGTGCCCTGGCCGACGCCCGAGCCGGCCTCGCTCACCTGCCGCCCTGCCGGCACCCGCACATGCCCCCCCTGCCGGACAGCATTTGCGACGCCGCCAGCCAGCCACTACCCTCGGCCGATTGTCTTGCCCCTGGAGTGTCACATGCTGCGTCCGCTGTCCCTGTTGATCGCCGGTCTGCTCGGCGCCGCTGCCGGTCCCGTTGCCCCCGCCGTCGCGGCCGCCCCGGCCAGCCTGTCCAAGCCTGCGGCCAGCAGTGCCATCCCCGAGATCGGCTACACCCGCTTCACCCTGCCCAACGGCCTGACCGTGGTGGTGCACGAAGACCACAAGGCGCCGGTGGTGGCGGTGAGCATCTGGTACCACATCGGTTCCGGTGACGAGCCGGCCGGCAAGACCGGCTTTGCGCACCTGTTCGAGCACCTGATGTTCTCCGGCTCGGAAAACAACAAGGGCAGCTTCTTTGCGCCGCTGGAAAAGGTCGGCACCACCGACATGAACGGCACCACCTGGTTCGACCGCACCAACTACTTCGAGACCGTGCCGACCACTGCGCTGGACACCGCGCTGTGGCTGGAATCGGACCGCATGGGCCACCTGCTTGGCGCGATCGGCCAGGAAGAACTCGACACCCAGCGCGGCGTGGTGCAGAACGAGAAGCGCCAGGGCGAGAACCGCCCCTACGGCCGCGTGGACCAGAACATCCTGTCCAACCTGTTCCCGGCCAACCATCCGTACCAGCACGACACCATCGGCTCGATGGAAGACCTGGACGCGGCCTCGCTGGCCGACGTCAAACAGTGGTTCAACGACAACTATGGCGCCGCCAACACCACCCTGGTGCTGGCCGGCGACATCACCGTGGCGCAGGCACGCGCCAAGGCGCTGCAGTACTTCGGCGACATTCCGTCCGGCAAGCCGGTGGCACGCCAGCAGCCGTGGGTGACCCCGCTGGCCGCGCAGAAGCGTGGCGTGCAGCACGACCACGTCTCGCAGCCGCGCATCTATCGCACCTGGGTGGCGCCGCAACTGGGCAGCGATGCGGCGATCCAGCTGGATCTGGCCACCACCGTGCTCGGCGGCGGCAAGACCTCGCGGCTGTATCAGCGCCTGGTCTATCAGGACAATCTGGTCGATGACGTGTCGGCGGCGATCCAGCCGTTCGCGCTGTCCAGCCAGGTGCAGATCCAGGCCGACGTGAAGGACGGCGTGGACCCGGCCAAGGTGGAGGCGATCATCGACGAGGAACTCAGGAAGTTCATCGCCCAGGGCCCGACCGCCGACGAACTGCAGCGCGCGCAGGTGGCCTACCGCGCCGGCTTCGTGCGCGGGCTGGAAAAGGTCGGCGGCTTCGGTGGCAAGGCGGTGATCCTGGCCGAGGGCCAGGTCTATCGCGGCGACCCGGGCGCCTACAAGCAGGATCTGCAGCGCGGCCAGGCCGCCACCGTGGACAGCGTCAAGCAGACCGCCGCCACCTGGTTCGGCAAGGGCGACTACCTGCTCACAGTGCTGCCGGCCGGCAAGGGCTTCGACCCCGCCGCCGAAGACAAGGCGGTGGTCGCCCGTGGCGCCGAACCCGGCAAGCCGGCGCCCAAGCTGCCGGCCGCCGGCAAGTACAACGTCACCGCCTCCACGCTGGACCGCAGCAAGGGCGTGCCGCAGACCAGCCAGTTCCCCGACCTGAGCTTCCCGCAATTGCAGCGCGGCAAGTTGAAGAACGGCATCGAGGTGATCCTGGCCGAGCGCCACACCATCCCGGTCACCCAGGTGGAGCTGCTGTTCGATGCCGGTTATGCGGCCGACCAGGGCAACAAGCTCGGTACCGCCAGCTTCAGCGCCGCGCTGATGAACGAGAGCACCGCGGCGCTGGATTCGGTGGAAGTGGCGCAGCGTCGCCAGCGCCTGGGCGCGATCACCGCGGTCGGCTGCGACCTGGACAGCTGCAGCGCCTCGCTGGATGCGCTCAACGACCAGCTGCAGCCGTCGCTGCAATTGTTCGCCGACATCGTGCGCAACCCGGCCTTCAAGGCTGCCGACATCGAGCGCATCCGCGGCCAATGGCTGGCCGGCATTGCGCAGGAAAAGACCCAGCCCAACAGCCTGGCGTTGCGTGCGCTGCCGCCGTTGCTGTTCGGCCAGAACCACCCCTACGGCATCCCGCTCACCGGCAGCGGCACCGAGGCGGCGATCAAGAGCCTCAACGCCCAGGACCTGCAGGCCTTCCACCGCCAGTGGCTGCGTCCGGACAACCTGCGCATCCTGGTGGCCGGCGACACCACGCTGGCGCAGATCATCCCGCAGCTCGATGCCGCCTTCGGCGACTGGAAGGCGCCGGCAACGCCCCTGCCGAAGAAGAACCTGGTCAACGTCGCCGCGCAGCCCAAGCCGCGCGTGTACCTGATCAACCGGCCGGATGCGCCGCAGTCGGTGATCCTGGCCGGCCTGCTCGCACCGTCCACCAAGGCGCCGGACAACCTGGCGATCGGCGTGGCCAACGGCGCCTTCGGCGGCACCTTCACCTCGCGCCTGAACATGAACCTGCGCGAGAACAAGCGCTGGGCCTACGGCGCCGGCACCCGCATGCTGGATGCGCAGGGCCAGCGGCCGTACATGTTCTCCGCGCCGGTGCAGACCGACAAGACCGCCGAGTCGGCCAACGAGATCCTCAAGGAAGCCAGCGCGGTCATCGGCGACAAGCCGCTGACCTCCGACGAGATCGAGAAGATCAAGAACCAGCGCATCCGCGCCCTGCCCGGCAGCTTCGAAACCACCGGCGCGGTGCTGGGTGCGATCGAGGGCATCGTGCAGTTCGACCGCCCCGACGATTACGTGCAGACGCTCAAGCCGCGCCTGGAAGCGATCGACCAGCCGGCCGCGCAGGCCGCCATCAAGGAAATCATCGCCCCCAATGCGATGACCTGGGTGATCGTGGGCGACCTGAAGAAGATCGAGGCCCCGGTGCGGGCGCTCAAGCTGGGTGAGGTGCAGGTGCTGGACGTGGACGGCAAGCCGGTCAAGCGCTGAGGCTGGTCAGTCGCACACCGACGGCGCGGCCTGCGAGCCGCGCCGTGGCAAGGTGCGCGGTACGCAATGGCGTGTGTGCGTCTCAGTACCCGGCTCCTGCGCGCAAGACGCAGGCATCCCACGCGGGCTGGCAGGCTGGCCCCCGGCGCTTCAGCCCGCCGGTTCCTGCTTCCTCGCCTGCGCAGTGCGACATGGATGCGGATGCCGATCCGCCCGTGAGGTCACGCCAGGGCGCGTGGCCGATATCCACGCCGCGTTATCGGCAGCGCCGGTATCGTGGCATCTTTCTCGTTCGCGCTTGCCCGGCTTATTCGATGAAGCACATGCCCCCGGCTGACGAAGCCTCTCGCCAACAGGTCCTGGACGGCTATCGCATCGTCGACAGCCTGCCCGAGGACACCTACCAAGACATCGTGCAGGTGGCGGCCTCGCTGTGTGACACACCGATCGCCCTGATGTCGTTGGTCGACCGCGACCGCCAATGGTTCAAGGCCCAGCTCGGCCTGGGCATGCAGCAGACCGACCGCAGCCAGGCGGTGTGCGATCACGCCATCCGCAGCCCCGAGCAACTGATGGAAGTGCCCGACCTCACCCAGGACAGCCGCTTTGCGCACGTCTCGGTCGTCACCGGCGAGACCGGTGCGCGCTTCTATGCCGGCATGCCCCTGGTCACCTCCGACGGCGTTGCCTTGGGTACGGTCTGCGTGCTCGACACCGAGCCGCGCACGCTCACCGACATGCAACGCACCGGGCTGCAGGCATTGGCACGCGTCACCATGCGCCTGCTGGACGAGCGCAAGCGCGAGTTGCAGCTCGAGCGCGAAGCGATCCTGCAGCCGGTGGCACCGGTTGCCATCGCGGCGGCCGCCGACACTGGCTATTACCTGGTGATCCTGGAAGTGCAGGAACTGGCCGCGCTGGCCGAAAAACAAAGCGAGCGGCTGCTGGGCCGCGCCTTGCAACAGCTCGACCAGGCCCTGGCAGCGCAGGCACAAGCCGACGGCGACAGCGTGGACCGGGTGACCGACAGTGCAGAATTCATCGCCGTGCTGCGCGGCGCAGATGCCGAACAGAAGCTGCAGCGCCTGCGCGATATCGCCCACCAACAGCATGCCCACGGCCTGACGGTGCTGATCGGCCAGGCGCAGGCAACCCGCGGCGACGAGCCGATCGGCCAGGTGTTTTTGCGAGCGGAAGTCGCGCTGAGCGCGGAAAAGGACCGTTACCGCCAGAGCCTGGCGCAGGACGGACTCATCGCCTGATGTAGCGCGGGCGACAGTCCGGCTGCCGGCTGATCCGCCGTTTCATAGACGTGCCCTCACACCTTCCGCTGCGCGCCTCCAACCGCGCTTGCGGCGCGGGCGTTCCAAGGCACACGCGCCCTCGCCGCGAAAGCCGTGCCTTCTCGCCCCGGCGGGGGGGGTCTAGTTGCGATATCTGACGAAGACTGCCTACTTCTTCAATTACTGCCTTACTGCTTCAATTCCTGTCGGGACGCTTCCCTTCTCCCACCGGGAGAAGGTGGCGCGCAGCGCCGGATGAGGGTGCGGTTGCTACGCGCTCGTGCGGCGCGCTTGGCGTGCAAGCTTTCATAGCTCCTGGCTGTCTCCGACCACACCACCTTCCTCACTCGTCCACTTCCACTTCGCGCGGCGACCAGGTGATTGAGCGGTGTGGGTGAGTCGGGTGCAGAGCCGCGGAGCTGCGGTTTGGCTGCAGGGCCCTTGCCCGCCCACCATCGCAGGACACGCCGCAAGTACGTCCGTGTAGGCTCTTACGCGGCATCCATGCCGCGTAAGGTCCCGCGACGGTAGGCGGGCAAGGACCTGTCGGGATGGTCGGTGTGCATGGAGGAGCGGTGCCGGATGCGTCTTGTTCGATCATCGAAGCATCGGCTTCAGGTCTGATGCACACCGCACGACAGACAGCTTTTCAGATGAGCGCCGACCAACTGTCTGGTGCGGTGCCCTCGCCGGTTGCAGAGCCGTGTGGCGGCATGGATGACGCCACCGAGCCCCCCAGGGACGGGTTCACGGCGTGTCCCGCAAGCGGTGAGGGCGCCGCGCACGCGACTTACCGAGCTGTTGACTACACCCAGATACCGCGACGCCCTGACATTCAGTCGTCTTGTCAGCAGCGTTCTAAAGGTGCTGTCAGCCACCTACAGCGCAGCGCAGGCAAACGCGCTCACCGAACCACTCACCCGATCGCGCACTGCTTCAACTGGCGGTCCGCATACCACAGCGCGCGGCGGGCCAGGTCGTAGGCGCTATCGGCCTGGCGCGGCAGCATCTGCGCGGCCATCACCGGGTCGGCGCCGTTGCTCAAGGCGTGCTCGGCGCGTTCCAGGTCGCCCAGATGCGTACGCACCGGCGACAACAGGGATTTGCGCTTGGACGCATCGCAGCGCGCGCTGCGTTGTTCCAGCGCTGCCAGCGCCTCGCGGATACGGCGGCTGGCTTCGCCCTTGAGGTCGGGCGGCGTCTCGTGCGCGATCGGCGCGGCCTTGTAGGCGTCACCGGTCGCTTCGCTGCCCATCTCGGCCTGGTTGCCGGCCAACGCGGGGTTAAAGCGCACATCCGGCGGTGGCCGCGCCTTGGCCACCTGCGTCTGCGGCCCGTTGAGCATGTCGTTGAACTTCTTCATGCCGCGATTCATTTCCTGCATCGCCACATCGCCCAGCGTGCCGTCGCTCTTCCAGTCCTTGGCAAAGCGCGTGTCCTGGTACTGCACCGGATTGACCCGTTCCATCACGTTGCGCGCCTTGGCCTGCGCGCGTTCGTCGGTCATGCCCGGCGGCGCTGCACCGGGCTGCGCCATCGGGTCGACCTGCGCGTCACGCGGCATGCGCAAGCGGCCTTGCCCGGTGTAGAGCTGGGCCGCCATCGACTCGCCAGCCGGCGCATTGGCGGCCGCCACCTGCCGCTGCGGCGGCGGGGTGCGTGTCGGTGGTGGCGCAGTGCGGGCGGATGAGGCCGCGGCCGGCGCAGCGCGCGGTGTGGGGTCGCGTTGCGGCGGCGGCGTCACCGGCGCCGGCAGCGTCAATTGCGGACGCGGCACGAAATACACCTGCAAACTGTCGTCGCGTCGCACCGGGTCGCGCGGCGGCGGCATGTAGAGCAACAGACAGGCAAGAAAGAACAGGATGGCGCCCGTGCATGCGACAGCAGCGACATGCGGGACAAGCGTTTCCTTCCTGCGGGTAATCACAATGCGGGAGACCGATGAGATGGGGGATGCGTGCGCGCACCGTGAACCCGGTGCAGGATGCGCAAATCTAGCGGGCGCGGCGCCAGCGCGCGTTTGAAATTCGTTGTTTGGGCGGCAAACGCCAGCCGCCATTCACATTGGCAAGCACGACGGGTCGTTACGGCGCCTGCCAACGGCCTCAGCCACTGCCCCAACGGTATGCATCCTTCCTGCCGTGCACCGGGCGCACACCCATCGCGACCGACCACGCACGCCGGGCGCAGGACGTACCCGCCTCAGCCGTCCTCCGAGCGGTAGAGTCGTTGGCAGACCTCGCAGAAGAATGCCCGCCGCCCGGCCTTGCCCAGGTGCTTGCGATACTGCAACGGCGCGCCATCGCGCGGGCAGCTGGTTTTGGTATGCACCTGGTAATGCTTCTTCAAAACGAAGGCTTTTTTCCAGGTGTAGAAATCGAAACTGTACGCGCGCGCCTGGGTGACCAGCTCGCCAAGCTTGCGCGCCGGCAACGCGCCCACCGGGCTTTCCGGGTGCACACGGATGCGATGCAGCACTTCGTTCTTGATGATGTTGCCGACGCCGGCAAAGATGTCCTGGTCCAGCAATGCATCGGCGGCGAGCATGCCGGGCGCGGCGCGCAACTTGCGCCGTGCCTGCGCGCCATCCCAGTGCGGGTTCATGACATCGGCCGTCCAGTCGTAGACCTCATCCAGCGGGCGCTCGATGAACTGCACCGAGCAGGCGTAGAAATTCAGGCGCTGGCCCTTGGAAAATTCCAGACACAGGCGCGGCACCGCATTCGGCTTGTCTTCGTCGATGCGATAACTGCCGAACAACAGGAAGTGGATCCGCACGCTGAACTGCGCGCACTCGATCAGGAAGTGCTTGCCCCAGCTGCGTAACGCCAGCACCTTCTGCTGCCCCAGCCGCGCGATGTCCTGCTTGCTGTTGCCGGACACGCGCAGGATCTTGCGACCGACAAACGCCTCGGTCTGTTCGCGCAGGATGACAAGGGAGGGGCCTTCTGGCATGTGCCCAGTATCGAAGTCGTCGGTGAGTCGCCCGTGAGCGCGGTGCACACGCGGCGCTGACGCGCGCGCATGCATAGAGTGCTGCCCACTGGCCTTGCGCACACCCTATGCAAGCTCGTGCATCCGTCGCCCTGCCGCGCGTGCGCTGTGGCTGCGCGGGCTGGTCGATTCCGGCCGCCGACCGCGCCGCATTCGGCGATGGCACCAGCGTCTTGCAGCGCTATGCCACACGTTTTGATGCGGTGGAAATCAACTCCTCGTTCCATCGCCCGCACCGTGCCGGGACCTATGCACGCTGGGCCGACAGCGTGCCGGAGGATTTCCGCTTTTCAGTCAAGCTGCCGCGCAGCATCAGCCACGATGCACGCCTGCAGGGCACCGGCCCATTGCTGGATACATTCCTCGCCCAGGCCGGCGCGCTGGGCACGCGACTGGGCTGCCTGCTGCTGCAACTGCCGCCCAGCGCCGTCTTCGATGCGGCAGTGGCGGCCAGGTTTTTCGCAATGCTGCGGCGGCGCTGGGACGGCGGCGTGGTCTGCGAACCGCGCCATGCCAGCTGGTTCCTGCCGCAGGCACAGGCGCTGCTGGCGCGCCACCGCATCGCACGCTGCGCCGCCGACCCGGCACCGGTGCCGGACGCCGCCACACCGGGGACGACAGCCCACCCGCAGTACTGGCGCTGGCATGGCGCACCACGCATTTACTACAGCAGCTACGACGACAGTGCGCTGCAGGCACTGGCCGACGCGGTGCGCAACCCGGCGCACGACGCGGCGCATCCACAGGCAGAACGCTGGGTGATCTTCGACAACACTGCCGCCGGACTGGCGGTGCCCAACGCGCTGCAGCTGCAACGTTTGCTGCAGACCGATCGCCGGCGCCCACGCTGACGCAAGGACACTAAGGTGCGCCTGGACCACACGAAGACGGCAGGCCTGGCGTGGCCCGGCCTGCCGCCGGTGCAGCCCGGTGCGTCCACGCCGCCGCCATTCGTCGGGCGCGCCCGGCCGGCCTGACGCCCGCCATTGCCCACGTGCACCGGCTGCCGTGCACGGGCAGCGCCGCCCCGCCCGTCGCTCACTCCGCTGCGCACCCGCCGCACGCTGTGGCGCGCATCTTGCAGCAATGTCGGCAATCCGACGCGGCCTGGATGCGGCTCAAGCTGCCTCGATCCGGGCCGATAGGCCTGAATCGGCAAGGCAACCGGCGCAACCACCTGCAGTCCCGCGCCCGATCGCCTTGCTGAATCCTGTCGTCTCCGTGCGAAGTCTGTCGGCCTGCCGACCCCCTCGTCCGGCCCCGCCCGCCACTTCGGTCGTTTACCATGCCGCACGTCACTGCCCGTTCTGGAGATGCCATGAGTTCTGCCGCGCCCCCGTGCTGCACGTCGCTGCTTGGCCTGTCGCTGAGCATGTTCGTGGCGCCCTGCACGCTGACCGCCGCGCCGATGGACACTCCGGTCGTCAACGCCCCGGCGGCCACCCCGCCCACACCCGACCTGGCCTACCCGGAACTGTTCCAGGCGGTGCAGCGCGGCGAACTGTTCGACGACCAGAAGCACTTCGTCGACTTTCTGCCGCTGCGCGACCCGGCGCTGATCAACGCCGACTATCTGGCGCAGCACGATCACCCCGGCTTTGACCTGCGCAAGTTCGTGGATGCCAATTTCGAAGAGTCGCCGCCGGTGCAGACCGACGCGATCCGCCAGGACACCGCGCTGCGCGAACACATCGACGAACTGTGGCCCAAGCTGGTGCGCAGCCAGACCCACGTGCCGCCGTACAGCAGCCTGCTGGCGCTGCCATATCCGTACGTGGTGCCGGGCGGGCGTTTCCGCGAGGTGTACTACTGGGATTCCTACTTCACCATGCTCGGCCTGGTGAAGAGCGGGCAGACCGCGCTCAGCCGCCAGATGCTGGACAACTTCGCCTACCTGATCGACACCTACGGGCATATCCCCAACGGCAACCGCAGCTATTACCTGAGCCGTTCGCAGCCGCCGTTCTTCTCCTACATGGTGGAACTGCAAGCCGGCGTGGAAGGCGAAGCGGTCTACCAGCGCTACCTGCCGCAGCTGCAGAAGGAATACGCCTACTGGATGCAGGGCAGCGACGGCCTGCAGCCCGGCCAGGCCGCGCGCCATGTGGTGCGCCTGGCCGACGGCAGCCTGCTCAACCGCTACTGGGACGAGCGCGACACCCCACGCCCGGAAGCCTGGCTGCACGACACCCGCACCGCCGCCGAGGCCGGCGACCGCCCGGCCGCCGAGGTTTACCGCGACCTGCGCGCCGGTGCCGAGAGCGGCTGGGACTACACCAGCCGCTGGCTGGCCGATGGGCAGAACCTGCGCACCATCCGCACCACCGCGATCGTGCCGATCGACCTGAACAGCCTGCTGTATCACCTGGAGCGCACGCTGGCCCAGGCCTGTGCGCAGCCCGGCGCCGAATGCACGCAGGACTACGCGGCGCTGGCACTGCAACGCAAGCAGGCCATCGATGCGCATCTGTGGAACGCGGCCGGCTACTACGCCGATTACGACTGGCAGGCGCGCAAGCTCAGCGACCAGGTCACCGCTGCGGCGCTGTATCCGCTATTCACCGGCCTGGCGACCGACGCGCATGCCAAACGCACCGCCAGCACCGTGCGTGCGCGCCTGCTGCGCCCCGGTGGCCTGGCCACCACCGCAGTGAAGACCGGCCAGCAATGGGACGAGCCCAATGGCTGGGCGCCGCTGCAATGGGTGGCGGTGGACGGCCTGCGCCGTTATGGCGAAGACGCGCTGGCGCGCACCATCGGCGAGCGCTTCCTCACCCAGGTGCAGGCGCTGTTCGCGCGCGAGCACAAGCTGGTCGAAAAATACGGCCTGGAAGCCGATGCGGCCGGCGGTGGCGGTGGCGAATACGCGCTGCAGGACGGCTTCGGCTGGACCAACGGGGTCACCTTGATGCTGTTGAACCTGTATCCGGACACGGCGACCAAGCCGGCGCCTGTCAAACGCGTGCGCAAGCCCGAAGCGGCCACGCGCTGAATGTGCACCAGCGCTGCCGGGCACTGCCCGGCAGCCGCCGGCGGCCTTGCGGTTCTGGCAGTCGGCAACGCTGGCGGATCGCTGCATCAGGCATCGCCTGATCGCTGCGCCATTGCATAGCGCAGCAGCGTGTTCGATTGGTTGCTGCTACTGCACCACCGGCCATGCGCTGCCGTCATAACCAAGCCGGTTGATACCCAGGCGCGCATCGCCGCGGTCGTCGTAGTAGTGGTAGACCAGGATGTCGCCGTCGCCATCGCGGAACACCGATTGCCCGCCCGGCCCATGCATGCTGCCCAACCCGGACTGGATCACCGTGCCGCCGCCGTTGCGCATGTCCACCCCGGCGCGATCCAGATACGGCCCGGTCACCGAGCGCGCGCGCCCCACCGCAATCTTGTAGGTGCTGCTGGCGCCCTTGCAGCACGCATCGAACGACACGAACAGGTAGTACCAGCCATTGGCCTGCTGGATGAAAGGCGCCTCCACCGCGCCCGGGGACGGCCGGCTTGCCAGGCTGTAGCGCGTCGTGTTGCCGGACAGCTGCTTGCCGGTGCCGGGATCGAGCTGGATCAGCTTGATGCCCGACCAGAACGAGCCAAACGCCAGCCACCACTTGCCATTGCCATCCACCACCAGATTGCCGTCGATGGCGTTGTAGTCGTCGCTGCTCTTGGAGGTATAGACGATGCCTTGATCCTTCCACGAGCCAGGCTTGCCGGTGCTGCTGCTGGCAAGCGCAATCGCCGAGGTATTGGTGGCGAATCTTGAGGCGGTGTAATACATCAGATACTTGCCGCCATGGAAGGACACATCCGGCGCCCACAGCTGGTTGTCCGGGTTGTAGCTGCGCACCCAGCTCGGCATGCTGCTGAAGATCGCGCCCGCATTGCTGAACTTGGTCCGGTCGGTACTGGTGACCACGCCGGTGGTGGCATAGATGTAGTACCGCCCGTCGCTCAGCTTGAGCACCGACGGATCGTGCACGATGGTGTCGCCGCTCACCACACCCGGCCCCACGGCCGCGTGCGCGGGTGCGCTGTGCAAGCCAGCGGCAGCAGCGGCCAGGGCCAACAACGACGCGATCGCGCCACCACGCAGCGACATTCCAGACCAGCCCCCTTCCACTCGACTACCACCAACAACGCGCATCGCCCCACTCCTTGAACAACGTAACGACGTTTTCTGCAGGAGCAATCTAGCCCGGCAGCAATGCCACGAATCCGACGCCGATCTCAGAAGCACCGCGCAGGCCGAGCAGTTGTTTTATTTGCGACGTGCCTTCGTGCCGAACTGTGTAACGCAGCCGAGATTGCATACGCCGGAGCGTGGCGCGCACAGTGTCACTGCACCAGTGGCGTATCGGCGTTATCTCTTCATCGTCGTGCAGTGCGTCGATGACAACCCGCATCCATGACGCTGCAAAAAGCTACAGCACCTCCTCGCCATGACGCACAGATCCTGATGGATGGTCGCCAGCTTGTGGCTGTCATCGCGCGCGACGCGCTGACTGCGCGCCATGTGCGCCGCAACATCAGCGCGCCATCTGTGCAGACGCAAAGCGACTCGCACACCAGTACGCTTCGAAGACACCAGCCTGCCGCGTATCATGCGCACTCTTTCACGCATCGGGATGGACCCATGGCCGTACGCACGCTCAACGAATTTCTCGCCCATTCCAAGGAAAAGGACGTCAGCCCCGATCCGTTCGAACTGGAAAACCCGCACCTGCTGGAAGTGCGCCTCGACGGCATAGTGTGGTCCAAGGCCGGCGCCATGGTCGCGCGTACCGGCAACGTCAAGTTCACCCGCGAGGGACTGCTGGAACAGGGCCTGGGCAATCTGCTGAAGAAGGCCGTCAGCGGCGAAGGCATGCAGCTGATGAAGGCCGAAGGCCAGGGCCGGGTGTATCTGGCCGACCTCGGCAAGCTGGTGACCTTGCTGCGCTTGAATGGCGAGGCGATCTTCGTCAACGGCAACGACGTGCTGGCCTTCGAATCCGGTGTCGAACACAAGATCACGATGATGCGCAAGGTGGCCGGCATGCTGTCCGGCGGCCTGTTCAACGTGCGCCTGAGCGGCCACGGCATCGTGGCGATCACCTCGCACTACGAGCCGCTGACCCTGCCGGTCACCGCCGCCAGCGGCCCGGTGTTCACCGACCCCAATGCCACCGTGGCCTGGTCGGGCACGCTGAGCCCGGAGCTGGTGACCGACGTGTCGATCGGCACGCTGTTCGGCCGCGGCTCGGGCGAGAGCCTGCAGATGCGCTTTGCCGGCGAAGGCTGGGTGGTGGTGCAGCCATACGAAGAGGCCAGCTTCCAGGCCAAGGGCTGATCCAGCCCGCCCCGTAGCAATCAGCAAGGCGCATCGCCTGGTCACACGCTACGCAGCTAGGCAGTTTTCCAGTCACGATACAGGTGCGCAGTGACAGGCTGCGCACCCCAGCCCTTTGTAGGAGCGCACCTGGGCGCGAGAGACTTACCGGTAACGCCACGTCGCGCCCAGGTGCGCTCCTACGGGTTTCCGGTAGTTTGGCGCGCGCTGCGCAGCTACCGAATTGCACTGGCTTGGCGGTGTGTAGTGGCTAAATCGTGCACACCAGATGATGCGCTGGCGGCACGTCGTAGGAGCGCACCCGGGCGCGAGGGACTTACCGGTAACGCCATGTCGCGCCCGGGTGCGCTCCTACGGGTTTCCGGTAGTTTGGCGCGCGCTGCGCAGCTACCGAATTGCACTGGCTTGGCAGTGCGTGGTCGCGAGTCGTGCACACCAGATGATGCGCTGGCGGCACGTCGTAGGAGCGCACCCGGGCGCGAGGGCCTTACCGGTAACGCCACGTCGCGGCCGGGTGCGCTCCTACGGGTTTCCGGTAGTTTGGCGCGCGCGGCACAGCTACCGAATTGCGCTGGCTTGGCAGTGCGTGGTCGCGAGTCGTGCGCACCAGATGATGCGCTGGCGGCACGTCGTAGGAGCGCACCCGGGCGCGAGGGCCTTACTGGTAACGCCATGTCGCGCCCGGGTGCGCTCCTACGGGTTATGGCCCTGATGCGTTACACCCAGCCACGTTTGCGAAACCACGCCAGCGGAACCACCATGCTCAGCACGATCACGCCCAGCGCCCAGTAGTAGGCATCGTGCCATTTGAGCTCGGGCATGTAGGCGAAGTTCATGCCCCAGATGCCGACCAGCACCGTTGGCGGAATGCCGACCACCGACGCCACCGCCATCACCTTCATCACGTTGTTCTGGTCCATGTTGATCATGCCCAGCACGCTGTCGAGCAGGAACTCGATGCGGTCGTCCATGTGCTGCTGGAACTCGCTCAGGGTGGTCAGGTCCTTGTGCAGCAAGCCGATGCGTTTGGCCGCATCGTTGCCGAACCAGTCCGGCGCAGTGCCGTCCAGATAGGTGACCAGGCGCAGCAGTCCCTGCCCGGCATTGTGCAGCCCGCCCAGACGCCGCCCCATGCCACCGACCTGATGCAGCATGCGCTCCAGGTCCTTGGTCTTGTGCGGGTTGTCGAACACCTGGCGGGTGGTGTCGGTGACCTCGGCTTCCAGCGATTCCAGCCGGTCTGCCAGCCGCCCCACCAGCTGGTCGAAGATGCGCAGCAGCAGATCGTCGGCGCTATGGCAGGGGTCATGTTGCAGCTGCGCCGCCACTGCATCCAGCGAACCCATGTGCTGCTCGCGCAGGGTCACCAGCATGGTCGGCGACAGCGCAAAGCCCAGCGGCGCGGTCGGGCCATCGTCGTCCTGAAAGCGCGGCACGTTGAGAAACAGCACCTCGCCCTGGCGCCGCACCCGGCTGGAGAATTCGATCTCGCCGATCGCCGCGCGATCCGGCAGCGCAAACCCCACCGTGTCTGCGGCCTGCGCCAGCTCCTGCGCGCTGGCCTGGCACAGGTCGACCCAGCACCCTTGCGTGTGCTGCGTTGTGGCGATCGGGTGCGTGGTGATCATGCGATGGGCCGTGGCGATGGATGGCGGCGAGCATCCCGTTCCATCCGATCCACGTCAACGTCACGCGCACAACGCGCTTAGCTGCCAGTGGCCTTTATCTCGGCGCCGTGCAGCCACACACGCCAAGGCCCCGCAATGCGGGGCCTTGAGGATGTCTCGGTAGATGTGTTCGGCCCGTGCGAGCGCTCAGCCGCTGCGCGCCTGCTGCCGCTTCACCGCATAGCCGATCGCCAGGATCAGGAACCACACCGGGCTGGCCAGCAGCGCCTGGCGCGTATCGGCCTGCAAGGTCAGCAGCACGATGACGAAGGCGAAGAACGCCAGGCACACGTAGCACATCAACACGCCACCGGGCATCTTGAACGCCGAGGCCGCGTGCTGCTCGGGCCGCTTGCGCCGGTACGCGATGTACGCGCACAGGATCAACGACCACACGAACATGAAGAGCACCGCCGACAAGGTGGTGACCAGCGTGAACGCGGTGACCAGGTTGGGGATCAGATACACCAGCATCGCGCCCAGCAACAGGCACAGGCAGGAGAACAGCAGGCCACGTGCCGGCACCGCCGCACGCGAGAGCTTGGCAAAACCCTTGGGCGCGTGCTGCTCCTCGGCCAGGCCGTAGAGCATGCGGCTGGTGGAGAAGATGCCGCTATTGGCCGAAGAGGTGGCCGAGGTCAGCACCACGAAGTTGATCAGGCTCGCGGCCGCCGGCACCCCGGCCAGCACGAACAGCTCCACGAACGGGCTCTTGTCGGCCACCACTTGCCGCCACGGCGTCACCGCCATGATCGCGACCAGCGCCAGCACATAGAAGATCAAGATGCGCACCGGGATCGAGTTGATCGCCTTGGGCAGGTTGCGGCGCGGGTCTGCGGTTTCCGCAGCAGTGGTGCCGACCAGCTCGATGCCGACGAAGGCGAAGACCGCGATCTGGAACCCGGCAAAGAATCCGCCAATGCCCATCGGGAACATGCCGCCGTCGTTCCACAGGTTCGACAGCGAGGCCACGTTGCCCGACGGCGAATGGAAGCCCCAGGCCACCAGCCCGGCGCCGGTGATGATCAGCGCGCAGATGGCGATGATCTTGATCAGCGCAAACCAGAACTCCATCTCGCCGAACAACTTGACCGTCACCAGGTTCAGGCTCAGCAGCAACAGCACGCAGAGAATGGCGGGGATCCACGGCGCCAGGCCCGGAAACCAGAACTGCGCATAGGCGGCGATCGCAATGACATCGGCGATGGCGGTGATGATCCAGCAGAACCAGTACGTCCACCCGCAGAAGAACCCGGCCCACGGCCCGAGCAGGTCGGTGGAGAAGTCGATGAACGACTTGTACTCCAGGTTGGACAGCAGCAGTTCGCCCATCGCGCGCATCACGAAGAACAGCATCGCGCCGATGATCAGATACACGAACAGGATCGACGGGCCGGCCAGGCTGATCGTCTTGCCCGAGCCCATGAACAGCCCGGTGCCGATCGCGCCACCGATGGCGATCAGCTGCAGGTGGCGATTGGAGAGACTACGTTGCAGATGATCGGGCGCGGACGGATCGGACATGGGGCACGGCACCGGCAAGTGAACAAGCCGTCAAAAATACGAGATCGCGGCAGCGCACACCAGCGGTTTGCGTCGCCGTGCCGGGTAGGCCACAGCGCGCGCCGGCGCAGGTGGCCGGCTTGCCCCACCCTGGTGCGCCAGATATCCGCGCGTCCGACACTGCTCTCATCGAGGAATCGCAGCCCCGTCGATGCGCGCACCCCACCGCCCCGAGCGTCATCGCCATCTATCTGGCACCTGCGCATTGCAACGACCGACGCTGAAAGAATGCCGGTACCGGCCGCGCACCAGGTGACTGATCGAGCTTGGTTAGGCGCGATTACCCACCCGTATTACCCACCCGCAAGCCCACCGCCAGCTCGGCCTGGCAAGGCCTGGTCGTCATCTTCTTCCAGGTCGCCCACCTCCTCGCGCAAACCGCCTTGCTGCGGCGTCTGCTCTTCCAGCGGGATCTCGTCTTCATTGGTATCCGGGTCGGGCGTGCCGTGTGCCGACAGACCGGCATTGGCGATGGTCATCGGACGCGCAGTGCGTGGATTGAGCTGCATGGAGTGGCTCCGGTGGGTTCGAATGGAGCCCCGACAGTGCGCATCGCAGCGCTACCGCACCGTGATCCCGGGAGGGATCGTACTGACATACCGTTGACGCCGGCAGGCTGACGCGTGTCGACACGGCTCACCCACTTGGCACCTGGCGCCCGCACCTGGCACTTGCACCTGGCACTTTGCGACCAAAAGACAAAGGGCGATGTCTATCGCCAAGGCAGTCTGCGTGCCAGCGCCGCTGCGTCCTCGCCGTCCTGAACAGCAAGCGTTTGCGCATCCGCCTGAAATCGGCCTGTCCGCCTGAGCCGTACTCGACCACGCCGTGCCGACCGCGACTATCATGGCCGCACTCCTTCGAGGCCACGCCATGCGCCATCGCATCTGCCGTGTAGTGCTGCTGAGCTGCGGCATCGCGCACGCGGCCGAGCCCGAGCCTGCCTCGCGCCTGGATGCGGTGCTGCAGTCCGGCGTGCTGCGGGTCTGCACCACCGGCGACTATCGTCCTTACTCGCTGCTGCGCGCCGACGGGCAGTTCGAAGGCAGCGATATCGCCCTGGCGCAGTCGCTGGCTGGCAGCCTGGACGCGCGCGTGGAGTTCGTCCGCACCAGCTGGCCGCAACTGATGCCCGACCTGCTCGCCAATCGCTGCGACATCGCCGTCGGCGGCATTTCTGTTACCTTGCAACGGCAGCGCCAAGCCAGTTTCAGCACGGCGCTGGATGTGGACGGCAAGATTCCGCTGGTGCGCTGCGTCGACCAGGCGCGCTACCGCAGCATCGCGCAACTCAATCGACCCGAGGTGCGCGTGATCGAACCGCCCGGCGGCACCAACGAGGCCTTCGCACGTCACCAGTTGCCGCGCGCAAGCCTGCGCCTGTTCGCCGACAACACCACCATCTTCCAGGAGCTGCTGGCGCAGCGCGCGGACGTGATGATCACCGACGCCTCCGAAGCGCTCCACCAGCAGGCACGCCTGCCCGGCCTGTGCGCGATCGCACCGGAGCAGCCACTGCAATACGGTGAAAAGGCCTTCCTGCTACCGCGCAACGATCACGCCTGGAAAGCCTATGTCGATCAGTGGCTGCACCTGAGCAAGGCCAGCGGCGAGTACGCGCGCATCGTCGAAACCTGGCGTGCACCGCGCAAGGAATCCACGACGGCGCCGTGACGGGAATCGGGAATCGGGAATCGCAACAGCATCAAGCGCATCGCGACATTTCGATATAGCGCCCTCCGATTCCCCATTCCCCATTCCCGATTCCCGCGGCGCACAGCGCCGCCCTCAGACAATCTTGGTCCGCCGCCACCACCGCGAGACCTGCTCTTCGCGGATCAGCGTGAACAGCCCGGCGCCCAGAATCAGCGCGATGCCGACCGCCATCGGCCAGTCCAGGTGGTCGTGAAACAGCAGGTAGCCGAAGGCGATCGCCCACAGCATCTGGCTGTATTGCGTTGGCGCAACCACACTCACCGGCGCCATGCGCGTGGCATACATCAGGCAGATCGCCGCCAGGCCGGCAAGCAGGCCATAGCCCGCCAACAGGCCCCACTGAGACAGCGTGGGCCAGACAAAGGTCGGCAACATCATGATCCCGCCCATCACCAACGGGCCGATCACCCCGGCGCCGTACAGGGTCAGGCGTTTTTCGCTGTGGCCGGCCATGCGCAGGGTGATGACCGAGATGGCGCCGACCAGGCCGCACACGATCGCGGCCACATGCCCATGGGTGAGATGGCGAAAGCCCGGGCGCAGCACGATCAACACGCCGATGAAACCCACGATCACCGCCGACCAGCGCCGCCAGTGCACCTCTTCCTTGAGAAACACCACCGACAGCACGGTGACGAAGATCGGCATCAGGAAGATCAGCGCAAATGCCTCGGCCATCGGCAAGGTGGTGAACGCAATCACCGAGGTCAGATTGCCGATGGCGCCGGTAAGCGCACGCAACAGCCACAGGCTGGGTTGCTTGGCCATCACCAGTTCGCGCAACCGGTCGTCCGGCTTCTTCAGGAATGGCACGGCCACCAGCATCAGCAAAGCGCCGAGAAACAGCACTTCGTAGACCGGCAGCGTGCCTTCCAGCAGCTTCACGAACGCATCGCTGATCGAATAGGCCGCATAGCAGGCAAACCCCAACAACACACCCTTCAGCATTGCCGATCCTCCATTGCCGATCCTCCACGGTTGGCGCCAATCGGACACCATGTCGACGGGGCAGTGCGCAGTATGCGGCGCGGCGTGCGCCAGAGGAATCGGCGCAGGTCTCCGGGCACGGGCGCTCATGCACTGCCACCGGCACCGTCGCACACGGCCGGGCTGGCCACCGCGTTGCAGAACGGCCGCTGCGCCGCCCCGCCGGCGTGCAGGTCATGCATTGGATGCCCATGCGCGGTGGGTCGGTTACGATGCCGGTCCATCCCTTGTAATGGCGACGCGCGTCACGCGCGCCGACCCCAGACCAGCGACCCGTGCCCCACTACTCCGGCCCACTCCTCACCTGCTCCGATGCCCAGGCACTGCTTGCCGCGCGCGGCAGTGGCCTGATCCAATGGACCGGCTCGCTGGACCTGGGCCGCAGCACCGGCATCGCGCAGCTGGACGCGCAGACCTGGCAGTGGCGTGGCCGGGGTTACCCGTATCCGGGCAAGCTCAAGGAGCGCACGCTGTACTTCTGGGACGGCGACGACTTCGCCCCGATCTCGCGCTTCGGCGGCGCGTTGATCAAGCTGGTTCCCACCGAATGGGGCGCACCGACCTTCGAGATCGATGGCATCAAGATGCTGCCCTCGGCGCAGCTGTCGCCGTTCGAGGATGCGCGGCGCAAGGTGGCGCTGGTCGATCCGCGCGGCAAGGTCGTGCTGGATACCTGTGGCGGGCTGGGCTACTTCGCCGCCTGCTGCCTGGAGGCCGGGGTGGCGCAGCTGCAGTCGTTCGAGAAGAATGCCGACGTGCTGTGGCTGCGCACACTCAATCCGTGGTCGCCGGATCCGGACGATGCCGCCCACGGCGGGCGTCTGCAGCTGACCCAGGCGGATATCTCGCAGCACATCGCCACGCTGGCTGACGGTGCGTTCGACGCCATCCTGCATGACCCGCCGCGTTTCGGCATCGCCGGCGAGCTGTACTCGCAGCTGTTCTACGATCAGCTGGCGCGGGTGTTGCGGCGTGGCGGGCGCCTGTTCCATTACACCGGCGCGCCCAACCGGCTCACCAGCGGGCGCGATGTGCCCAACGAGGTAAGCAAACGCTTGAGCAAGGCCGGTTTCAGCACGCAGCTGGCGCTGGATGGCGTGCTGGCGACGCTGCCGGCGCGGCGCTGATCGCACGCGTCTTGCGGCAACTGAAACGCGCGGTCAACAGCAGCCAGCCATCCGGCGATGCTGTGCGCCAACCTGCGTTACAGCAGACACAGGCCGCGTCGAGTATCGGCCAGCCATGCGCGGAGCGCATCGCGTCTGTCACCGGCATCAGGCCTGCAAATGGATCTGCGATACTGCACTGCCCACGACAAGGACGTTGCATGCGCCTCCACCTTACGACCTGGTTGTTGACCGCGCTGGTGGTGATGACCGGCGCGCCGGCACACGCGCAGACCGCGCCGCAAACACCGTCACCGTCGCAACCCATGTCCGACGTCACCGCCCGCCATCCGGTCACCACCGCCATCCTGGCCGGGCGCACGATTCGCCTGGGCGAACACGCCGGCAAGTGCGCGCTGCTGCGCGATGATGAAGTGCTCCCGCTGGACATCGGCGCGCCGTGCTACTTCAGCATCAATCGCGAACATGGCGCCCAGGTGCATCACTTCAACGGCAGCGATATCGTGCTCGTGCAACACGCCCACCCCCGGGCGGAGCCGGGCTGGGACATCAAGCTGTACGGGCCGATCTGCGCATTCGAAGCGCAGGCCGTGCGCGAGGTGGATGGCGTGCTGGAACCGGGCAGCGTCGCCAATTCCTGGCACTGCGACCCCACCGTGGGCGCCGATCAGAAGCAGTTCGTCTACAGCTACGACACCTGGCCCAAGCGCGAGACGCGAACGCCATCGCGCAAGCAAAAGCAAACGCAGCCCTGATTGCCGCATGACGCGCAGGTGTCGATCGGCGCAGGCGGTGCCACCGCCTTGCGGCCCGTTTGCTGATCAACACCGTGTACTGACCAGCGGCTCGCCGCACGCCTGCGCAGCCGCGTCGTCGTCGACAGTGCGGCACCGCAGTTGCGCATGCCGTGGAGCACCGCGCAGGTCATCGCCGGCCGCGTCTGTGCGCCGTCCAGGCAATGTAGGCGAACCAGGCGATGACCGCCAACGGCACACTGGTCAGTAACGCATCCCAGCCGATGGCGATCCAGAACCGCTGCGGGTCTGCATCCGCATGGAAGATCCTGGTCGGCCGGCCGCGGATGACGCTGATATAGCGCCCCGTGACGATCGCCTCCAGCAACAGCCACAGCCGCATGCAACAGGCGATCGCCACGACAACGGCCCCCCCGCCGATGATCCATTCATGGATCCGGGACGCTGCGGGCGCTGGCGCAGGTGGCGGTGATTTGGGCCGCTTTTTTTTCACGCAGGCATCGGTTCGCTGGAGGCGGCGCAGTGTACGCCCATGGGTGTCGGGCGGTCGCGGGCAGAGCCTGGTGACCGCTGCCACGCACCACCGCGCGCACTGCACTCGGTGCATCAGCGAGCGCTGCGGCAGCCAGGCCGCAGGCGCCTTCATCCACGCGTCAACATACCGCCCACTGATCGCGCCCGGCGGTCTTGGCGGCGTACAGGGCAAGATCGGCCTGCCCCAGCAGCACATCCAGGCCGGTTCCTGCAGTCACGCTCACCGCGCCCATGCAGAAGCGCACCGGCTGGTCGGTGGGCAGGCCGGCGATCTCGATCGCGGCCACTGCATTACGCAGCCGCGTAAACACGGCAGGAATCTCTTCTGCGCTGCAGCCCGGCAGCACCAGCAGGAATTCCTCCCCGCCCAGCCGGCCCAGGCGGTCCTGCGTCCGCAGCGCCAGCCTGGAGGCGCAGGCAAGCGCCTTGAGCACGGCATCGCCGGCAGCATGCCCGTGCACGTCGTTGATCAGCTTGAAGTGGTCCAGGTCGATCAATGCCAGCATGCACGGCACCTGCGAGCGCACCGATTGCTCGACCTGCTGCTGCGCCTCGGCGCGAATGGCGCGGCGGTTGGGCAGGCCGGTGAGCTCGTCGCGCATCGCCAGCCGCGAGAGTTGCCGCCGATGGCACGCACCGAAGGCCAGCACCACCAACGCACCCAGCAACAACAGGCAGGCCGCACATAGGGCGATCCACAGGGCGCGTTGACCGGCTTCGCGGGCCTGCAAGGCCAGTTGCGCGGTCTCGCTGCGCCGGCGCAGCTCGGCAGTTTCGGCGCCACGGCGCGCGTCTTCGTAACGCGCCTGCAGGCGCAGCATCACGGTGTCGCGCTGGCGATCCAGGCTCTGCGCACGCAGCGTGTTGGCGCGTTGCAGTTCCTGGTATGCCTCGGCATGGCGCCCCTCCGCCGCCAGTGCCTGGGCAATGGCATCGAGCAGCTTCGCGCGCCGTCCCAGCGACAGGTGGGGGTCGTCCGCCGCCTTGGCCGCGACGATCTCCACGCCGAGGCTGCCGGACTTGAGCGCGGTCAATGCCTGCAGCAACACCGCATGGCAGGCGGCCACCCGGCCGACATTGCCCTGGCGTTGCATCAACGGCAGTGCCTCGCGCGCCATTGCCAATGCCGCGCTGGCATCGCCGGCTTCGATCAGGACCTCGCTGCCGCTGGTCAATGCCGCGGCCACGCCGGCCTGATCGCCCAGCTCGCGACTGAGCGCCAGCGCGCGCTTGAAATGCAGCAACGCCGCGTCCGGCTGCTGCGCTGCCAGCGACGTGCCGTACTCGTATTCGATCAGGCTGCGCTGAAAGCGTGCCGGCTGGCCGCGCAGGCGCTCCAGGGCGCGCTGCAGGTAGTCTTCGGCGTCGTTGTCCTCGGTCGAGCGGCCACCCACGCGGCTGGCCAGCGAGCCGAGCTGGGTCAAGGCATCCAGCTCCAGGCCCAGGCTGTGTTCGCGCACTGCGCACTGGTAGCTGGCCTGTGCGGCGTTCCAGGCCTCGTCGCTGCTGCCGGAGGCGAGCATGCTCCACATGTCGACCGCCTCGACCTCGCACAGCAGATCGTTGCGCCCCAGCGCACGCGCCTGCTGACGCAGCGCTTCCAGCCGCGCCAGCATGCCGCGGTTGGGACTCTCGCGCACATCGCTGAGCGCCTGCACGATCGCCAGCCACAGCTGCGCCTGCGCCGTGTTGCCACGCACGTTCGTCAACATCGCACGCGCCTGGGCCAGGGCCGCCTGACGGCGCTCGCTCTCTTCCAGGGAAATCAGCACGCGCGCCTGCGCCAGCAAGGCCCAGAACTGCGCGTCGGCATCGCCATCGCTGCGGGCACGCTGCAACGCGGCCTGGGCGACCTGCAGGGCGGCCCTGGGGTCGTCGATCGTGGCGGTTTCGATGCGCTTCCATGGCTGCGGCTGCGCCCACAGCGTCGCACTGCACAGCATCGCGGCCATCGCAACGACCATGCGCCGCCAGCGCGGCGTCGCGCCGCTCATCGGGCCCTCACGGCGACGACAAGCCACACCGCATGGCTGCCGTGGACGGGACATGCCGCCCGCCCCGTATCGGGTTTGCTGGTTGCTGCAGCACTAAAGCTCTCCCGTGGCTGGCTGGCTGGCGGTGGAATCGGAGCGACGTCGGCGTCTGCCTGACGCCGCGATGCAAACACACGGTCATGATGACTGGCGAGCGCGGCAGGTCATGTGATCGCCACGCATTGCGCCAGGATCGTTAGCGGCCTGCGGGCTGCGGGCTTGAATCGGCCTGCAGCTCGTGCCGGTGGCGACCGGCAACCGGCGGCCGCGCGCGTTGCGAAACGCCTGCGACCCGGCAGGCTTGCCGCAGCCGCCCTGCTGCACATCGCCGGATGCGGCCCGGCGACAGCCACGTAAACTGCCGCACCGCCCCCACCGATCCTGGAGACGCCGTGACATCCCGCCTGCCCCGCCTGCTCACGCTGCTTGCCGTCGTCTTGCTGTCGGCCTGCGCCACCCAGGCGCCGCGCGCGCCACAGCGCTCGCCGGACGCGGTCAAGGCCGACATCGCCCGGCGCCTGCCGACCACGCTGACCGATCGCGCCGGCTGGGCCGACGATGTGTACGTGGCGCTGTCCTCGCAGGGGCTGGACACCAGCGCCGAGGACATCTGCGCGGTGCTGGCGGTGACCGAGCAGGAGTCGACCTACCAGGCCAACCCGGTCGTGCCCAATCTCGGCAGGATTTCGCGCGCGGAGATCGACCGCCGTGCCGGCGCGCATCACATCCCAGGCTTCATGGTCGATGCCGCCTTGCGCATCGCCTCGCCCGATGGCCGCAGCTATGCCACGCGCATTGCCAGCGCGCGCACCGAACAGGAGCTGAGCCGCATCTTCGAAGACTTCACCGGCAGCGTGCCGCTGGGCGCGCGCCTGTTCGACGGGCTCAATCCGGTGCATACCGCCGGGCCGATGCAGGTCAGCATCGCGTTTGCCGAGCAGCACGCCGAGCGCTATCCGTATCCGCCTGGCGACTCGATCCGCCACGAGGTCTTCAGCCGTCGCGGCGGGGTGTGGTTCGGCACCCGGCACCTGCTCGGCTACCCGGCCAGTTACGACGCGCTGCTGTACCGCTTTGCCGACTTCAACGCCGGCTGGTACGCCAGCCGCAATGCCGCGTTCCAGGCAGCATTGAGCAAGGCCAGCGGGATCGCATTGACCCTGGACGGCGACCTGCTGACGCCCGGCGCCAGCCTGGATGCGCCCGGCGCCACCGAACGCGCCGCACGCGCCCTGGGCAGCCAGCTGGCGATGAGTGACCGTCAGCTCCGCCGTGCCCTGGAGGCCGGCAACTCCATCGATTTCCAGGACACCGAGCTGTATCGCCAGGTGTTCGCGCTGGCCGAGCGTAGCGCCGGCAAACCGCTGCCACGGGCGGTACTGCCCGGCATCACCCTGGACAGCCCCAAGATCACCCGCACCCTCACCACCGCCTGGTTCGCGCAGCGGGTCAACGCGCGCTGGAAGCGGTGTATGGGCAAGTAGTCGCCGGTGCCGCAGGGCGAGCGGCACCTGGGGCGCCACGCCTGGCATCTTCGTTCCACGGCAAGGCACGACGTTTGGCAGGGTCGCATGCCCCGCCCGCACACGTAGCATGCGAGGTTGCACCGCCGTTGTCGGCGCGCACCCTTTTGATGAGGTCCACATGCCCACACCGTTGCCGTTGCGCCACCTGCTCGCTGCCCTGATGACCGCCCTGCTGCCCGCGGTGGCCAGCGCGCAGGCACCGAGCGTGACCGAGGCCGACTACGCCCGTGCCGAGCGCCTGATCTACTACGCCGCGCAGCCCCTGGTCGACCATGCGGCCACGCGCGTGACCTGGCTGGATGCCACCCGTATGGTCTACGTCGACCACGATGCCAAGGGCGACCGCCTGCTGCAGCTGGACACCGCCACCGGCAAGACCGCGCCGCTGTTCAAGCCCGCGGCGCTGGCCACCGCGCTCAACACCCTGCTCAAGACCGGTGACAAGCCGCTCAAGGCCGCCACCCTGGCGCCCAAGGTCAGCCTTGGCGCCGATGGCCGCTACCGCCTCAACGTGCGCGACACCGCGGTGGTCTGCGACGCCCGTGCGCGCTGCAGCAAGCTGTATGCGAAGGACAAGCCCGAACCGGGCGTGCTGTCGCCGGACAAGCGCAGCGAAGCGTTCATCCGCAACTGGAACCTGTGGGTGCGTGATCTGGCCAGCGGCCAGGAAACCCAGCTCACCCGCGATGGCGTGGAAAACTTCGGCTACGCCACCGACAACGCCGGCTGGCAGCACAGCGACAACGCCATCGTGGCGTGGTCGCCGGACTCGCGCAAGATCGCCACCTTCCAGCAGGACCAGCGCAAGACCGGCGACATGTACCTGGTCAGCACCAAGCTTGGGCATCCGGAACTGCAGTCGTGGAAGTACCCGCTGGCCGGAGACAAGGACGTGACCACGATCGAGCGCGTGATCATCGACGTGCCCAGTGCCAGCGTGGTGCGGCTGAAGATGCCAGCGGACCAGCACCGCTCCACGCTGTGCGACGACGTCAGCTGCTCGCCGGGCCTGTGGGATGACGTGAAATGGGCGCCGGACAGCAAGACCCTGGCGTTCGCCTCGACCTCGCGCTTCCACAAGCAGGTCTGGCTGCGCATCGCCGATGCCGGCACCGGCGCCGTGCGCACCGCCTTCGACGAAACCGCCAAGACCTATTACGAAAGCGGCCAGGTCGCCGCCAACTGGGCCTACCTGCCCGGCAGCAACGAGGCAGTGTGGTTCTCCGAGCGCAGCGACTGGGGCCAGCTGTATCTCTACGACCTGGCCACCGGCAAACCCAAGCGCGCGATCACCAGCGGCGAAGGCAACGTCACCGAACTGCTGCGCGTGGACCCGGTGACGCGCACAGCATGGTTTGTCGGCGTGGGCCGCACGCCGGGCGTGGACCCGTATTACCAGCAGCTGTGGAAGGTGAGCCTGGACGGCGGCGAGCCGGTGCTGCTCACGCCCGAGGTCGCCGACCACAGCATCGCGCTGTCGCCCGATGGCAAGCGCTTCGTCGACACCTATTCCACCTCGGTCACGCCGCCGGTGAGCGTGCTGCGCGATGCCGCCGACGGGCGCACGCTCGGCACCATCGCCACCGCCGACATCAGCCGCCTCAAGGCCGCCGGCTGGGTGCCGCCGGAGCCGATCACGGTCAAGGCGCGCGATGGCAAGACCACGCTGTATGGCCTGATGTTCAAGCCGACGAACTTCGATCCCGCGCGCAAGTACCCGGTGATCGACTACGTCTACCCCGGCCCGCAGACCGGCTCGGTGCGCGGCCGCAGCTTCCTGGCCGGCCATGGCGACAACCAGTCGCTGGCCGAACTGGGCTTCATCGTGATCGCCATCGATGGCATGGGCACGCCGTGGCGCTCCAAGACCTTCCACGACACCTGGTACGCCAACATGGGCGACAACACCCTGCCCGACCAGGTGGCCGCGGTGAAGGAACTCGGCCAGCGCTACCCGTGGTTCGACACCAGCCGCGTCGGCATCTGGGGGCATTCGGGCGGCGGCAATGCGTCCACCGCCGCGATGCTGCGCTACCCGGAACTGTTCAAGGTGGCCTGGTCGGAAAGCGGCAACCACGACAACCGCGGCTACGAGGACGACTGGGCCGAGAAGTATCACGGCGAGCACATCGTCAACAAGGACGGCACCTCCAACTACGACGACCAGGCCAACGCCACCCGCGCCAGCAAGCTCAAGGGCAAGCTGATGCTGGTGCACGGCACGCTGGACGACAACGTGCCGCCGTATCTGACCTTGCTGGTCGCCGATGCGCTGATCAAGGCCAACAAGGACTTCGACATGCTGATGCTGCCCAACGCCAAACACGGCTACGGCGAGCTCACCCCCTACGTCGCCCGCCGCCGCTGGGACTACTTCGTGCAGCACCTGCTCGGCGCCACCCCGCCGGCGCAGTATCAGATGAAGCCGATGCCGGAGAAGTAGGCGACGCTGGACGCGGCATCGTCGGCCATCGACGGTGCCGCGCTATCGCGCAGTTGAACCGGGAGTGCAGAGAAAGCGGCGACGCAGCCAGCCTGCGCCGTCGTGCAGCATCGGCCCTAGCGCAACACCACGCCCCCCAAGAACCGTAGGAGCGGACCCGGCCGCGACGCCCTACCCGCAAACGCAAACGCCGCAACACAGCACCGCAAAGGAATGCAGGCGCACACGGTACAGCTGCCACATCAAACCGCATGCACCACCACCGGCACGCGAGATCATGCGCCCCCTCAGGCAACACCTGATGGAACGCCCCTCTTACTTCGCGGTCCCACCACCCAGCTGCTTGCTCAAGAACGCCAGCAAGCGCGTGTAGTACTCGCGTCGGTGCGCCTCGGTGTAGAAGCCGTGGCCCTCGTTGGGGAAGTACAGCGACTCCACCGGCACCCCCGCACCCTTCAACGCGCGTTCCATGGCCTTGGTATGTTCGATCGGCGCGCGCTCGTCCTTGCCGCCGGCCGCCAGAAACACCGGCACCTTGATCTGCTTGGCCAGCACCACCGGCGAGCGCGTGGCCAGGGTGTCACGTGCACCCAGCCAGTCGCCGGTCCAGTTCTTTGCCCAACGCGCGGAGCGCGCGGTGTCGCGGGCCATCATGTCCAGATCGTAGACGCCAACATAGCCAGCGGCGCAGCGGTACACCGCCGGCTCCTTGGCAACCCCCATCAGCGCAGCGTAACCACCGTAGCTGGCACCGTAGAGACAGATGCGCGAGGCATCGGCCACTCCCTGCGCGATAGCCCAGCGGGTGGCATCGGTGAGATCGTCCTGCATGCGCCCACCCCACTCCCTGGCGCCGGCCTGGGTGAAGGCACGTCCGTAATTGGCCGAGCCGCGGTAATTGACGCGCAGCACCGCGTAACCGGCTGCGGCCAGCAGTTGGGTGTCGTCGTCGAACTCCCATTTGTCGAAGATCCCGAACGGGCCACCATGCGGCATCACGATCAACGGCAACGGCTTGCCTGCCTCGGCGTGCAGCGGCTGGGTCAGATAGCCGTGCAACTCCAGGCCATCGCGCGCCTTGAAGCTCACCTGCCTGCTCGCCGGCACGCCATCGGGCGGAAACCACTCGCGGCGGCTGAACACCCGGTCGGCCTTCTTGCTGACCGTGTCGAACAAATAATAATCGCCGTTGTTGCGATCGCTCCACACATACACCAGCACCAGGCGACGGTCGCGGGTGGCCGAGGTGATGTAGACCGCATTGCCGTCGAAGGCTTTTTCCAGGCTGCGGTAGAGCCTTGCCGTCGGCGACTTCTCGTCGAAGAAGCGGTTGCGCACCCGGTCGCTCATGTAGGACGCACCGATCGGCGTGGTGCCATCCAGGTCGCGCAGGATCCGGTAGGGGTCGACGGTGTCGTCGTGCAACAACGGCGTGGACTTTCCGCTGGCCGGGTCCCATCCCACCAGCACATCGGTGCCGGTCGCCTGCTCCACTTGCAGGTAGGCCTGGCTGCCATCGGCCGCAAAGCCGAGCGGAAACGCACGATGCCCGCTGCTGGCGGCATCGTTGACCAACCGCCACGGCGCAGCATCGTCGTCGCGGTAATACAGCTTGCTGACGTTGGTGACATCGGCGCCGTTGGCAAAGCGGATGCGCCCCTGCTGGTCGGTCACGAAGTTCGCACGACGCACCGGCGATGTCGCCACGGTACTGCGCCGGCCGGTCAGGATATCCAGCTTGTCGATGCGGATGCTCGGGTCGCCGACGAACGGGATCGTGGACACCAGGATGTTGCGCGGATCACCGGGCAAGGTATCGAGCATGAACGTGCCAGGCTCCAGGTCCATCTTCAACTGCACGCCGTTGATCTCCGGATTGGTGCCATAGGGGCTGGCCAACAGACGGCCATTCTTGCCATCGGCGTCGATGGCATGCAGTTGCCCGATCGCCATCGGCTCGTCACGCGAGCCCAGCCGCTGCGCCATCGACACCACGATGCGGTCGTCGCTGGCCCACCAGAAATCGTCCACCACGCTGTTGGCGCCACCGGTGACTTTCGCGGTGGCCACCTTGTCCTGGCGCCGCACGATGCCCAGCACGGTGCGATCTTCCAGCGGCATGGTGAGCGCGAAATAGTCGCCCGTTGGCGAGATCTTGATCCGCTCGAACTGGTCGCTTTTGAGATAGGGCGTCAGATCCACCGGTTGCGGCGGCGTCTGCGCGCAAACCGATCCGGTGATTGCCATCGCCACCGCCAGTGCGGCAGTCGCCTTCCTCATCCAGTAATGCATTGCGACACTCCGCCTCTTCCTTGGTCCACCTATGGTGGCAAAGGCGGTAGGCGGCGTCCATCCTCTGGCGTGACGTTGGATGCGTTCACAGCGAGATGCCGCGTACCACGCACGGCCGCCTGGCAATGCCTGGCCTGCCCTGATGTGCTCAGACACCGCTCCGTATGCGCACACCCAGCAAGCCGATGCGCCGGAACCACATCTCCAGCGGCACCGTCACCAGCGGCGGCAACGCGGCCAGCAGGCTCAGGGCCCACGCCCACCACGGCCAGCGCAGCCGCAACGCGGCAAGCACGCTGACCACCACGTAAAACAGGAAGGCGCCGCCGTGCAGGCGACCGAACAGCCACACCACCGCCTCGGTGGTGTGGGTGCCGTACTTGAGCACCATGCCGACCAACAGCCCGGCCCAGGTCAGCCCTTCGAAAAAGGCGGCGGCGGCAAACAGCCGGCCGATCGGCGACAACGCAGAAGAAGCACGCATGCAACACTCCAGACGGACAGGGATTGCCGCGACGCGATGGCGGCGGCGACGCCCGCTGGCCACCGCATTCTACAGAGCGCATCGCGCACCAGCCGCCCGCCGTCGTTCCTGGCGATAATGGGCGCCCTTTGCATCACCTGCCGGCCTCCCATGCGCATCCTCCTCCTGCTCGCCGTGCTCGCACTGGCACTGCTGCCCGCAACGTCCATCGCAGTCCAGCTTCAGGACGGCGACCTGTTGTTCGTCACCGCCGCCCGCACCGGCCTGAGTGGCGCCATCGACGATGCCACCGCCAAACAGGACGCACCCAGCTTCGATCACGTGGCGCTACTCGCCCATGACGGCACGGAACAGGTGCTGCTGCATGCAGACGAACAAGGCTCGCGGCAGCAGCCCCTGCAGGCATTCGTCGAAGACGCCAATACCAGGCACCGGCAGATCCATGTGTACCGGCTGACGGAAGAACAGCGCAGCGCGATCCCCGGCGCCATCGCGCAGGCACGGCGCATGCTCGGCAAGCCTTACAACCAGACCTACGTGCAGGACGACAACAGTTATTACTGCTCGGACTTCATCGAGCGCGCCTTCCGCGCACATCACGTGTTTGCGCTGCAACCGATGAACTTCAGGAACCCGCAGACCGGTCAGGTGTCGCCGTACTGGACCGACTTCTATCGCAGCAAGGGCATGGCCGTGCCGCAGGGCCTGCCCGGCACCAATCCGAACGATATGGCCAAGTCGGCGGCATTGCGCGTGGTTGGTCGTCTGCACTGAGCACGGGTGCTCCCGGGTTCTCGATGATTCCGCGGGCGCTTGGGTTCTTCGAGCATCGAGAACCTGGCAGCGGCCCGTGTTATACGTTGCCATGCCAGTCGCGTCTTCCGGCATTGCTGGCATCGTCGATGTCGGTACGCACCCAAGGCGACAGAACCGGCACGCGCGGTCCGCCACGTATCGACAGCCAGCTCTCGTCTGCACCGCTGCAACGGCACCACGCTTCACCACATGCAGGAGGCTGTATTGAACAAGCTGTTATGGGCTGGATTGGCAGTGTTGCTACTGACTGGCTGCGGCAAGGCACCACCGCCAGCACCCACACCCATTGCCAAAGCGACACCAGCAGCCACAGAGGATACGCCCGCTCACGCGCCTGCTAGCCAGCGTGGCGGTGGGCAACCGTATGAACTGGCCGATACGCAGGTCTGGGACGTGCCCGATCCGGCGACAGGCCGCACCTACCAGGTCTTCGTCGCGCTGCCACGCGGCTATGCGGACAATCCGCAGCGTCGTTACCCGGTGTTGTATGCCACCGATGGCGACTATGCGTTCCCGCTGGTCAAGCAGATCGCGCGGCGCTTGAACGGCGAAGGGCCAGCCATCTCCGATTTCATTCTGGTCGGGCTGTCCTACGCAGTCGGCGACGAGCCCATGCCGAGCCGCAGACGCGATTACACGCCCACCCCGGAAGATGGCCCGACCGCAGCGCCGGTTGCCACCCACGGCAAGAGCGCCGACTACATCCGCTACCTGCGCGATCGCGTGCTGCCGTTCGTCGCCAACCGCTACCGGACCGACGAACAGCGGCGCCTGTATCTGGGGCACTCGTACGGCGGCCTGCTGGGCACGCAGATCCTGTTGAGCACACCGGAGATGTTCGCCGGCTACATCCTGGGCAGCCCCTCGTACTGGTATGGCGAGCACGCGATGGTGGCGCAGGAAAACAGCTTTGCCGCGTCGCATACCGACCTGCCGGCGCAGGTGTACATGTACGTCGGCGAATACGAGCAGGTGCGCCACCACCAGAATTACGACATGGTCATCGACGCACAGAAGATGGCGCAGGCGCTGCGCGCGCGACACTATCCATCGTTGCATCTCGCGCTGGAGGTTCTCGATGACGAAGACCACTTGAGCGTCGCACCGCGCGGCATCACGCACGGGCTCAAGTCCTTGTTGCGCAGCAGCTCCTCACCGGGTGACACGCGCTGATCGACCCGGCAGTGCAACAGCGCGCATTCGCCAGCCGTATCGCAGTCGTGGCAGACGCCTCGTCCCGTTCAACCACCCGCTAGCAACCACCCACAGGCCCCCAACCCATGCACGCACCAACGCCGGCGGTTTCCAATAGCGCACTGACCACACACGGCCACGCGTCCCACCGCATTGCGCTGGGCGAGCGCAACTTCCTGCAGCCCGGCCGCCTACGCTGGCTGCGGGCGATCGGCTGGGCAGTCCTGCTGCTGGCGGCGGTCGCCACGCTGGCGCCCATGGCCGGCAGGGCCGTCGGCAGCCTGCTGCCCAAGGACTCCGGGCCGCTGCAACTGATTGCCAGCCTGGTCGGTATCGCGGTGGGCTTGGCGGTCTACGTGGTGGCGGTGCGCCTGGCCGAAGGACGGCGCGCCAGCGAGCTCGCACTACGCCCGATGTTGCCGCAGCTGAGCATTGGACTGTTGATCGGCGCGGCCATGTTCGCCGCGGTCATGGGCATCATGGCGCTGTTCGGGCTGTACGACATCCAGGCGCTTGGCCCGGCGCCGGCCTGGACGGCGGTGCGCAAGGCCTTGCAGGCCGGGGTGATCGAAGAGCTGTTGTTCCGCGCCATCTTTCTGCGCCTGGTATGGCGCGCGTTCGGCCCGTGGGTGGCGTTTATCGCCTCTGCCGCGCTGTTCGGTTTCGGCCATATCGCCAACCCGCATGCAACGGCGTTTGCGGCGATTTGCATCGCACTGGAAGCAGGCATCCTGCTGGGCGCGTTCTATGCCTTGACCGGCCGCATCTGGATGTCGATCGGCGTGCATATCGCCTGGAACTTCACCCAGGGCTATCTGTTCGGCGCGGCGGTCTCCGGGACCGACATGGGCCCGGCCATTGCCCGCAGCACGGCAACGCCCGGATTTCCGCAATGGCTCACCGGCGGGGCCTTCGGCCCGGAAGCCTCGCTGCCCGGCGTGCTCATCTGCCTGGCGGTGGGTCTGTCGGTATTGTGGCTGGCGTGGCGCGCGGGCAGCTTTGCAAAGCAGCCCTGACCGGCCCTGGCGATGGCAACGCGCTGCCGCGCCCGCATGGCCAGGCAGCGCGCCGACACGGGCATGGCCTTGCCGGCTGCTGCCGCACGCCCGCACCACTACCCCGGCATGGATCGACCTGCACCTTCCCCCACGCGTCAGGCAACACCGCCCTCCCGCCAGGCAGGCACATCGCACTGGCACCGCCTTGCCATCGCGCAGACATCCGGCCTCCTAGGCTCTGGGCATCGACAACCCGACGCATGCCTGCCGGCTCCACATTGGCGCCAGGCAGCATGCTCCTGCAGAGGTGCACATGGCTTTGATCCACTCCCTCCTGATGAGCGCCGTCGCCGGCATGCGCTCGATGACCCCGCTGGCCGCAGTGGCCAACGCTGCGCGCACCGGCAAGCTCCCCGCCGACAACGGCGCGCCGGCACTGCTCGCCAATCCCCTCGCATCGGCCGGCATGCTGGCGCTGGCCGGTGGTGAGCTGGCCGGCGACAAGATGAAAACCGCTCCCGACCGCATCGTGTTGCCCGGCATGATTGCCCGCATCGCCACCGGCGTCATCGTCGGCACCGCGCTGGCACCGCGCCATCAGCGCGGCGTGGCTGCCGTGCTGGGCGCGACCACCGCAGTGGCGGCCGCCTACCTTACCTTCAACGTGCGCATGCGCGCGATCGAACGCTATGGCCAGACCAGCACCGGTGTGGTCGAGGACGCGATCACGGTGGGCGCTGCGACGCTGATCATGCGCGACGCGGCAAAGCACTAGCCCAACACCCGGTGCCTGGGTCCGTCACCTGACGCAACTGCGTGCCGCGCCGCGGCGACGGTCACCCCACCGTCGCCCTGGCGCAGCAACAGCACGATGCCCGACAGCGCTGCGGCATGTCGCCGCAGCGCAGGTATCCGGGTCTAGACGGGCCGGTAGATCGCACAGAGCTTGTTGCCATCCGGGTCGCGCACGTAGGCCAGCCAGACCGCTCCCATGCGGCTCTCACGCTCGCCCGGCGGATCCTCGATGGACACCCCGCCTGCAGCCACGGCCGCGTCGTGGAAGGCCTGCACCTGCTCTGGCGAACTGCAGGTGAAACCGACGGTGGCGCCGTTGCCGCTGGTCGCCGGTGCATCGTTGATCGGCTCGCTGACGGCGAAGGTGCTGCCGGCATGGCGATAGAACAGCCGCACATGGCCGGAGCCGGCAGTGTTGACCAGCGGCGCGGGAGCGCCGAAGACGCCGCCGAGCACCGCATCGTAGAACTGCCTGGATCGCGCAATATCGTTCGATCCCACCATCACATGATTCAGCACTGACCGCTCCTGTTGGTCACCAAGGCGCACAGCTTAGTGCACGCCATGCGGCAGTGCGCCCGAGCGCTGCGCCGTGCAGCCGCCGGTTGCATCAGCCACCACGCCCATGCGGCGCCTGCAGATCCAGCACCGGCCCCAGCGGCACGATGCCGGTGGGGTTGATCAGGTCGTGGCTCTGGTAGTAATGGCCTTTGATGTGCTGGAAATTCACCGTCTCTGCGATCCCCGGCATCTGGTACAGCTCACGCAGGTAGCCGGAGAGCTGCGGATAGTCGGCAATGCGCCGCAGGTTGCATTTGAAGTGGCCCACGTACACCGCGTCGAATCGCACCAGCGTTGTGAACAGGCGCCAGTCCGCTTCGGTGAGCTGGTCGCCGCACAGATAGCGGTGCTCGCCCAGGCGCGCCTCCAGCCAGTCCAGTGTCTCGAAGAGCGGCACCACGGCTTCTTCGTAGGCGGCCTGCGTGGTGGCAAAGCCCGCCTTGTAGACGCCGTTGTTGACGGTGTCGTAGATACGCGTATTGAGCGCATCGATCTGCTCGCGCAACGGGGCCGGATAAAAGTCACCGTCGGCCGCACCAACGGCATCGAAGGCGCTGTTGAACATGCGGATGATGTCGGCCGATTCGTTGCTCACCACCGTGTTGCGCTCGCGGTCCCACAACACCGGCACGGTCACGCGCCCGGAGTAGCGCGGATCGGCGTTGAGATACACCTCATACAATCGCTTGGCATGGTGAACCGGATCGGCGATAACGCCCGGACCAGGATCGAACGTCCAGCCCTGGTCGCGCATCAACCAGTTCACGACCGATACGTCGATCAACGACTCCAACCGCTTGAGGCGGCGAAAGATCAAGGTGCGATGCGCCCACGGGCAGGCCAGCGACACGTACAGGTGATAGCGGCCGGGAGCAGCCTGAAAGCCACCCTCCCCGTGCGGACCAGGGCTGCCATCGCGCGTCACCCAATTGCGGAACTGCGATTGCGAGCGCTCGAAACGTCCGCCGCTCTTGTTGGTGTCGTACCAACTGTCCTGCCACTTGCCGTCGACCAACAGGCCCATGCTGCATTCTCCGCTACACCAGTAGGCCGCAACCCTAGCCCAGCCGATTTGGAGAGTGCGTGAGTGGGCCTGCTGGCATGAGCAACCGCGACCAGCCATCTGCGCTGCAAGACCGGAGATCAACGACTGCAAGGCAATCGCGGCCCCTGCACCGCATGCGGCCGGCAACGCGCGCTATCTGGCAATCACCGACGTGCCGGAAGGCACCATATAGCAGGCCTGCGCCTTCTTGCAGGTATCGGCGTTGAGCTCGGCGATCTGGCTGGCCAGGTACTGCTCGGGCGTCAGACCCATGCGATTGCGGTACGCATTGTCGGCATCGGCCTTGGCCACCTGCTCCTGTTCACGCTGCCGCTCAGCCGTGGTGGCCTCGACCAGCGTCTTGACCCGCTGCTGCTGTGCAGCGGTCAGGTTCATCTGCTGCAGGACATCCGGGTTGGGACGTGCGCGGCCCAAGGTGATGTTCTGGATCTCGATCGGCAACTGCTGCTCCTTGACCAGCGCACGCACGTTCTGGGTCACCGAATCGTCGATCTGTCTGGCGGTATCGGGATCGCTCATCATCCTGGTCATGTCGTAGCGCTTGACCTGGTCGCGCACGATGGACGCATATTGGCTGGCGACATTGGTTCTTGAACCAACCCTGCCCGAACCTGGACAACAACAACGCCGGCGCGGTGATGCGATATTGAATCTGGGTGGAGAAGTCCAACAGGATATTGTCGCTGGACGAGAAATCGTCAAAAGCCACCTGCACCGTCTGTGGCGTCACATCCACATAGGTGACCGACGTGGTCAACCACGCATACGTCCGACCTGGCTCACGCACATCGTCCAGGCGAACGCCACCCTTGCCGAAGAACATCGGTTTATCCACCAACACGGCCTTCTGGCCCGGATCGGGCGAGACAACGGTACAGGCACAGAGCAAGCTGGCCAGCGCAGCGGCCAGCACGAACGTCTTCATCGATTTCCCCCTTGAGCGGTCGGGCGTCACTGCCGTTCCGGTGTGTTGCGAAGGTTACCTAAACTCCCGCGCATTGGCACCGGGGCCGCCCTCGCTCGAGGCTTCAACCACTGGCAGAACGCCAACTGCCTGCCATGACTGCGACGGTTCCCTCGCCACCTGCCGCGAGCGGCCGATCCAGCTGCGACACGACAGCGCACCCAAGTCCCGATCAAAACGTCCCTTGGCCGCCCTCCCCTCCGCCCCTCTCCATTGGCGCCAACCCATCACAATCGGCGAAAATAGCGGACGGCCGCACCACCGGCCAGCGGCGTGCCGTCCTCGTCCGCTGTACAAAGGCTCACCGTCCATTGCGCTCTCCTGTCGGCTGCCCGCCGCACTCGTCACGGCTTGCTGCCGCTCACTCCCGGATCCATCTTGAACACCAACGCCCCACTCCCGCCCGCCGACGACCTGCCCCTGACCGACCGCCTGCGCGCGGCGCTGGACCTGCTGGAGGCCATCGAGGCCGACCGCAGCGTGCTCGACACCCTGCCCGAGGCCGACCGCGTGCGCCTGCACCAGGTGGTGGCCAGGGTCTACCACCCCGAGCCCAAGGCGCGGCGGCAGCTGCTCAAGCAGCGCGAGCGCGAGCGGCACCAGGAGAAGGTGCGCAAGGCCGAGGCGCTGCTGGAGCAGCGCGGCATCCGCGCACTGCGGCGCAAACCGGTGTTCAGCACGCCGAACTTCTTCCCGCCGCATGCCGCCGGCCTGCACGATGCGCACAACGGCGAAAACGCCACTGCCGCACCGGAGCCCACGCATTCGCCGGAGCTGCGCCACTGCTACGTGTGCAAGCAGAAGTTCACCCAGCTGCATCACTTCTACGACCAGATGTGCCCGACCTGCGCCGAGCTGAACTACTTCAAGCGCACCGAAACCGCCGACCTGCGCGGACGCGTGGCGCTGCTGACCGGCGGCCGGGTCAAGATCGGCTACCAGGCCGGCCTGAAACTGCTGCGCGCCGGTGCGGAACTGATCGTGACCACGCGTTTCCCGCGCGATTCGGCCGCCCGCTATGCGCAGGAGCCGGACTTCAACGAGTGGGGCCATCGCCTGCAGGTGTTCGGCCTGGATCTGCGCCATACCCCCAGCGTGGAAGCGTTCTGCAGCCAGCTGCTGGCCACCCGCGACAGGCTGGACTTCATCATCAACAATGCCTGCCAGACCGTGCGCCGCCCGCCGCAGTTCTACGCGCACATGATGGCCGGCGAAACCGCCGCGCTGCATGAGTTGCCGGACACCGTGCGCAACCTGGTCGGCCATTACGAAGGCCTGCGCACGCCCGAACCACTGCGCGATGCCTCGGCGATGGCGCTGCCGGCGGTGCATGGCCGCGGCCTGGACGGCGCCGATGGCCTCACCCGCGCCGCCGAGCTGTCGCAGGTGGCGTTGCTGGACGACGAACTGGTTGGCCAGCAGCACTTGTTCCCGGAAGGACGGCTGGACCAGGACCTGCAACAGGTGGACCTGCGCGGGCGCAACTCCTGGCGCCTGCTGATGGACGAAGTGCCCTCGGTGGAGCTGCTGGAGACCCAGCTGGTCAACGCCATCGCGCCCTTCATCATCAATGCGCGGTTGAAGCCGCTGATGCTGCGCACGCCCGAGCGCGACAAGCACATCGTCAACGTCTCGGCGATGGAAGGGCAGTTCTACCGCAACTTCAAGACCACCCGGCATCCGCATACCAACATGGCCAAGGCCGCGTTGAACATGATGACGCGCACCTCGGCGGCCGATTACCAGAACGACGGCATCCACATGAACAGCGTCGACACCGGCTGGGTCACCGACGAGGATCCGGCCGACATCGCCGCGCTCAAGGTCCAGCAGGAACGCTTTCACCCGCCGCTGGACATCGTCGACGGCGCCGCCCGCATCGTCGACCCGATCATCCACGGCGCCAACACCGGCGAGCATGTGTGGGGGCAGTTCCTCAAGGACTATGCGCCCACCGATTGGTGAGCGCTGTCTGCAGCCGGGGCTTCGCGTGATGCCGCCAGCGGCACGAAGCACGCGCCGCTGCGATCTCGCAACAGCGATTGCAAGCGGCGTCCGCCGCAGATGTTGCGGCCATGTGCATAACGGCCGAGCTCCCTTTTCACCCCATTGACTGTGCCACCGCTAGCGTCAGGGTCAACCAACCGAGACGCACACATGACAGAGCACGGCAAGCCCAACCCGATCATCGACACCCTCTCCAACGTCATCGGCGCCATCCGTGCCGACGACGACATGCACGACCTGGCCCAGGCCCACGATGCGCTCGAACCCAAGGCCATCGAAAAGCTCACGCCGGCCGAAGCCCGGCAGCAGCCAACCATCGCCGATGCGGTCAAGAAGCTGCTGCAGGACCAGGGCAAGACCGCCGACCCCGAGGTGCTGGTACCCGGCGTCAAGCGCACCTCCCACACCCTGGAAACGCCTTCCGGCAATCTTTCTGCCTTCGTCTACACCCCGCAGGGCGGCACCGCACTGCCGGTCATCGTCTATTTCCACGGTGGTGGCTGGGTGATCGCCAATGCCGAGGTCTATGACGGCGGCGCGCGCGGGCTGGCCAAGGAAACCGGCGCCATCGTGGTCTCGGTCGACTATCGCCAGGCGCCCGAACACAAGTTCCCCGCCGCCTGGGACGACGCGCTCGCCGCCTACGAATGGGTGCTGGCAAACGCGGGCAGCATCGGCGGCAATCCGCAGCGCGTTGCCCTTGCAGGCGAAAGCGCCGGCGGCAACCTGGCCATCGCCACGGCCGTGGCCGCACGCGACAAGGGGCTGCAGGCACCGACGCATATCCTGGCGGTGTACCCGGTCGGCCAGACCGGCAGCCTGCACACCGAGTCCTACATCGAAAACGCCATCGCCAAGCCCTTGAACAAGGCCATGATCGAGTGGTTCGTGGGGCACCTGATCCGTAACGACGCGGACAAGGCAGATACGCGCCTGGACCTGGTCAACGCCAACCTGCGCGGCCTGGCACCGGTGACGATCATCAACGCCACCATCGACCCGCTGCGCAGCGACGGCGCCAAGCTGGAAGACGCCCTCAAGGAGGCCAATGTACCGGTCGAGCGCGAGGTCTACACCGGCGTGACACACGAGTTCTTCGGGTGTGCCGCAGTCGTTGCCAAGGCAAAGGCTGCGCAGGAATATGCGGGCAAGCGGCTGCGTGAGTCGTTTCGCTAAGCAAGCCACGGTGTTTGGCACGCTGGTCGTGCCACGCGACAGCAGGAACAGATAATGTTCAAACGAGGGCCGCCCTGGCAAACCAGGCGGCCCTCTTTTAGTGGCCTCAGTTTGGGCGTTATAAAAACTCTTACTGTCGGGGCAGCGTATTGGCTCGCAGCCTGACTCGTACGCGGCACGATGTGACAAGCCCGGGACCAAAAGGACTACTGCGGCAACTCCTGCCGCAGCCATTGCATGTACGATCCAGCCAGGGGAGGCGTCGCGGTCAGACAAGGAGTTCGTCATGAGTGAAATCCACTCCAAACGTGCAGTTGCCTATGCGCAGGTCAGGCGCGCACTGCAGTCCGGGCGGTATCCGCCCGGTCAGCGCATCGACCCGGCAAAGCTGGCCACCGAGTTGAAGATCAGCTCTACGCCAGTTCGCTTTGCGCTGTATCGCCTGGTCGGCGAAGGCCTGCTCATCGATCACGCACGCTATGGCTTTCAGGTGCCGCTGCTCACCGAGGTCGCGTTGCGGGACCTGTACGACTGGATGGAGCGCCTGTTGCGGATGGCCTGCGATATCGGCGTTGCATTGGTGCCGCATGCCCCTGGCGAGCCGGAATCCACCAGTGCAGCGACAGACGTGGTCAAGCAGACCTGGAAGCTCTTCGATGCCATCGCCCGTGCCACCGCACACTGGTCGCTGCACCACGCAGTCAGGCAGACCAATGACAAGTTGGCCCCGGTGCGACGTGCCAAACACGGCCTGCTCGACGGGCTCGAGGAAGAACTGGCAGAGCTCACGCTGCACTGGCAGCAGCGCGACCTTGCGGCGCTGCAAACAGCGTTGCATGCCTATCACGTACGCCGCATCCAGGCCGTGCCGCGCATCGTGGCGGTCATGCATGAGCGCAGCCGTCAGGTTTGATAGCGCGGCCACGCTGCTGCCAGTGCAGCGTGACCCTGCGGCGCTAAGTGCTGTGCTGCATGCCTACCATGCGCGTCGCATCCAGGCCGTGTCGCGGATCGTGGCGGTCATGCGTGAGCGCGGCCGTCAGGTTTGACAGCTCGGCGCTGACTGTCGCCAGCGCTACGCCTCGCAAGATCCACATTCTGTGCTGGCGCACCGCCGGCAGCGTGCGCCTGATGTGGAATGAATGGCGCGATGCGACGCCACCGGCCAGGCTTGCACGGTCATCTTCGATGGCGGTCACACAGTGCATTTAATCATGACGGTGTTACGACTTAATCATTTGAAAATCAATACACCCGTTTTCTAACGTGTCTGCGTCATGGATCCCCATGGCACAACCAGGAGACAGCGATGAACATCAATGACACCACCCACAGCGATGCATCCAGCGAGATCACGGTGCTTGGCGTTGCCAGCACCGACACCAAGGGCGGCCCGCTCGCTGGCGAAGAAATCGGCGGTTTCAATGTGCCGGGCATTTCCGAAGAGTGAACCCGAGGCGTGCCTGAGCGCACGCCTCTTCCACCAGGAGTAGAGACCATGGATACCAGCAACAACGACGCGCATACCACGACGTCTGGCCAGGATCTCATCGTACTTGGCATCGCAAGCCTGGACACGCAGGGCGGGCCATTGGCAGGCGAAGAAATGGGCGGCATCACCACGCTGGGCATCAGCCAGGACTAAGCACTGCCAACGCGCGGCAGTCGCCACTCGGCCGTACATGCCGGTGAGCCACTTCCCAGGCCACGGGGCGCACTGCAACGGTGCGCCCCTTCTCTCTCAAGGACAGCGCCATGCAACGCTACACATTGCGCGACGACCTAGCGTTCTGCCGCATTGGCGAGCGCCTGGTGTTCCTGGATATCGGTAATGACCGCTACTTCCGTCTGCCCGAGGCACTGGAGCACTCCCTGCTCACCTATCTGGCGCAAGACCCGGTGTCAGACCTGGAGATCAACGACCTTGTCGAACGGGGACTGCTGGTGGAACGGTCGCAAGCGACCGTAGGCCCGCAGCCTTCCGTCATACCTGTTGCGCGTAGCGCGATGGAAATGCCCGTGCCGGCGCGACGACCACAGCTGCTTGAAAAACTCGAGGTGCTGGCACTTGTGCTGTCCACACGCCTGGCATTGAAGCGCAACCCGCTTGGCAGGGTCCTTGGCAGCCTCTCCGCTGCAGCACAGGGTCGGGGGATGCAGCAACGCCCGCTCGCCGAACTCGAGCAACGGCTCACCGATGCGGCATCCGTCTTCCGGCGCGCACGCGTGTGGGTGCCGCTCGAGATGCGCTGCCTGCTCGATTCAGTCGCATTGGCAAGATTCCTGCGCCGGCGCCAGCTCGGCGCCCAGGTTGTCTTCGGCGTCGCACTCGATCCGTTTTCGGCCCATTGCTGGGTCCAGACAGGCGATCTGGTCTTGAACGACACGGTCGGCAACGTCCACGCGCATACCCCCATCCGGGTGGTGTGATGTACCGCTACATCGCCTTGTTCAACCATGCGCAGGCACACCGCGATGGCGACCGCGCCGCTGTCGATGCGTCGCTGCGACAGATCGGGTTACAGCTACGGCAACGCGCTGGGCACATCGACCTGTATGCATCAGACGACACGCCCGTGCTCGACCTGCCTGGTGGTGGCGCACTGATCGGCCATGTCTTTTCGCAGCGCGACAACGCCCCCTTGGTCGACGGCGCATGGCTGCATGCGTTGTCCGCAGCGCAGCGGACGCGGCACCTGATCGATGCGCACTGGGGCGAGTACCTGCTGTTGCATGCACCGCACGCGGACCCGAGCGCCATCACCGTGATGCGCGAGCCTTCCGGCGGCGTGGCATGCGTCTACGCGCTACAGCATGGCTTTATCACTTCAGACATCTCGATCGCCACGCATGCGGGTGTGTACACGCGTGAGATCAACTGGGACGCCATCGCCCATCATCTGCACTACCCGCACCTCAAGACCGAGCGCACCGGGCTTGTTGGCGTACGCGAATTGCTGCCGGGCAGCCAGCTGTGTCTGCAGCCCGACCGCAGCAGTCTCGAACACGTCTGGAACCCGTGGGATTTCGTCGCAGCCTCTCGGCGCCGGCACGACCCACTTGACGCACAGGCACAGGTGCGTCAGGCGGTGGCCTCCAGCGTCACCTGTTGGGCGCAGACCGATGCGTCCGTGCTGCTGGAGCTCTCTGGCGGCCTGGACTCTTCCATCCTCGCCGCATGCCTGAAAGACACCGCCGCGCGCGTGGCGTGCTGCAATCTGGTCACGCCGGTTCCTGGCGCCGACGAGCGGCACTATGCCCGGCAGATGAGCGATCTGTTGGGCACCGAGCTGATCGTGCGCACCCTGGGACTCGACGCTGCACCGGTCGATTTCGCACCGCCGGCACACGCGGTCGGGCCCAGCACCTGGTTTCTGCAGCATGCCTCCAATGCGCTGAAAGAAGCGATCGGCACGCAGCTGGCCATCACCAGTTTCTTTTCCGGCGGCGGTGGCGACACCGTGTTCTGCAACACCAGAACCGCCGCGCCCGCCGCAGATGCCTTCCGTGCAGGCGGCCTGCGCGCCGGCGTCAGCGCAGTCCATGCGCTTGCCGAACTGCACCAGTGCACGCTCTGGAAAGCAGGCAGGTTGACGATCAGGAAACTCCGCGCCAAGGCCGGGCCGCCGCGCACGCCAGAGCGATCGTTCCTGCCAGGCACGCAGGCTGCGGTTCCGTTGCAATCGCATCCCTGGTTCGATGCCCCACCCGACAGCCTGCCCGGCGACCGCGAACGTATCTTTGATCTGGCCGGCACCCAAGTGTTCCGCGATGGACTGGCGCGCAGTGCGTCGTGGCACCTGCGCATGCCGCTGCTGTCGCAACCGGTGGTGGAAGCCTGCCTGACGGTGCCGAGCTGGATGTGGATCGCTGGCGGCCGCAATCGCGCCGTGGCACGCGATGCGTTTGCGGATGTGCTGCCTGCACAGATCCTGCATCGCCGCAGCAAAGGCACCTTCATGAACTACTCCGGCGCGGTCTATCGTCGGGGCAGGCAGCAGATCCGCGATTATCTGCTGCAGGGTCGGCTTGCAGGCCAGGGCCTGCTGGATGCCGATGCCCTGCGCCACCATTTCGACCATACATTGGCCGACGGCGACCACAGCGTCATGCGCATCTTCGACCTGTGTGCGGTCGAGAACTGGGTCCGTCATCAGCGCTGACATTGCCTGCGCTGCGTAGATGCGTGCCGCCCGCATGCCAGCGGACCACGCGTCAGCCGCACCACGCACGCTAGTTGCCACGCGCCGGCAGTGCCGCCTTGATTGCACGCCAGCGCGCGTACTGGGCGGCCTTTTCCGGTGCAGGGTCCTGGTAATCCTGCAACCAGAAGCGGAACCAGTCGACGTTGCGCGCATACACGGCCAACTTGTGCCGGGGCTGGAACTTCTGGTGCGGCTCGTTTGCAAACACGTACAACTCGGCGCGTTCCGCACGCAGCAATGGAATCAGGTAGTCCAGCGCGTACAGATACTCCTGCTCGGAATGCTGGAACAGGATGGGCGCGCGAATCCGCTCCAGCTTGAACGCCGGCGACAGTGCCTTCCACCGCTCGGGTGTCTGCTCCGGTGCACCCAGGCCCCACATCTCGCGCAGCCCCTTGAGGAAGGGCTCGCCCTTCATGCTGCCGAACAGGTAGTACGACGGCGACACCACCGGGTTGGCCACCGAAGCCGCAGCCAGCAGGTTCGACTCGGTCGCCGTCCACAGGGTCACCGCACCGCCGAAGCTCAGCCCGCCCATGCCCACCCGCCTGCGATCGATGCCCGCCTGCGACGACAGCAAGGCCACCGCGCTTTCCACCGCCGCCAGTCCTTCGCCGTGGCGTTCCACCGCATCCATGGTGTAGCCGGGCAGCTGGTTGATGCACAGCGCTGCGATGCCCACCTGCGCCAACGCGGCCAGCGGCCACTCATCGCCCACGCCACCGCGCACGAAGCCCGGGCAGCTGTAGTAGGTGACAAACATCGGCACCTGGCCGTCGCCGTGGCCGTGTGCCGCAAAGAACTGCCCGCTGTAGTGCCGTCCGCGGGTATCGGCCCACTGCAACAGGCGCGCCGGCGTCGCGTTTGCCATGTCCACCGCCAACGCCGCATTGGGGTCGAACAGGACGCCGCGCGTGCCGCTGTCCAGCGCGATGCGTTCCAGACGTGGCGGGCGGTCGGCATCGGCCGTCACACAGACCAGTGCCGTGGCTGATGCCCCACAGTGTGCCGATGGATCGCGCCCGCCATTGATCAACCCGCCGCCCTGCACTACCAGCTGCACCTGGCCGCTGGCCGGGTCCCAGCGGTGGATGGATTGCGCAAGCCCCAAGGCAGGATCGGTGATGGTGAACAACACCTCCGCACTGCCCGGGCGCCACTGCACTGCAGTGATTGCCTTTCCCACGCAGGCCGCTGCCATACAGCGCACGGCCTTGCGCGCATGTGCACCGGGCAATACTGACAGCGCCACGTCCGGCCGGGACAGCTGCCCACTGCCGTCGCCCACGCGCGACAACACCGCTACCGCACCGCCTTGTGGCGCGCGCGCAGATTTCCACACATCGCCGACCAGGCCGCGCAGCGCGCTGACGTCGGGCTCTGCGTCAGGTCGCTGCGCATCGGCAAGCACCTGTGTGGCCCCAGTCGCCAGTTCCAGTGCCATCCACCGCGCCGGCACCCCGGCCGACAGCCCGGTACGATCGAACCACACCGAGCCGAAGCGCTGCGTGGCCAGGCGCCCGTCGACATTGCCGGAACGGAACAGGCCCTGCCCGAGCGGCACCGTCTCGTCGATCCGGATGCCCTGCGCATACTCGTCCTGCTCTGCCGACAGCACCTGCGCGCGCGTCGCACCGATGCGGTAACGCAGAACGCGCCCGTCCGCATCCAGCGCGAACTCCTGCACATCCGCCGCATCGTGCGTCACCGGCTCCGCCCCGGAACCGTCCGCCGCCGCGCGCCAGACCGCGATGACGCCATCGATCAACGCGCGGTAGTACAGCCAACGGCCATCCGGCGACCACAGCACCTTTGCAGGCAAGGACCCGCCTGCCGAATCGCGCAGCGGCACACCGCCATCGGCAATGCGTCTGGGCGCGGCATCCTGCAGGCCCTGCACATACCAGACGCTGTCGTAGGTATTGCGCTGCACCGCTGCCTGCTCGGTGCGAAAGGCCACACTGCGGCCATCCGGCGACAGCGTGGGGCTGCCGATATCCACCACCTCCAGCAAGCGCTGGGGCGATACCGTTTGGGCGTGGCACACGCACGCACCTGCCGTCATCAGCACGCCTGCAAGCAGCAGGCGCCAGGTTTCTTGATTCCTCACGCACACACTCCTCTCAGCAACGCTCAAGGGCCATGCCTGTACATCGGCGGCGGCAGGCAGCCGACGCATCACCAGCGCTTGGACACCGAAACGCTCACGAAGCGGCCGATCGCCGAATAGTTGGTGGAGTCGTACGGGGCCACGTACAGCGGCGAGGTCACCCGGTACAACGGCGGATCGCGATCGAAGGCGTTGTCCACCGATACCCCGAACTCCAGCCCCGCCCATGCATCGCGGCGTGCGCCGGTGGCGTAGCGCAACGCCATGTCGAATGTGGTGAACGATGCCGACTCCACTCCATCGGCGCAGTTGCGCACCCCGCCGCGGTAGTTGCCGAACAGCGAGGCAGTGAGCCCGCCCTGCTTCCATACCGCGCCCACGCGGCTGCTTAGCCTGGGCGGGTTGAACAGCGTGCCGGACAGATCGAACGCCGGTTGCGTGGGCAACGTCTGCTGCGTGCTGTCCAGCCAGCTCGCCGCCCCGCGCAAGGTCAGCGTGCCGCGCGCCAACGCCACCTGGTAGCTACCGCTCAGGTCCAGCCCCTCGATATCCTGCTGCGCCACGTTGGCGTACTGCGTGTAGATGATTGCCGCCACCCGGCTCGGGTCGTAGGCGACGCCGGCAAAGTTGGAGAACCGGCTGGCGAGCGCAATCACATCGGCCTGCGCCTGCGGCGTCGGCATACGGTCCACGAAGGGCGCGTAGATCGGATTGCGCAAGGCCTGGCTGGCATTTGCGATCGGCTGCAGCACGCGGTTGCTGTAGTCCACCCCGAACCAGGTCAGCTCCGCCTCCAGGCCATCCAGCGCCTCGGGGTGCCAGGCCAGCGAGACCGAGCGGGTGATGGCGCGCTCCGGCTGCAGATCCTGGTTGCCGCCATCGGCCACCAGCACCGTCGTCCCGGCGGGAAAGCCCACCCCGCCGAACGCACCCGGCTGGAACAGCCATGCCTCCTGCGCGTAATTGCGCTCGAACAGCGTCGGCGCCTTGAACGACTTGCCCCACGAGGCCTTGAGCGTTACATCGCTGCCAGGCGCATACAGCACACCGAACTTGGGCGTAGTCACCCCGCCAAAGCTGCTGTAGTCCTCCCCGCGCACCGCCGCGGTCAGCGTCAGTCGCTGCACACCGGGCACGCCCTGTGCCGGGTCCACCACTGGCAGGCTCACCTCCGCATAGGCAAAGCGCGCGCTTTCGCTGCCGTCGATCGTCTCCACGCCGTTGACGTGGTTGACATTGCGGAACGTGTTGCTGCGATACCCCACCCCGGCGGCAAGGCGCGCATCGCCTGCCGGCAATGCGAACAGCGGCCCTTCGGCACCCAGCTCGTAGCTGCGGCTGTCGTTGCAGTAGCACAGGTCGGTCACGCTCACCGCACCGCTGGCCAGCGCCGTTTCCTGGCGGTATTGATCGTGCTTGCTGTTGCCGTCGGTGGCACCCAGCGTCAGCGTCCAGTCGTTGGGCAACCACACCGCAAGGCTCGGCGACAGCAGCAGGCTGGTGGTGGTCGGCGTGACCCGGCTGTTGCGGCCACTGACAGCATAAAAGTGCAGCTGGTCGCGTTCAGTGCGTAACGCATCCAGGCGCAGCTCGGCGTTGTCGCCCAGCGCCTGGTAGGCACTCAGCAGCCCGCTGCGCAGGTCGCTGCCCGGATACAGCGTGGACGGGTCCACCAGCTGTGTGGTGTAACTGCGCTGACGGCTGTAGATCGGGTCTGCCGAGCCGTCCTGGTAGGTTGCGATCACGCCACCGCTGCGCCAGGTGGTGCCGGCGGTGACGCTGTATTGCCGCGAGGTGAGCCCGCCCTGCGTGGCCCGCCCGAAGCGCGTACCGACGTTCACTCCGTCGTAGTCGCGCTTGAGGATCACGTTGCCCACGCCACCCACCGCGTCCGACCCATAGATTGCCGACGCGCCGTCGGCCACGATCTCCAGCCGCTCCACTGCCTCCACCGGGATCGCGCTGAGGTCCACCGCCTGGGTGAATCCGCCATAGGCAAGCCGGCGCCCATTGAGCAGGGTGAGCGTGGCATCGGCGCCCAGGCCGCGCAGGTTGAGGCTCGCGCCACCGGTCATGTTCTGGTTCGCATTGCCGGCCCCGGCCAGATTGCCGCTCAGCACCCCCGGGTTCTGCCCGCCGGAGAAGTTCTGCGGCACGCTGCGGATCACCTCGCCCAGATCGCTGAAATCCTCTTCCTGGATCCGCGCCGCGCTGATCGAAATCACCGGCGACGGAACTGCACCGCCCTTGATGCGCGTGCCGGTGACTTCGATGGACTCCAACTCGGTCGCGGCGGTTTGCGCCGGCGGTGCCGCCGCAATCGCCGGCCCCGGCGAGCCGGGCCTGGGCGGCGCGTCTGCGTTCGTTGCCACGGCTGCCAGCGTTTTCTGCGCTGCTGCCTGAGCTTCCGTCGCCACCTCCGCCGTCGCCGCCTGTGCCCCCACCGCACCTGCCGCCCCGCTCGCCATGGCGAACAGGGCGATGGAAATGGCGTTGCGTAACGTACGTGTCTTCATGCTGCGTCCTTTGGCTTGCCTGGGTTGGCCCGCCGACGGCGCACTCCGGTCGGCCCGGTGCGCATCGCCAGCTGAGCAAGATCGGTCCTGCACCTGACTGCTGAAACACCGGCCCCCGCAACGAGGCGAACAGTGATCAGAATCGCTAACTGTTTGGGTTGCGAGCAATCGTCGCGCACGCAAAGTGCCTCGGCACCCATCCGGGCCCCGACACGTCAATCGCTGTGTGCGCTATTGCCCTCCCCCACCACCTGCTGCACGTTCGACGCGCTATGCACGCATCGCCATCGCCAGTGCACGCCTTGCGACGGCAACGTTGCCAGGCGCATCAACGCGCTGCGTGTCGGCTTCCACTGCAGGTACCGGCACGCGTTGCGCGGAAGCGTGTTGCTGCGCCCCATGGCCGTGCAGCGACAGCAGCGCCATCCCCGCCACTGCCAGCCTGCTGCGTGCATGATCAAAACCGACACCGCTCCCCGTTACTGCCCGTCGTGCGTGCATGTGCATCCTTCGCGTCCTGGGCGCGGCACCATCGCCATTGCGTCCCCCGACAACAAGTGATGCTGCGCAAGCGCAATGCCCTACCAGCAACGTGTGCAAGATGCAGGCAGCGCTGCAGCAAAGCGCACATTCAACGGTCCATGAAACGCGCCGTGCAGAGTGCCGAGTGCGCACTACTGCCTCAGCAGGTGATGCACCGCATAGCCGATCGCGGCAATCAGCATTGCTGCCAGCACCAGCCAGGGCCAGCGACGACGTCGACCGGAGGGTGGCATCAGCAGCTCCAGATCGCGTGCAGTGACGGCCTGCAACTCGGGATCATCCAGCACCGCCGACGCGTGTGCGTCCACCTCGAGCAGCTGCTGGTAGGCCGCATGGTGGCGCGGGTCGGCAGCCAGCCATGCCTCACGTGCGGCGCGCTCGGCCGCGTTCTCGCGCCCGTGTCGCACGAGATAGGCGGCCGCCTGCGCATGGATGCGCTCGGACTCTGCACGCATGGCTGGTGACTCCTGGCGGGCGGTCTCCCTGCGCCCTCGCGCACGATGCTACCAGCAACTTCCGGCGGCGCCAGCCAGCGGCCTTGCAGGCCGGCTACTGCGGCAACTCCCCCACGGCCGCACGACATGCCTGCAGCGCACGGCTGATGTGCTTCTCCACCATCTTGATGGAGATGCCCATTTTCGCGGCGATCTGCGGATAGGTGAGCCCGTCGAACCGACTCAGCTTGAACGCAAGCCGGCACTTTGGCGGCAGCTCGAGCAAGGTGCGCCTGAGCAGCACATCGAGCGTCTGGCGCGCCTCGGCAATCTCGTCCACGCCGGCCTCGTCGGCCCTGATCGGCGCCACCTGATCCAGCGACACGTGCTGCGCCGCCAGCCGCCGCTGACGCGAGCGCCGCAGCTCGATCACCAGATTGTGCGCAATGCGATACATCAGCAGCCGGCGGTCGCCGATGTTGGGCGCATCGCGGTACACCATCATCCGCGAGAAGGTCTCCTGCGCCAGGTCTGCAGCGGTCTCGGCATCGCGCGTACGGCGGCGCAGGTACACCAACAGCTCAGGATGCAGTGCGGCCAGCGCCTGGTCGAACTCGGCACGCAGGCGCTCCCTTTCCCCAAGCGACAGCTGGCCGCGCGCCGCAGGCGGCCCGTCACGCGAGCTCATCGTGATCGCCGCGCCTTCGGCCAAGTGCCGCTGCCCACCAACGCCCCCACGCATCTTGCGACACGACGCACCAGCGCCATGCGCGCGCAAGGGCCGTGCAGATGGATCTGAACATGAGCAGTGCAGCCAAAAGAGGGAGAATGGGTGGTGGGCACCGCACCCCGAACCGCAGCCCCACCTCTTCCTCTATGACGGCAAGCGATGCTAACCCCCTACGTTTTGCGCGCTAGTCAGCCTGGAGCATGACCACCACGCGCTCGACACTAGATCGCTGCACGCGCAGCGGAGCGCGGCATCGCCCGGTTGCCACGCTTTTTCCGCGCGCTCTATGCAAACAGCGAGGCGGCACGCTTTAGCAGTTGCAGATAACGGCTACGCCGCTTGCTACGAAGCGTGAACTAGACCAATGCGTGTGCTCACCTCACGAATGCGCATGCGTCTCTGCAATGTCGACCACTACTCAGCTTCTGTGTGCCGCCTTTTGAAACTCGACGGGCCCGTAAGCGCCCGGATACTTCTTCTTGATCAAGATGCGATCGGACGGCGTGACGCAGCTGTCCTCCCGTGAATTGACCACATACGCCTCATCCATCCTGCAGACAACCTGACTGCACCGGTTGAATCAAGTCTTGCTGACGGTGATGTAACTCACGTGCAGCTGGTCTTCGGTTAGACCAATGACAACTCGCGTCGTACCGACCTACAGCAGCCTGTAAGCCCTGGAGCCGGGCGCATCTGGGTGAGGCGGATACGGGAGGGCGTCTGACCAGGCCGCATCATCGAAAAGAACGCGGGACGGCCAGACCTCTATCACCAGAGTTGTTCGTGATCGATCTTCTTGCGCACCCCGAAGCTCGATATTACGCACGGCGATGCCTGCCAACAGACCATTGCTACCGACGCGTACAGCCATCCCATCTCGTGACTGGATGGGGCCGAGTCTTGTCGTCAGTAAAGAATCAAGCGCCGCAATATCCTTGAAGTCCGTGATGAGCAAGCGGTCGATGTCTTGCCTAAGTCGCCTCATTACATCGGGCGATTCCGGCTGCGCACTGCTTCCGGATGCTACAACAGCTTGCTGAAAGACCGGAGTGCCGGAAACAGGCGCCGCAAGAATCAGACAGACCGCCATCGACGCTAACAGGCTCACCGCGCATCCCCTACCGCATGCTGTGCCGCTCGCCGGGTCAGTCACATGCGCCGAGAAAAAGATCATGTCCCCGTCCTTCAGTCTGGATGTACGCCTACAACCGGCAACCTGATCGAAATGCATATGACCAGAACGGTGGTTAGGGCAGCGACCACTTTCGCCCTGCCAATCATGCGAGATGCCCACCACAAATCCGACTACCCGAAAGGAACATCCCAGACCACCAGACCCGTAGTCCTTACACCATCCGTTGCTGCGGAGCGATCGATTGCTCGCGCTGCTGCTCCTGCTGCTGGGAATGTTGCTGGCGCTGCGTCTCGCCCAAAGCCTGGAGCTGCGCGAGAGACTGCTCGACCGGCTGTGCAATGGCGTCGTTGGTCTTCATATACGCCATCTTGTGAGCGGGGTCGTTCAACGCGCCTTCCACCACGAAGACGTTCTCGCCCTGTCGCACGCACTTGGTGTTCTCGCTCAGTACGACATGATCGATCCGCGCCAGCCCGTTTTCCTTGGCTAGATACGCGCTGCTTGCTGCAAGGCGGGCGCTGTTGTTGTCGTACTCCCTGCCGAGGCCTTGCTCCAGGCGGCGCACGGCATCTTCGGCCTGGCGATGTAAGGGATCTTGCGATGGACTGAGCGAGCCATGCGTCGGCCCTACAGGCTGCGCTTCATGCCGCTCAGGGTGCCCGACCTCACCTCGTACACGCAATGGACTTGCATGCGGATCAACATGGAGCAGGCGTTCGTGTGAGCCATCCGAGTTAACGCGATTGATATCAGTCGTTCCGTCCTGGTGCCGCTCACGGTTCAGACTACCGCGTAAAGCATCCGACCACACACCACCAACAACTGCATGGCCCTGACCGTCACGATTCCATACGACAACATCGTTGCCAGAAGAGTAGAGGCCTGCGGTTGGACCGCTCTTTCCCTCAGCTTGTGGGCGCCCCCATGCGTGACTTGCGCCTTGATCCACTGAGTGGATAAAAGCTGGGGCTTCGCCGTTTTGCAAGAAGAGGGTTTTAACCACACCATAGTGATGAGATACATCAGCAGCGCCGTGGCCATTGCGTGCATCAGTTGGATTGATGAGTGGATCGGCCACCACGCTACCGTACGCAGTAGAGAGTGGGCTTGCTTGGTTTGCCTCACGCAACGCGTTGAAGACAGCGGTACCCTTAAGTGCATGCTCTACACCGCTTTCGATGTAGTCCGCCTGCTCGTGACCTTTGACGATCTTGTTGGGAAGCATGCCGTCGATTCTCGTCTTTACATCGTCGACACTCTGCAACGTCCCGTCGTTGATACCCTGTAGCACGCCAGGGTAGCGACCACGTCCAGCCTGGTTTTCGAGCTTCATGATCATCGTTGCCAACTTTGCTTGATCATTCAGACCTGAATCTGCATATAGATCCGTCTTGCGTAGCTGCTGCACTGCGCTGCCCAGATCTTTTGCGCCATCGCCCGTTCGCATCAGCTGCTCGACCTGAGTTCGGTCGTGCTCATGTACAAAAGCGACTCCCGCGTCAGAAGCAAGAAAGCGATCAATGTTTGATTTGACCGTCCCATCAAGTGCTCTTCCATTCTCCGCCTTGATGGCATGACCATCCCGCTGTAAGTCGTGGATGGTTTGCGTGCGCTGCTGCTCTGAAAGAGCTACGGCCGGTGTTTGTTGCCTAGCCCATCCCTGATAGGCGTCAACTAGACCAGTTGCGACATCTGGATGTTGCCCGAGATCGGTTTGTAGTGTCCCGATTGAAAATCCACTATTGCCGATGGGAGTCATCACACCATCATTGATGGACCCCGCAAATGAAAGCTGGTAGGCAACGTTTTTGCCTGCCATGCTTCCCTCTGATGCGACGCCGATCGCAAAATAAGCAAGTGTTTTGAGTTCGTTGTCACTCAGCTGCGGCCGCGCTGGTTGTCCTGTTTCTTGTGGCATTTCCTTCTCCTTGGCTGACAATCAATCAACTAACGGCTGCAAAGCGCTATGTTCGTGCGGGCAGCGTGGATGACGGTCAAATACTCATCAACGACCGCTGGCGCCATCCCTTCGGAAATCTGGTCATCCGTGCGAGCAGCATCTTGCTTGTATTTGGATAAAGCCGACAGGCAACCTGGCTTGTCTTTCAACTTGTAGAGCGTGAGCGCGTAATCGTTCCGTAGTGTGCCCTCATCGGCAAAACTCATAGTCGGAACGCAGCTCTGATAAATGGGCGCAAGCACACCCTTGGCTTCGACATATTTCTTTTTATCGTAGAAGGATTTGAAGTCGTGACGCGCCTTCTCGATCGCATCGGTGGCACAGCTTGAAGACACACGCTTATAGATTCCCTCGAAGCTGCCGTTGCTTCCGCAGTAGGCCTGGCACTGCTCTTTGGTCGAAGTGCTGATGGCTACACCATTCGCCTCCATCTTTAGAACAAGCGAGCATTGACTTGCCTCTGCACCTTCATAAACAACCGCGTGGCCGCTTTTATCCAACTGACCAGAAAGCGTACATCCGCTGTCGACATTCTCTGTGTCCAACGAGAACTTCGAAAGTTCTTGGCCCTTGGGTGCATCAATGATCAGGCGCCCCCACCCACCTTCGGTGACATAGGTGCCGATCCCAACCTGGGCAGGTCGCGGTGGATCGACATCTATGGTTGGAGTAGAAGCAGGCGTCGCAGCGGTGGCCGCCGCTTGCTGGCTACCAGGTTCCGGCTGTGCTTGACCGCACCCAGGCAGCAGAAGGACTCCGGCAAAGATTAGTGCGTAACAACTACTCCCAATGCCTTTCATGGCCGTGTACCTTTAAATGTGTCCAGGCTGGACAAGTTACATCACGCAACCAGTTCGGGCACGTTCCGGCCAATACAGTGGCCGCGGATCTCTTCGCTTCATAGGCTAGCAACGGAATACGCTGGGGAACAAAACTCACGTAGGTGAAGGGTTTTCCCGCGCCTCTGGCCAAGTCTGGTGCCAGCTCAGGCCGTCGGCCCCCAGCCTAGCGCCGCGCCCTGCTTGTCGCTACCGGCACCTCCACCGGCGGCAACACCTCCATCAGTAGCTGCCCTTCGCTGGCGGTGATGCGCAGCTTGGTGCCGATGGCAAAGCCCAGTTGTTCCAGCCATAGGCCGCTGAGGCGGACGTGGGGCACGTGCTGGTCGCCGGCGTGGTCGTGGGCGCCGGGGTAATGGGTGTAGCTGACGGTGCATTGGCGCGGGCGGCGGGCGCGGCGGGGTGCGCGTAGCGTGCCGGGGCCTTGCGGGGAGGCGTCCGGGTCGGGCGGCAGCATCGGTGGCAGCTTGGTGCGGTCGGGTTCCACAACAACCCACTGCACCCGCTTGGGCGGCGTGGGGCGCGTACGCGTGCGGGTGGGCCGTGCGCTGGCAGATGCCGTGGGTGGGCGGCGGCGTGTCATGGCACCTCCTGGTGGTGGCGGGTGATGGTTGCAGTGACGCACTGCTGCAACCCCACGGCACTACGTGCGGACCGGTAACCCGAGGTGTGCGGCAATACAGCGAGCTGGAGCCTCAGCAGATGCGCGGGATGGTCGATCGCCTGCTCAACGGCCGTGCGTGCGACGAGCCGGCGCAGCACTCCGGCCACATCCCACCGCAGGCGGTGAGCGGAGGCTGGCAACAGATCAACCGGCACAGATGCCGGCATGGATGGTGCGGTAGACATGGCAATGCCCTCCTGGAACAACCCAAGAACCGCCGCCAACGGCGACGGGATGTCGGGAGGTTCGAAACCGCTCATAGCCGGCGGGCGTATTCCCCTTGCGGGTGTTGTATTAGCCGCCCTCCCGACACAGGCATTGCGTCGGCTTGCACCTGCAGGACGCAGGCACAAAAAACCCACCGGTTTGACGGAGGTGGGTACCGCTATGAGAGGAGTTTCGACGCTCCTTGGGGCTAGATTGCAAGTACGCGGTCTCGCGTGTCAATACACGCTGGCAGGTCTCCCGCGCCTGTGTCCGCCGCTGGCGCAGTTCCATACGGGCCACGCAAGCCGAGCACCGTCGCTTGATAAGTGCACATGACCCCATCATGGTCCATTCGGGACCGTTATTTCTCGCGGATCTCAAGAAAGACGTGGCTTAAGAATTCCAAACAGGCTTTGGTCCGTTCCCGCTAGAATGATCGCCGACTTCAGACCCTGCGACTCCAGGATGGCGCGTTCAACATGGCAGATTTTTACCTAGCACGGTCACTCTTAGTTGGGGAGCAAGTGCTTACCGAGGACGCCCTCTTGAGCAATGGAGGCGTAATCCTGGTTTTAGCCGAGCCTGGCGCCGGAAAAACAGAGTTATTGAATTCGCTTTCAGAAAAACTTAGCACGGTTCGTATGCGAGCTAGCATATTTCGACACGCTACCTCTCCCGGCCCTCGATCGTCACTAGTTATTGATGCAATGGACGAAGTGACAAGGCTGAACAAGCTTGCTAGCCAGGAAATAATAGCTAAGGCTAGCCAAGTTTCAGCACAATTGACAATTTTTGCGGGAAGGTCGAGTGAGTGGGATGAAGGACTCACCGAATTTGCCGCGCAGTGTTTTGGGGTATCTCCAATTGTAGCGCGCCTACGCCCGTTCGATAGCGAGGACCAAGCTGTTCTGTTCGCGCACAGATTTCCCGCACATAGTTTCATGGATTTCCAACGACAGGTGTACAAATTTGAGCTGGCGCCTCTGTTAGGCAATCCGCAATTTTTTCAGCTCCTTGGCAGCGCGTATTCGTATGGAGAAAGCGCTTTCAGTTCCAAGCGCGAGATTTTTTATAGCTCTGTTAGGCAGCTCGCTTACGAGGGAAACTCCGACGTGAAGTGGTCTGAGCCACGTCCACCTCAGAGTGAAATTGTCGACTTGGCAGGCCGCATATTCGCCAAAATCTTGCTTTCAGGCGCATCTGGTGCTGCGCTATCCGAACGCTCAAGTGACCTTGATTTTCCATATTTGTATAGTTTAATAGAAGGCGGGGATAACGCCTTATTTTTGTTGGATACTCAGTTAGTAAAGCCAACAAGTGAATCGGATAGAATAGAGCCAGTCCACAGGATCGTCGCGGAGTATTGTGCAGCGGCTTACTTGACAGCAAAGATAGAAGACCCCGCAGATAAGCTGACTGCTGGAAGGGTTTTCGCGGTGATTGCTCCAAACTCAGTCACCCGGAGTGAGCTCCGAGGTCTGCTCGGGTGGCTCGCGGCGCTTGGAAGTGCCGACATGCAGCTGCGCGCCATTGAGATAGATCCTTACGCTGTAATGGCTAATGGGGATCCTGGGCAGCTAGAGCTAAAATCAAAAAAACACCTTATCCAATGCTTGCGCAAGCTTGCGTTGATTGATCCCTATTTTAGGCGGAGTGATTTGTGGAGAAAATTTAATGTAGGAAATTTTTTCAATGACGGGATAGCTGATGATGTGAGGGCGGCACTCAAGGAGTCGAACTCTCTTCGCACTCTCTTGCTGGAATTATTGGCTGACAGCCAGATGGCTGACGATGTTGTTGCTGAGGTTGCAGCTATTGTTGAAAATCAGTCCGAGGATTTTAGCTCGAGGATGCTTGCCCTGACGGTAATCCCGGACCATAAGTCGGTTGACCTTCTTCATGTAGCGTCTGAACTCCTTTGCGAAGCTACTCCTAGCTCCTATGAGCTCGCTGCTATAGCGGCAAAAAAAGTCGGAATTTCTGCATTTGGTATGTCGAGGCTAACTGAGTTATTAGGTGGAGCCGCCATGTTCTATCCGGATGACTATTCAAGCAAAAGAATTCGCGTGCCCAGGTATAATGTTAGTATCTTGATCAGATCGTTAGGGCGCGACGAGATAAAGCCTGCACTGGATAGTCTTGCGGGCCAAATTACCTGCAAATGTGGTGCCGGAGAAAACAAAGTGTGCACCTGCCGTAACGGCATTAGTCGAATTATTGGCTTGGTGCTGGATCAACTTTTTAATGTTGTTTTACCTGGTGAGGTCGACGCTAAAGAGCTTTATCATTGGGTAAAAGATTTGTGCTATTCAAATTATAACTCTCGGCCCGGGAAATGCGTTTCTTTTCTTCTTGAAAATCACGATTTTAGGCGTTCCGTACAGCAGCTCTATCTAGAGCGCGCTATGAGCCAAGCTGACGCATATCGCTTAGTGGGGCGCTTGTATCAGGGAACAACTCATCACGGGATACTGGTTCAACTGGGTGATATTGAGGCGCTAGTTCAATTTTCATTTGAACGCGGATTGAATTATGTATGGAAAGCTCTTCACGTGCGTCATACGGTGCACAGGCAGCCACAAGGGCCAAATGCCATCAGAGCATTGCAAAGAAGGCATAGTGGTCAATCTGGTGAATTACTGCGCCTTTGGGCATCTTGTGAAAGAGATTGGCGGCAAAGCAATCGTCAAAGTCTAAGGTGGAAAAGAAGGAGGACGAAAGCTAGTCTTTCGAGCGAAGTTGTTTCTGATGAAATTAAATATATTAGAGATAACATTGAATTGATCGAGGCAGGACGCCATTGGAGTATTCTGCGTGCAATTGCCTCGGACTACATGTACTGCGAAGTACATATTTTAAGCAATTTTGACGATTCGGAAACACCGATACGCGCGCTAAAAAATTGCTTTACGTATCTCGCGCCTCATGTGCCAGATCTTTCAGATTTCACAATTCGCTCGGGAAACGACGTTGCTTTGGTTCTAACCGCAGGATGCTTGGCTAAGTTCAGGAGTAAAGAATCCTTGGAAGATCTTCCTCCGAAAATTCTTCAAGTTGTGCGGGCCGCACTTCACTCGTTTCCGACTTATGCGGATGGCGAGCAAGCCAACTTAGTCGAAGAAATTGATGGATTGATCTTTAAGTCAGATGCCGACGTGGAGGCTTTTCTTACAAAATTTATTGTGCCTCAACTGCTTTCAATTAAGCCAGGTCATGTTCCTGTAGAGTGGTTAGAGGAAGAAAAGATTTTTTCACAAAACAACACGGCTTTTGCTTTAAAGTGGCTCAGTGATTTCCCATTTGCACGACCGGTTAGCGTTGAATCGTTGTTCAAGATGGTTGTAAATACATCGAACCATGATGAGATCTTCCCTATAATCGAAGCTCGAATTGCTGATTTGCCACCAAAAAAGTTTCCTTTTGAGGGCTTAAGTGACGCCAAAGCCTGGGAATCCAGGATGTTGTTTTGGAGAATTAGTGCATTCCTATATCGGACCCCGTCATGGAAGTCAGCTTGGCAGATTATTGCGCAGGATCACACGTCAATAGTTGCTCTGAGTCATCGACTAGGCAACTTGTATCGTGAAATTAAAGATCCGGTGGTGATGCGGGCCGAGCAGGTTCATATGATACTCGCTGATTTCATCGATAAGTGGCCTAAGGTCTATCTTCCGAATAGTTACGGCACCGGTAGCCCGATTGAGGAGGCTTCCTATCGATTTCTCACAGAGGTAATTTGGCGGATTGAAGAAGATATTCCTGAGCGGCGCATTCCTGTTCTGGACGCGATTCTTGACGATCCGAGACTCGCGGACTTCAATAGCGTTGCACTGAATATGAAAGCTACGGCTCTTAGAGAACGGGCGCACGAGGAATTTCGTGCCCCAAAGCCTGCTGAGATCAGTGGAATGTTGGATTCCAGTCGCCCGGCCTCTGTGGAGGATCTTCGCGCTTTGCTGTTGGATGAGCTTGGCGAGCTGCAATTATGGTTAAGGGGTGCGGAAACTGATCCGTTAGAGACTTATTACATAAATGGGCGTCGGGTCGACGAAAACTCTGCTAGAAATAGGATAGTTGATAGATTAGCGGGTCGTATGCAGGCGCGCGGAGTGTCCATAAATATAGAGCAGCATATGGCGGGCTCGAATAGGTGCGATATCGCTGTGATGATTACTCTAGCCGGTCAACGTCATATGTTGGTTGTTGAGGTGAAGGGTCAGTGGCACAAGGAGCTTTATACGGCGGCTGCAGAGCAGTTGAATGCTAGATATTCAGGCCATCCGGATGCTGCGAACCAAGGGATATATCTAGTTTTATGGTTCGGTCGTGGTGAGAAAGTGGCGGGCAAAAAAAACCTGGAAATACAGTCCCCAGAGCAGTTAAGAGACTCGTTGCTAGCTAAAATGCCTGAAGCCTTGCGGAGCAGGATAGATATTTTTGTCCTAGATCTCGCTCTGCCGTCGCGGTTTCCAGAGAACCGGACAAAGGTTGTCAAAACTGTGGAGAGTTAGGTGTTTATGTGCCGCAGCATACTCGGCTACCACTTTGCTTGCCGTTAACAGGCTTAAGCGGCCTGAACAAGCTCTGCTCATCTGTCACAGCTTAGAAAGGCGACCAGACGGCGGATGCACGGTCCAGCGGCGGCTCGGACTCGAGAGCTGTTGCGTCTAGACATTGAATGAAAATAATTGGTTAGCGGCGAGGTGCCGCGATCAGCAAGCCCGCCATCGTGCGCGCCAATAACGGTTCCGGGTTCACTTCCACTGCAGCCCGGCCGTCGCCAAACCATCGCGCCCACACCGCCACGCGGCAGGCATGGGCGCGACACGCCGGCGCCTAGAACTTGTAAGTCAGCCCCAGGTACGCCAGCCGGCCTGCGTATCCGCCGGTGTAGAAGCGGGCGCGGGTGTCCTCGCCCAGGTGCGCGCGGGACTCCTGCTTGGTCAGGTTCAGCACCGAGGCAGTGAGGCTGAGCGCCGGGGTGATGTTGTAGGCCGCGTTGACATCGATCTGGTAGTACGGCTCCTCAAAGACGTTCAAGCCGTTGACCAGGCCCTGCACCAGTTCACCGCGACGGTTGTACGAGGCGCGCAGCAGCAGACTGTCGGTTTCGTAGAACATGGTGAGGTTGGTCTGGTTCCTGGCGCTGCCCGGCATGGACGTCTTGCCGGCCTCGGTGCCGTCCTCCAACCGCACCGCCGCCTTGCTGGCATCGTTGTAGGTGTAGTTGAACTGCACACCGAGGCCAAACGGCAGCGTGTGCTGCGCGTACAGCTCCACACCCTGCGACACCGCGTCCTGGCCGCCGGCCTGGGTACTGTAGTTCTGCACGGTGACCGGTTGCCCGTCGACCATCATGTTGACGTCGCTGATCACGTCGACCGCGAAGTTCTCCACGTTCTTGCGGAACAGCCCCACACCTGCCACCGAACCCGGGTGGAAATACCATTCCAGCCCCAGGTCGAACTGGTTGGCCTTGTACGGCTCCAGGTTCTTGTTGCTGCCCGAGCCGTACCAGCCCTGCTCGCTGGCACCACCGGTCAGGCGCCGGTCGGCCACGTACTCGGGGCTGTAAAACTCCAGGCTGCCAGGCGCGGCGATGTCGTTGTAGCTGGGCCGCGCAATCACCTTCGACGCCGCCGCGCGCAGCAGCAGGTCTTCGGTCAGGTCGTAGGCCAGGTTGAAACTCGGCAGCACGTCGGTGTAGTTGCGGTCCAGCCCGCTGACCACGAACGACTCGGTGCGTTGCACGCTGTCGGCCAAACGCCAGTAGCCTTCGGTGCCGCAATAGGTGTCGGCCGGGGCGCCGCCGGGCATGGCGGCGCCCTGCTGGCAGGCCAGCGGATTGCCGTCGGCGCCATCGAAGAAGTAGTCGTTGTAGGCGCTCACCTTGTCGGTGGACTCGGCACGCTGGCCGGTACGCGCCACCCGCACGCCGACGTTGCCACGCAGCCGCTCGGTGTGGAAGTTGAGCTGCAGGTAGCTGGAATAGATCTCTTCGTCCACGTTGTAGACGAAGTTGTCTTCGTTGCGGGTCTGCATCGCGCCGTAGGTTTGGTTCAAGTAGCCGATGTAGCCCGGGAAGTTGATCGCCGGGAACGCGCTGGCGTTGACGCCGCCGGCCAGGTTGTCCTGCGCGAACAGCAGGCCCGGGGAGAACTGCGTGGCGATGGCATTGCAGCGCCCGTTCCAGTAGCGGTTGTCGTAGTCGCCCGGGTCGGTGCCCGGGCACACCCAGTAGTTGTTGCCGGTACTGCGGTGGATGCCGCCGTCGCGACGTTTGATGCCGAACTGCAGCGAGTCGAAGACCTCGCCGTCGAAATGCCAGGTGGTATCGATCTGCGCGTACTGCTGCTGGTTGGTGTTGCGGGTCCAGGACGAGCCGGTCGAGCCCAGGTCGACCTGCAGGATGCCGTCGCGCAGGTTCTGCATCAGCTCCGGCGAGAACGTCATGGACGGCGTGCCGGTCAGGTCCCAGGCGCTGGCGAAGTTGGCGTTGGTCCAGCTGCCGTCGGCGTTCTGCAGGCGCGGCTTGATCGGCAGGGAAAACTGCAGCTCCGGCCCGCCCTTGGCCCAGGTGCGGCCGGCCTTGAACGCCACGTCCACCTGCTCGCCACGCCATTCGCCGCCCAGGTCCACGGTCTGCGACAGCGATTTTTCGATGTTGTAGCTGCCGGTGATCTGGGGCGTGGGCACCGTGCAGTCGTCCGAGCCCCAGCCGCCCGGCGGCAGGCCGGCCGCAGCGGCCTGCGCCTCGTTGCAATAGTAGGTCTTGCCCGGGCGCAGGCTGTAGGCGGCGCCAGTGACGATCGTGCCGCTGGGATCGAACTGCAGCCGGTCGAGCAGACGCCCGCCGCGCCAGTTGCCGTCGCCGTTGTAACGGGCAATGTTCCACTCGGGAATCTTGATGGTATTGGTCTGCGAGTCCTGCGACAGGTCGAAGCGGAAGTAGTTCGCGGTCAGCGTCAGGTCGTCGGTTGGCTTGAACTGCAAGGTCAGCTGCCCACCCTTGCGCTCGCGCTCCTCGCGTTTGGCGCCCAGGCTCACCGCCGTCGGCATCATGAAACCGGTGGCGTAATCGCCGTCCTGGGTCCAGAAACCGGTCCCGCCCCACCAGTTGGCATTGAAGTCCGACGGATTACCGTTCACGTCGACCGCCGGGCCGACTTCGTCGCGCCCGTACCATTGCCAGCTCTCGGTGCTGGCATCGAGTGTACGTGCGGTGCGCTTTTGCTGCGTGTAGCCGACGAAGACACCGAAGCGGTTGTCCTTGTCGTGCCACGAATACGAACCGGAGAACTGGCCGTCGGTCTTCTTGCTGGTATCGGACCAGGTGCCCTCGGCGGACACGAAGCCCGAATGTGGCTCCAGTTCCAGCGGGCGCCGCGTCTGCAGGATCACCGTGCCGCCGATGCCGCCTTCGTCGATGCGCGCTTCCGGGGTCTTGTACAACTCTGCGCTGCCCAGCAGGTTCGACGGCAGCAGCGTGTAGTTGAACGAGCGCGTCGGGTCGCCGTTGGACTCGGCGGTGGCGATGTAGTTGCCGTTCAATTCGGTCAGCACCAGCTCCGAGGACAGGCCACGCACGCTGACGTTCTTGCCCTCGCCGCCGTCGCGGCTGATGACCACGCCGGGCACGCGCTGCAGCGCATCGGCCACGTTCTTGTCGGGGAACTTGCCCACGTCCTCGGCGGTGATCACATCGACCACGGCGTTGGCGTTGCGCTTCTGCTCCAGGCTTTTTTCGATCGCGTAGCGGTAGCCGGTCACCGTCACTGCGTCCAGGTCCGTGGCCTGCACCTCGGCCTGGCCCGTGGGCGCCGGCGTGCCGTCGGCCTGCTGGGCGGCGGCGGTGGAGGCGGCACTCGCGAACAAGGCGATGGCGATACCGGCGGACAGCGTGCTGCGGTGGCGTGCGAATGGCATGCAGTTCATTTCGATCATGCTCTCCCAAAGGTGATTGGCTTCGGCGGATTTCTGTCGATCCAGCGATCGGCCAAGAACGCTGCGCGAAGTGACACAAAAACGATCCGTCGCCATTGCGGCAACCTGCCCCCTCCTCTTGCGTCCGCTTCCACGCAGATGCGATTAGATCGTTCTAATGCCGTGGAAAGCTAAGTAGCACAGCCCACGCGGCAGCGCATTCTGCCGCGCAACAGACCAGCGGCGTTGCGAGGCATCCACAATGGGCAGCCGGCCCGCCACGCGTGCACGCGGCACGGCACAGCCGACCGCGTCGCGGCTGCAGCAGCGTGATCGCTGCAAGCAACACACCCTCGCCCGCAACCGGACGCAAGCGGTTTGCCGAAGCGCCAGCACACACCTTGTTTAAAACCGAGCTCAGCAAGAGACTGGATGGAGCTGAGGGCATCGCCCACCACACGCCGCGTGGCGGCCATCGCCAACGCGATCGCCACACCGAACATGCGCGCGCTTGTTGCCTGCGTGCACGCGCAAGGGGGGGCGGGCCTGATGCGGCATTGATGACACGCCCTGGTCGGGAGCGCATGCGCCGATGACCTGTCCCCCTGCATCGACGCAGAGTCGAAGCGGCCCATGCCGCAAAACGACAACTTTCTGGCGCTCTCGACCATCTGCTCTATCAAGTCCGCCGCGCTCGCGCCGATATCGCCTCCATGGACAGACTCAGCATCATCGGACTGGTGCTCGCGATCGTGGCGATCGTGGGCGGCAGCGTGTTGAAAGGCGCCGGCATTTCGTCGCTGTGGTCGCCGGCTGCCTTCGTGATCGTGATCGTCGGCACCGTGGCGGCAATCCTGCTGCACACCTCGCCGGCGGTTTTCCGGCGCGCCTTCAAGATCCTGCGCTGGGTGATCCAGCCGCCGGCCAGCGACCGCCCGCAGTTGCTGGCGCGCATCGTCGAGTGGAGCAACATCGCCCGCCGCCAGGGCCTGCTGGGCCTGGAAGACCAGCTCCCGCGCCAGGACGACGCGTTCCTGCGCAAGGGCCTGCAGATGCTGGTCGATGGCGTGGAGCCCGAATCCATGCGGCATATGCTCGAGATCGAAATGGACAACCAGGAGCGGCAGGACCTTGCCGCGGCCAAGGTGTTCGAAGGCATGGGCATCTACGCGCCCACGCTGGGCATCATCGGTGCGGTGCTCGGGCTGATGGCGGTGATGAAGAACCTGGCCGACCCGGCCATGCTCGGCCACGGCATCGCCGCGGCCTTCACCGCCACCATCTACGGCATCGCCTCGGCCAACCTGCTGTTCCTGCCGGTCGCCGCCAAGCTCAAGAGCGTCATCCATTGCAGCACCAACGAGCGCGAAATGGCGATCGAAGGCTTGATCGCGATCGCCCAGGGCGAGAACCCGCGTAACATCGAGTCGAAACTGGCAGGCTACTTGCATTAGTCCCGTCATGGCCCGCCGTCGCAAACACCACGAAGACCATGGCAACCACGAAGCGTGGGCGATTCCGTATGCCGATCTGATGACGCTGCTGCTGGCGTTCTTCGTGGTGATGTATGCAATCTCCTCGCTCAACGAGGGCAAGTACAAGGTCATGGCGCAAGCGCTGACCACCGCCTTCGGTGGCGCGTCCACCGCCGCCAGCCCGGTGCAGGTCGGCAGGACCCAGACCCTGGGTGCCGATTACGACCGCCCGTCGGTGATCAAGGCCGGCGCGCCGATGGCCGCGTCCAGAGGGCCGACCGACCCCACCCTGCTGCCGTCGATGGCCGCGCAGATGCGCATGCCGGTGTCGCTGCGCAACCAGGCGCAGCTGGCGCGTGCGCAGCGGCAGATGGACGCGGTGGCCCAGCAGTTGGGCAAGACGCTGGCGCCGCTGATCGACCAGAAACTCATCACCATCCGCCGCAACGATCTGTGGATCGAGGTGGAGATCAACAGCGACATCCTGTTCGGTACCGGCTCGGCGGCATTGGCCGGCAGCGCCCGCGGCACCCTGTCGGCGCTGGCCGCGGTGCTGCGCGATGCGCCCAACGGCGTGCGCGTGGAGGGCTATACCGACAACCAGCCGATCGCCACCGCACAGTTCCCCTCCAACTGGGAGCTGTCGGCCGCGCGCGCCGCCAGCGTGGTGCACCTGTTTGCCGACGACGGCATCGCCCCGCAGCGATTGGCGATGGTGGGCTATGGAGAATTCCGCGCACGTGCCGATAACAGCACTGAGGCGGGACGGAATGCGAACCGGCGTGTGGTGTTGATCATCCTCGCTGACTCGGCTGGCTCACTCGCACCCGATCCGCCATCGCAGCTGCATGCGACCGCCGCCGGGGCGCCCAAGCTTCCCAAGTCTGACGGCGGCCAAACGGCCGTCACCACCGAAAGCGGCACAAGTTCCGTTCCCGCCGTAATTCAAGGAGTGCAGTGAGATGCGTATCTGGGCAATCGCCAACCAGAAGGGCGGCGTCGGCAAGACCACCACGACGCTGGCATTGGGTCGTGGCCTGGCCGCGCTCGGCCACCGGGTATTGTTGATCGACCTCGATCCGCACTCCTCACTCACCCGCGCGTTCGGCGTGGCGATCGACCCGCCGCCGCGCGGGGTGCTGGACCTGTTCGGCACCCCGCCGAGCGACCTGGCCAGCCTGGCCCACGAAAGCGCCATCCCCGGCCTGTCCTATGTCTGCGCGCAAGCCGCATTGGCCACGCTGGAACGCCGCAGCGCCAACCAGCCCGGGCTGGGCCTGGCCCTGCAGAACGCGATGACCCGGCATGCCGGCCAGCACGACTACATCCTGCTCGACTGCCCGCCCACGCTCGGCCTGCTGATGATCAACGCGCTGGCCGCCTGCGACCGCGTGGTGGTGCCGACCCAGGCCGAGCCGCTGGCGCTGCATGGCCTGGCCAGCATGGTGCGTACCGCCGACATGGTGCAGCGTTCACGTCGCCGCGCACTGCCGGTGTCGATCCTGCCGACCCTGTTCGACCGCCGCACCCGCGCCGGCACCGAGACACTCAAGGAGATGCAGGACACCTACGGCGCTGTCGTCTGGGAAGACGCGGTGCCGGTGGATACCCGAATCTGCAATGCCGCCGCGTTGACCGTCCCCGCCACCGGCGGCGACTACCAGGGCCGCGGCCTGTCCGCCTATCGCCGCGCGCTGGAATGGGTGCTGGCCGATGACGCGGTGCGTATGGAGCAAGCCGCATGAGCAACCACACCGCCAACGGTGAGCTGGACGATTATCTGGAAGGCCTGCTGCACGATGCCGGCGTCGAGCCCCCTGCCCCGGCTGCCACTGCCACCGTCGCGGCGGCACCGGCAATTGCCGAGGCAGACGTCACGCTGGCTGAAGCGCCGGTGCAGGCTGCCGCGGCCCCCGAAGCCGCCGCTGTCTCCGAAGCGGCCACTTCCAACGCGATCTCCGCGGTGCTCAGCGCCGATGCGATCGCCGCCGATTTCCTTGCCGAAATGGATGCCGACCCGGCCTTCGGCCCGCCAGTGGTCGCTGCGCCCAGCGCCGCGGACATCGCCGCCGATTTCCTTGCCGAAATGGATGCCGACCCGGCCTTCGGCCCGCCGGTGGTCGCTGCGCCCAGCGCCGCGGACATCGCCGCCGATTTCCTCGCCGAAATGGATGCCGACCCGGCCTTCGGCCCGCCGGTGGTCGCCGCGCCCAGCGCCGCGGACATCGCTGCCGATTTCCTCGCCGAAATGGATGCCGACCCGGCGTTCGGCCCGCCGGTGGTTGCCGCGCCCAGCGCTGCAGATATCGCTGCCGATTTCCTCGCCGAAATGGATGCCGACCCGGCGTTCGCCACGGCGGCGCCCAGCCCGTTCATGAGCACTGCCGACCTGATGGCCGAGATGGACGCGGACCCGGCCTTCGCCAGCGCTGCCTCCGGCGCGGACCTGCTGGCCGCCGATCTGCTGTCGGAGATGGATGCCGACCCGGCCTTTGCCTATGCCGCACCCGCCGCGCCGGCACCTGCGCGGCCTGCGCCGGCACCGATGCAGGCACCGCACCGCGCGCCGCCGTCGCCGATCTATCCGCAAGGCCTGCAGGCACTGCTGGCCCCCGGCCAGGCCGAGCACATCCAGGCCGAGCGGCGCGCGGCCGAACGCAGCACGCGCTGGCTGCGCCTGCGCTGCGGCGAACAGACCTATGCGCTCGAATTGCTCAAGGTGCAGGAGGTGGTACTGCCGGTGCCGCTGCTGCCACTGCGCGGCACCGCCAGCGCGATGCTCGGCATCATGAACCTGCGTGGCCAGGTGGTGCCGGTGATCGACCTGGGCATGCATCTGGGCTCGGCGCCGATCAACATGGATCTGCAGACGCGCGTGGTGGTGCTGGAGGAAAACGGCGAGACCATGGGCCTGCGCGTGTCGGCGGTGGAAGATGTCACCAGCCTGACCGATCAGCAGATCGAACCACCGGACAACGCACGCCTGTGCCGCATTTCCAACAACCTGTTCCGCGGCGTCGCGCGGCTGGGCCATCAGCCGATGATCCTGCTCGATGCCAGCCATTTGCTGCATTGATCCGGCACGCAGCTGACGCGCACCTGCACGCGCAACGATTCACCGTTAAAGCTTTCCCGCCGCCCGCCGTTAGTACGCATAGAACCATCCGTTCGGAGCAACAATGAGCACAGTGACATTGGGTGAGGATCTCGGCATCGAGACCAGCGCCGACCTCAAGCAGAAGCTTGCCGCGTTCCTGGCCCAGGACGGCGAAGTGGTGCTCAATGCCGGCGACGTCCGGCGTATCCATACCGCCAGCGTGCAGTTGCTCTGTGCCTTTGTGCAGACCCGCCGCCAGGCGGGGTTGCATACCGAATTCGATGGCTGCAACGACACTTTTAGAGATGCGGCCCGTCTGCTCGGCGTCACCGACGCGCTCGGACTTTCCGCATCCAATGACAACCTGAAATCTGTGGAGAACGCCGCATGAGCGCACGTATCTTGGTGGTGGACGATTCGGCGTCAATGCGCCAGATGGTCTCTTTCGCCCTCACCTCTGCCGGCTTTGCCGTCGAAGAAGCCGAGGACGGCGCCGTGGCGCTGGGCCGCGCGAAGGGCCAACGCTTCAACGCGGTGGTGACCGACGTGAACATGCCCAACATGGACGGCATCTCGCTGATCCGTGAGCTGCGCCAGCTGCCGGACTACAAGTTCACCCCGATGCTGATGCTCACCACCGAGTCGGCGGCCGACAAGAAGTCCGAAGGCAAGGCCGCCGGTGCCACCGGCTGGCTGGTCAAGCCGTTCAACCCGGAACAGCTGATCGCCACCGTCCAGAAAGTTCTGGGTTAATTCCACTTGCCTCACCATCGGATGTCACGCCCATGAGCATGGACCTGCAACGTTTCCACGCCACCTTTTTCGAGGAAAGCCGCGAAGGGCTGGACGCGATGGAGGCCGGGCTGTTGTCCCTTGAAGAGGGCAACCGCGACCCGGAAATCATCAATTCGGTGTTCCGCGCCGCGCACTCGATCAAGGGCGGCGCCGCCACCTTCGGTTTCGAAGCGGTCGCCGGCCTGACCCACGTGCTGGAGACGCTGCTGGACGAGTTGCGCTCCAACAAGCGCCAGCTCGAGCCCAATGCGGTCGATGCCATGCTCGGCTCGGTCGACGTGCTGCGCGCGCTGCTGCGCGAAGCCGAACACGGCACCCCGGCCGACCCGGCCGCGGTCAAGGCCGTGCATACCCGTTTGAACGCGGTGCTGGCCGGCGAAGCGCCGACCGCCGCGGCGGTGGCCAAGCCGAAGGAAGAAGAACCCGAAGCCTGGCATATCGGCTTCACCCCGGCGCCGTCGCTGTTCATGAGCGGCAACGACCCGCTGCGCATCATCCGCGAGCTCGAGCACCTGGGCCCGCTGCAGATTGCCGCGCGCCTGGAGCGCATGCCGGGCTTCGAGAACATCGACCCGCTGGAAGCCTACCTGGCCTGGGATCTGGGCCTGATCGGCAAGATTCCGCGCAGCAAGATCGAAGACACCTTCGCCTGGGTGGTGGACGATTGCGAGCTGGACATCCGCCCGATGACGGTGCCCGGCCCGCCGCCGAGCCTGGCCGTCGAAACCGCCGCTGCGCCTGTCGCCGTCGCTGCGGCACCTGCCACCGCTGCCGAACCTGCCGCCGCCGCTGCCACGCCGGCCAAGGCCGCCGCAGCCGAAGCGGAAACCTCGATCCGCGTCAGCGTCGACAAGGTCGATGCCCTGATCAATCTGGTCGGCGAGCTGGTCATCACCCAGGCCATGCTCAAGCAGGTTTCCACCGGCCTGGATCCGGCGCACGCCGAACAGCTGTTCGCCGGCCTGGATCTGCTCGAACGCAATACCCGCGACCTGCAGGAAGCGGTCATCGGCGTGCGCATGCTGCCGGTGGACGCGGTGTTCCGTCGCTTCCCGCGCCTGGTCCGCGACCTCTCCAGCCGCCTCGGCAAGCAGGTGCGCCTGCGCACCATCGGCGAAGGCACGGAACTGGACAAGGGCCTGATCGAAAAGATTGCCGATCCGTTGGTGCACCTGGTGCGTAACTCGATCGACCACGGCCTGGAAATGCCCGATGCGCGTCGCGCCTCCGGCAAGGACGAGACCGGCACGATCACCCTGGCGGCCTCGCACCAGGGCGGCCACATCGTGATCGAAGTCAGCGACGACGGCCGCGGCCTCAATCGCGCCAAGATCCTGGAAAAAGCCGCCGAACGCGGCATCGCCGTGCCGGAAAACCCGACCGACGCGCAGGTGTGGGACCTGATCTTCGCACCGGGTTTCTCCACCGCCGATGCGGTGACCGACCTGTCCGGTCGTGGCGTGGGCATGGACGTGGTCCGCCGCAACATCCAGGGCCTGGGTGGCGAAGTGCAGCTGGAAAGCAACGCCGGCAGCGGTACCCGCGTGCTGATCCGCCTGCCGCTGACCCTGGCCATCCTGGACGGCATGACCGTCTCGGTCGCCGGCGAAACCCTGATCCTGCCGCTGGCCTACGTGCTCGAGGCACTGCAACCGGCACCGGAAGACATCCGCTCGATGGCGGGCGATGGTCGGGTGCTGCGGGTGCGCGGCGAGTACCTGCCGATCCTGTCGCTTACCGACTACTACGGCTTCGGCGGGCAGCAGTCCTCGCAGGAACCGCTGGTGGTGGTGGTCGAAGGCGACGGCCAGAAGATCGCGCTGGAAGTGGATGAGCTGCTCGGCCAGCAACAGGTCGTGGTCAAGAACATCGAGAACAACTACCGCCGTATCCCGGGTGTCTCAGGCGCCACCATCCTGGGCGATGGCCGGGTCTCGCTGATCGTGGACATCGGCGGGCTGGTGCGCTCGCTGCGTGTGCCGCAGGCCGCGTAACACGCCAGGCCACGCACCAAGCGCGGTGTGGCTCCTTCTCCCGCGGGAGAAAAGGCCGCCGACTGTGTGCGGTCACGACAAAGCCCTGGCAGCGATGCCGGGGCTTTTCATTTCTGCCAGGCACCGCAGTGCCCGGCGCAGTCCTGCAATTGCGCACCTGCCCCGCGACGCGTGCCGCATGGCCTGCAGCCGCTGCCCCGGCGTGTCGGAACATGCCCAGCGCAGCGCCTATCCACGCGCGCAGGGCCAACCACGACGACGCTCAACACGCCCCGCTCCTGCCGGGGCGTTCTGCCATCTGGCAGCGACCGACAGACGCACGCCCGTTCGCAATACCCCTGCGTTCCCCCCGCAATCGTGCCGTCCGTCGAAAGGTGATCAAGCGCGCGCCGCGGCGGCCGATACAGGGAGCAATGAGGGCTGCCTGGCCCGCGCCACGTCGAAGGAAGTCCGCATGCCCACCGTCAACTCACCACGCGCTGTCCGCCACCTGCTGGGCTCGGTGTGCGCCGCCGCGCTGCTGGCTGCCAGCATCTCGCTGCCGCCGTCCTTCGCAGCACCGGCCGCGCCGGTGTCGGTCCTGCTGGACAACGTGCCGGTGAACGCGCTGCAGTCCCTCGCCATCGACCTGGTGCAGTTGCGCGACGAGCAGCGGGCGCAGCTTGCCGCAGCGCATGACCCCGCCCGCATCGAGGCCTACGACGAGCGTCTGGGCAACCTGCGTCAACGCATTGCACGGCATGCGGGCTACGTCCAGGCCAGCGCGCCACAGGGCGAGCAGGCGCGCCAGTTTGCGCTGGTGCAGCAGCAACTGGGCCAGTATCTGGCGCAGCAGCGCCAGGCCAACCGCGCCCTGCATGCCGGCGACCTGCAGGCTGCGCAGGCCTTGTCGCTGGACCATGCAGGCGACGCACGGCTGTGGACGCAACTGCACACCCTGCAGCAATCGATGGCCAGCGTGGGCACAACGCAACGCCACTGAGCATTGCACGCCTCGCGATCGCGATGGTCGCAGCGGCGTCGTAGGCTCTCCAGCCAGCCAGCCAGCCCCGCGCTGCGCGACGTGCGCCGAAGCGCCGGCCTGCGCTGCAGGTCCTATCGCCCTCGTGCGCACTGCCTTTGCCAGCGGGTCCACGGGCCGCGTGCCCTGCCCGGCCCGATGCGCGCCGCCGCATCGCCATGGCAACCGTATGACGCCCCCCAAGGTGCGGCTGGCGCACCTGCAAAAACGCACTGAAAAACGCCCTCACGCCGGCTGTCGCGCACTGCTCAACATTTTGGGGATCAGGTCGCTATTCGACTTACCTCGGTCACATTCCTTTGCTGGATACCTGCCATGACCTTCAAGACCACGATTGCAAACACGCTGGCCAACGTACCGCTGAAGCGCAAGTTTCTGGCGCAGACCGCGCTGGTGGCGCTGGGCATCATCGTGCTGGCGGTGATCGCCGCACGCTTGCAATACGTGGATCTCACCGATACGCGCCGCGACGGGCTCAAGAGCCAGATCGAAATGGCCATCGCGGTGGTCAATGGCTATGCCGAGCGCGCCGAAAAGGGCGAGATGGATGTGGACAGCGCCAAGAAGGCCGCGCTGCATACCTTGTCCACTATGCGCGCACGTGGCGGCGTGGATTACATCTACGTCACCGACCAGACGCCGGTGATGCTGATGCACCCCACCCGCCCGGACCTCATCGGCAAGCCGCTCAACGATGTGCTGAGCCCCGACGGCAAGCGCATCTTCCCGGCCTTCGTCAGCGCGGCGCTGGCCGGCGGCGGCTACGTCGATTACGCCTGGGCCAAGCCCGGCGAAAAAGACCCGGTGCAGAAGACCTCCTACGCCTCGCTGTACAAGCCGTGGGGCTGGGTGATCGGCACCGGCGTGTATCTGGACGACACCCAGGCGCAGGCGCTGGTCTTCACCGGCATCGTCACCCTGGCCGGCGGCGTGCTGGTGCTGCTCAACCTGCTGGTGGGCTGGCTGATCGGCAATTCGGTGCTGGAGCCGGTGTCGCGCGCGCTTGCCGCCATCAAGGGCGTGGCGCGTGGCGATCTGAGCGTGCGCACCGCCCAGCATGGCAGCGATGAAATCGGCCAGATGCTCAAGGCCACCGACGACATGGTGCATACGCTGGAGCGCTTCTCCGCGCAGACCAAGGTGATGATGCACATGCACGCCGGCGAAGACGTCAGCCACCGCATGCCCACCGATTTCCCCGGCGTCTACGGCGAGCTGGCCGGCGGCATCAACACGATGATCTTCGAACACCTGGACGCCATCATCGATGCGATCGGCATCCTCAACGAGTACGCGCAAGGCGACCTGTCGCGCGACGCCGCGCGCCTGCCCGGTACCCGGGCGGTGCTGCACGAAGCGATGGATGCGGCCAAGGCCAGCCTGCTGGCGATCAACACCGAGATCAAGCGGCTGGCCCAGGCTGCGGCCAATGGCGACTTCAGCCAGCGCGGCGATGCCACGCGTTTCAGGCACGACTCGGCGCGCATGATCAACGACCTCAACGCGATGATGGACGTCAGCGACCGCAACCTGGGCAAGCTGTCCGAGCTATTGGCCGCGCTGGCCGAGGGCGACCTCACCGCGCGCCTGGACGGTGAGTTCCACGGCGTGTTCGCCCGCATGCGCGATGATGCCAACACCACCGCCACGCAGCTGGCCGGCATCGTCGGGCGCATCCAGCAGGCCGCCGGTGCCATCACCGGGTCGGCCAGCGAGATCGCCGCCGGCAACAACGACCTGTCGCAGCGCACCGAACAACAGGCAGCCAACCTGGAGGAAACCGCCGCCTCGATGGAGGAGCTCACCTCCACGGTCAGGCAGAACGCCGAAAGCGCGCGCCAGGCCAACCAGCTGGCGATCGGCGCGGCATCGGTGGCCTCGCAAGGCGGCCAGGTGGTCAGCCAGGTGGTGGACACCATGTCCGGCATCCAGACCTCGTCGAAGAAGATCGCCGAGATCATCTCGGTCATCGATGGCATCGCCTTCCAGACCAACATCCTGGCCTTGAACGCGGCGGTGGAAGCGGCCCGTGCCGGCGAACAGGGCCGCGGCTTTGCCGTGGTTGCCTCCGAGGTACGCACGCTGGCGCAGCGCTCGGCCGGCGCGGCAAAGGAGATCAAGCACCTGATCGACGACTCGGTCGGCAAGGTGGCGCAGGGCTCGGCGCTGGTGGATCAGGCCGGCAAGACCATGGCCGAGATCGTGTCCTCGGTGCAGCGCGTGACCGACATCATGAGCGAGATCTCTGCCGCCTCGCAGGAGCAATCGGCCGGCATCGAGCAGGTCAATCTCACCGTCACCCAGATGGACGAGAGCACCCAGCAGAACGCCGCGCTGGTGGAAGAAGCCACCGCCGCCGCCAACGCCATGCAGCAGCAGGCGCAGCAGCTCGACGAGGCGGTGTCCAGCTTCCGGGTGACCGCGGCCTCGCCCGTGCAGCGCGGCCCCGGCCGTGGTGCCGCGCGCGCGGAGGCCCTGCGCGTCGCCAGCTGATCGCCACCAGATCGCTCTCCCGTACCACCTCCTCACTTCGAAGCCACGCCCATGCCCTCGCCCCCCACGCAATCCCGCTCCGGCGGCAGTCTGGCGTACCGCCTGATGCTCGGCACCGCGGTCGCTGCATTGCTGTGCTTCGGCCTGACCGCGGCGATCAGCTACTGGCAAAGCAGTCGCGCGCTGATCGCTTCGGCACAGACCACGATGCAGAACGCGGCGCGCTATCAGGCCGAGCAGATCGGCAGCGAGCTGGGGCAGGCATTCACCACCGGCCAGTCGCTCGCCAGCGCCTTGCTGGCGCAGCGTGCGCATGGCGGGGTGAGCCGCGAGGCGGCGGCGGCGATCGTGCACGACGCGTTGCAGAACCATCCCGAATGGGTGGGCATGGGCACCTTGTGGGAGCCGCAGGCCTTCGACGGCAAGGACGGCGACTATGTCGATGCCCAGGGTCACGACAACACCGGCCGTTTCATGACCTACTGGGCCTACAACGGGCAGTCGCTGATCCGCGAGCCGTTGGTCGGCTACGAAAAGCCCGGCGACGGCGACTGGTACCTCAAGCCCCGCGAGCTGGGCCGCCAGATCGTGGCCGGCCCCTACGATTACCAGATCGGCGGCAAGCCGGTGCTGATGACCACCTTGTCCACGCCCATCCTGGACCATGGCAACTATGTGGGCGTGGTGTCGGTGGATTTCGCCCTGGCCGCATTGCAGAAGCGCCTGAGCACCTTGCGTCCGATGGACGATGGCTATGTCGAGCTGATCTCGCCGGCCGGGGTGATTCTGGCCTCGCGCGACGCTGCGCGGATCGGCAAGCCGGCCGACGGTGCCGACTATCGCGCGATACTGGCGGCCACCAGGGCCGGCAAGGACTATCTGGACTTCACGCCGGACGCCGCCGGCACGGTCAGCGCCTATGTGCCGTTGCAGATCGGCCACGCGCAGGAGCGTTTTGCGCTGGGCGTGGTGGTGCCGTATGCGGCGATCATGCAGCAGGCACATCGCCTGTTGTGGACCATCCTGGCGGTCGGCCTGGGCTCGGCGCTGGTGCTCAGCGTTGCGCTGTTCGCACTGTTGCGCCGTCAGGTGGTGGGCCCGCTGGACGCCGCTGCAAAGGTGGCAGGTGCCATTGCCTCCGGCAAGCTGGACAACCAGATCGCCGCGCAGCGCCAGGACGAGGTGGGCCGCCTGATGGGCGCCATGCAGCGCATGCAGACCGACCTGCGCCAGCGCATCGAGCGCGATGCGCAGATCGCCAACGAAAACCTGCGCATCCGCACCGCGCTGGAACATTCGGAGATGGAAGTGCTGCTGGCCGACGAGCAGCACACGGCGGTGTTCATCACCCAGGCGCTGCACAACTCGTTGAAGCGCAGCGAAGCGGCGTTTCATGCCAAGGGCCAGCAGGGCTTCAGCGCCGATGCGGTGGTCGGCAACCCGCTGGACTATGTGTTCGGCACCGATGCCGACGGCAAGGCACGCATGCAGCGCCTGCAGCAACTGCAGTCCACCACATTGGAGCGCTACGCCTTCGGGCCGGTGACGCTGGATCTGAGCATGACCCCGCTGTACGCCGCCGATGGTCATAGCAGCGGCAGCATGCTGCTGTGGCGCAATGTCAGCGCCGAGGTCAGCACGCAGGCAGAGGTCGCCGCGCTGGTGCAGTCGGCCTTGATGGGCGACTTCGGCCAACGCCTGGCGTTGGACGACAAGCACGGCTTCTATCTGGAATTCGGCCGTCAGCTCAACGGCCTGCTGGAAACCACCTCGCAAGGCCTGGAACGTATTTCCCGCCTGCTCAGCGCACTGGCCGAGGGCGACCTCACCGTGCGCATGGACGGACAGTTCCAGGGCGTGTTCGCCCGCATGCGCGACGATGCCAATGCCACCGTGGCGCAACTGACCGGCATCGTGGCGGGCATCCAGACCTCGGCCACGCAGATCAACGCGGCCGCCAGCGAGATTGCCGCCGGCAACAGCGACCTGTCACAGCGCACCGAACAACAGGCCGCCAACCTGGAGGAAACCGCCGCCTCGATGGAGGAGCTCACCTCCACCGTCAAGCAGAACGCCGAGCACGCGCGCCAGGCCAACCAGCTGGCGATCGGCGCGGCCGATGTCGCCTCGCATGGCGGCGCGGTGGTGGCGCAGGTGGTCACCACCATGTCCGGCATCGAAGTTTCCTCGAAGAAGATTGCCGAGATCATCTCGGTCATCGACGGTATCGCCTTCCAGACCAATATCCTGGCCTTGAACGCGGCGGTGGAAGCGGCGCGTGCCGGTGAACAGGGCCGTGGTTTCGCCGTGGTCGCCACCGAAGTGCGCACGTTGGCGCAGCGCTCGGCCGGCGCGGCCAAGGAGATCAAGCACCTGATCGACGACTCGGTCGACAAGGTGGCGCAGGGCTCGGCGCTGGTGCAGCAGGCCGGCACCACCATGGCCGAGATCGTGGCCAGCGTGCAGCGCGTGACCGACATCATGGGCGAGATCTCCGCCGCCTCGCAGGAGCAGTCCAGCGGCATCGAGCAGGTCAACCTCACCGTCACCCAGATGGACGAAGCCACCCAGCAGAACGCGGCACTGGTGGAAGAAGCCACCGCCGCTGCACGCGCGATGGAAGAACAGGCCGGCCAGCTGACCGATGCGGTGGCGGTGTTCAAGCTCAGCCACGTTGGCAGGCCGGCGGCGATTGCCGCCGCCACACCCGGCGTCAGCCCGGTTGCGCCCTCCACACGGGCACCGACCGGCAACAAGCGCGCTGCCATGCCGCCGCGTCCCCCTACCCGCAAGTCGCCCGGCAGTGCCGCCGGCAACGACAGCCAGTGGCAGGATTTCTGAGTGCAGCGGCGCAGCCCTGACCGGGGCGGCTCCCGTGCACCTTCAGCGCCACCGGCGGGCGCACCCTGCCCGCCACGGCCGCGTTGCCGGCGGCTGATCGCCGCACACGCCGGCCGGCGGCCCTACCGTTCGTCCTTCAAAAATAAAGAATCATCCCGGGCGGCCGTTAGCGTGCTGGAGAGCGTCCCTGCGCAATGTCCCGGAGTCACTGATGAACAAGTTCAACGATTGGCCGATCCGCCGCAAACTGATGGTTGCCTTCTGCCTGAGCGCCGTGCTCACCGCCTTGCTGGGCGGCCTGGGCTATTCACGCATGCGGCAGATGCAGCAGCAGGCAGTGCTGATCAATGAGGATGTCGTCCCGATCCTGAGCAAACTCTCGGAGCTGCGTGCCTTCGGTGGCGAATTCCGTATCTACGAATCCGGTCAGTTCGTCAATCTCGAGGATCCGGAGCGCTATGCCTACTTTCTCACCCGCATGGATGATATCCAGGGCAAGTACGCGCAGACACAAAAGGCGCTGGCAGCGAAGATCGACGCTGCGTCGCCGCTCAAGGCCGCGTACACCAAGCTTGCCGAACAAAGCGCGAGCTACTTTCAAGCCAACAAGACGCTGCGTACGCTCTACAAGCAGCCCGACTATGCGGCGGCAGTGCTTGCAAACAAGCAATCCGGTGACATTCGCAAGGAATTGTTCGAGACGATCGACAAAATGTATGCCGAGCAGTCGACCGCGCTGGCCAACATGGTTGCCGCCAGCAGCGCCTCGTTCAAGCTGACCAGCGCGGTGTTGCTGCTCGGCACGCTGCTGATGGCGGCACTGTCGGTAACCTTTGGCTGGCTGATCGCACGCAGCATCACCAATCCGCTGGCCAAGGCGCTGGGCGCCATCAAGGCGGTCTCGCGCGGCGACCTGAGCGTGCAGGTCCACAAGACCAGCAACGACGAGATCGGCCAGATGCTCGAGGCCACCAGCGGCATGACGCAGATGCTGCGCCGCTTCAGCGACGAGACCGCGCGCATGTCACACCTGCATGCAGCCGAAGACATCACCCACCGCATGCCGGAGGATTTCCCCGGCGTGTACGGCACGCTGGCCGGCGGCATCAACACGATGATCTTCGAGCATCTGGATGCCATCACCGACGCGGTGCGCATCCTCAACCAGTACGCACAGGGCGACCTGACCCAGGACGCACGCCGCCTGCCGGCCAGCCGCGCGATCCTGCATGAAGCGATGGATGCGGCCAAGGCCAGCCTGTTGTCGATCAATACCGAGATCAAGCAGCTGGCGCAGGCCGCAGCCGCCGGCGACTTCAGCGCACGTGGCGATGCGGCGCGCTTCAAGTACGACTTCGCGGTGATGGTGGCGGATCTGAACTCGATGATGGAGGTCAGCGACCGCAATCTGGGCAAGCTGTCGCAGCTGCTCGGCGCAGTGGCCGAAGGCGACCTGACCGCACGCATGGACGGGCAGTTCCACGGCGTGTTCGCGCGCCTGCGTGACGATGCCAATGCCACCACCCAGCGCCTGACCGATATCGTCGGCCGCATCAAGCACTCCACGCTGGCCATCAACACCGCTGCCGGCGAAATCGCCGCCGGCAACAACGACTTGTCGCAGCGCACCGAGCAGCAGGCCGCCAACCTTGAAGAAACCGCCGCCTCGATGGAAGAGCTCACCTCCACGGTGAAGCAGAACGCCGAGCATGCGCGCCAGGCCAACCAGCTCGCCATTGGTGCGGCCGACGTGGCCTCGCACGGCGGCGCCGTGGTCAGCCAGGTGGTGGACACCATGTCCGGCATCCAGACCTCGTCCAGGAAGATCGCCGAGATCATCTCGGTCATCGACGGCATCGCCTTCCAGACCAATATCCTGGCCTTGAACGCGGCGGTGGAAGCGGCGCGGGCCGGCGAACAGGGCCGTGGCTTTGCCGTGGTCGCCTCCGAGGTGCGCACGTTGGCACAGCGTTCGGCCGGCGCCGCCAAGGAAATCAAGAGCCTGATCGACGATTCGGTCAGCAAGGTGGCCGAAGGCTCGGCGCTGGTGAACCAGGCCGGCAGCACCATGAGCGAGATCGTCTCCTCGGTGCAGCGCGTCACCGACATCATGAGCGAGATCTCCGCCGCCTCGCAGGAACAGTCGGCCGGCATCGAGCAGGTCAACCAGACCGTCACCCAGATGGACGAGGCAACCCAGCAGAACGCCGCACTGGTGGAAGAAGCCACCGCCGCCGCACGGTCGATGGAAGAACAGGCGCAACAGCTCACCGAGGCGGTCGCCTTGTTCCGCCTGTCAGCCGAACTCGAAGCAGTGACCCGCGCCACGCCGGTGGTGCGCCAACTCGCTGCCAAGCGGCCTGCCGCGGCCAGCGCACCGGCGCCTAGGCCGCAGGTCGCCAGGCCGGCGGCACGTGCTGCCGTGGCGTTGGCTCCGTCCAACGAATCGGACTGGGCCGAGTTCTAGGCCACGCCGCAGCGGCCGCACACTGGCCGCCGTCAAACGCAAGCCGCGCTCTCCAGAGCGCGGCTTTTTTTATGCCGCGCCACGCTTTTTAAAAGGCGCATCAACCCGATAAAGAATAAAACAGCATTCGAATAACTTTTTATTTATGTAGCAATACGATTATTGTCGAGTTCGGCGTCATCCCCCGCCGATAACGATTACACAATCCGATCAATTCCATTCTCGCGATTTATTATTTTTCACAAGCCTGACCGCGTTATATATTTTTTTGATATCGAGGTATTCAGCGATGCTGTCTCGCGCCGTTACTGCGCATAGCGACATGTGACGCAGACACTGTTCGGCGTCACCTGATCGCTCCCATCCATTGCGCACCGCCTGCCGGGAATTGATCATGACTGCATTTCTTCAACGCTATAACGTCGGCCCCCGACTGGCGGCGGCATTTGCCGTGCTGATCGTTCTCTCCGCCCTCATTGCCATTATCGGCTATCGCGGGCTGAGCTCGGCACGCACCCTGGTCGACGATCTGGTGCACCAGAACATGGTGAAGATTCGCCTGTCCAACGACATGATGAATGCCAACTACATTATTGCGATGCAGATCCGCAATGTGGTTTTGCCAACCAGCAGCGAAGATAATCTCAAGTTTATCGAGACCATCCAGGCTGCGCGCGCCGACTATTCCAAGGCACGCGAAGCACTGTATGCGATTCCACCGTCTGACCAGGGCCGGGAGATCCGCGCAGAAATCGATCGCCGCCGCGCCGTGGTCAAGGTACTCAACGACCAGGTCATGGACCTGGTCCAGACCGGCCATAGCGATGAGGCCCTGCCCTTGCTGCTGACCAAGGCCGCACCGGCGATGCAGCAGTGGCAGGACAAGATCGCCGAGAACATCGCACTGCAGAACACGCTGTCGGCCGAGGCCTCCGCCGTTGCGCTGCAATCGATGGACGACTCGCGCAAGCTGCTGATCGCCGGCTCGCTGCTGGTGGTGCTGCTGAGCGGCGTGCTGGGCCTGCTGATCACCCGCAGCCTGACCCAGCCGCTGAGCCGGGCCACCCGCGCGGCCGAATCGATTGCCGGCGGCAAGCTGGACAACGACGTCGACACCCAGTTCAACGACGAAAGCGGCCGCCTGCTCAAGGCGATGAGCAAGATGCAGCTGCAGTTGCGCAACCTGCTCGCCGCCCAGACCGACATGGCCCGGCGCCACGACGATGGCCAGATCAGCTTCCGTATCGATGCCGACGCCTTCCCCGGCGAGTACGGCCGCATGGCACATGACACCAATACGTTGGTCGGCTCGCACATCGCGGTGAAGCTGCGTCTGGCGCAGATCATGGGCCGCTACGCGATCGGCGACCTGTCCGAGGACATGGAGAAACTGCCCGGCGAAAAGGCCGTGCTCAGCGAGACCATGGCGCAGGTCAAGGTCAATCTCGGCGCAATGAACACCGAGATCAAGCACCTGGCCGTGTCGGCGGCCAACGGCGACTTCAGTGCCCGCGGCGATGCCGAGCGCTTCCAGTACGACTTCCGCCTGATGGTGGAAAGCCTCAACAACCTGATGTCCACCGCCGACGGCAATCTGCAGTCGCTGTCCAGCCTGCTGCAGTCCATCGCCGCCGGCGACCTCACCGCGCGCATGAGCGGCGACTTCCGCGGCGTGTTCGCGCAGATGCGCGACGATGCCAACGCCACGGCCACGCAGCTGGCCGAGATCGTCAGCGGCATCAAGGCCTCGGCGGTGTCGATCAAGGGCGCCGCCAGCGAGATCGCGGCCGGCAACCAGGATCTGTCGCAGCGCACCGAACAGCAGGCCGCCAACCTGGAGGAAACCGCTGCCTCGATGGAAGAGCTCACCTCCACCGTCAAGCAGAACGCCGAGAGCGCACGTCAGGCCAACCAGCTCGCCATCGGCGCGGCCGGTGTGGCCTCGCAGGGCGGCGAGATCGTCAGCAGGGTGGTCGAGACCATGAGCGGGATCGAAGCCTCCTCCAAGAAGATCGCCGACATCATCTCGGTCATCGACGGCATCTCGTTCCAGACCAACATCCTGGCCTTGAACGCGGCGGTGGAAGCGGCGCGTGCCGGCGAACAGGGGCGCGGGTTTGCCGTGGTCGCCTCGGAAGTGCGGACGCTGGCGCAACGCTCGTCGGCGGCCGCCAGGGAGATCAAGGGGCTGATCGACGACTCGGTGCAGCGTGTCTCCGAGGGGTCGGTGCTGGTGCACAGCGCCGGCAAGACCATGGGCGAGATCGTGTCCAGCGTGCAGCGGGTCACCGACATCATGGGCGAGATCTCCGCCGCCTCGCAGGAGCAATCCTCGGGCATCGAGCAGGTCAACCAGACCGTCACCCAGATGGACGAGACCACCCAGCAGAACGCCGCGCTGGTGGAGGAAGCCACTGCCGCCGCACGGGCGCTGGAAGACCAGGCCACCCAGCTCACCGACGCCGTTGCGGTATTCAAGACCGATGCCCATGCCTATGCCAAGGCTCCGGTGCGCACCGTGCCGCCGCGCCCGGTGGTGACTCCCGCGCTGAAGGCCAAGGTGGCAGCGGCCGGACGCACCGCCGCGGGCAGGCCGCGCATGGTCGTCACCGCGCCCAGCAACGACACCAGCTGGCAGGAGTTCTGAGCCAAGCGGGCACAACAGTCTGAATGGAGCCGGCCGGCGCGACACCGGCCGGCTCAAGGCACAACGGTGATCGGCCGATAGGCTGCGTACGCCTATGAGACGCATCCATGATCACCTCGCCCGTGCCGTCGCCACCGACCGCCCCACGTTCTGCGCATCGCTGGAGCAGCCGCTGGGATGATCTGGCGATCGCCAGGAAGCTTGGTGTGATCGGGATGCTGGCGCTGGCCGGCCTGGTCATTCCGGTGCTGCTGTACAGCGGCAAGCTCAATGAAAGTGTGGCCATCAGCAGCAACGAGTTGCGCAGCTATGCGCCGCTCGAACAGATGCTGGGGCTGATCACCGATCTGCACGCGGCCCACGTGGACAGCGGCAGCACCGCCCGCGCCGCGGCCGAGCGCGCCGAGCGCGATCTGCAGCGCCTGCTGGCCACCACGGCAACCATGCCGGGCTTCGAGCGCAGCCAGAAGGCCCTGCTGGGCCTGCAGCAACGCCACGTCGCCGCTGCCGCTGCAAACGGCTACGCCGCCGTCAGCGAACAGGCGTTTGCCGCACTCGACGCCCTGCGCGACGACAGCCAGCTGGTCTACACCCCGTATATCGAGAGCTACCACCTGGTGGTGGCCACGCTGATCTACAGCCCCGATGCCACCGAGTCGCTGACCCGGCTGGATGCGGCCAGCGACCCGTCGCAGGCGGCCGGCAGCCGCGCCATGCTGCGCGAACAGCTCAACCAGCTGGCCCGCAGCCACCGGCGTTTCCGCCACGAGCTGGACAAGGCGATCGGCCTGCTGGAACAGCCCGACCCCGCGCTGGCCGATGCCGCCAAGGCCGAAACCGCGCGTGCGAACGCGGCGCTGGCCGCACTCGGCACCGCGCTGGACGGCAACGACGCCAGCGCCGATCTCCAGTGGAACGCTGCGCTGGACGCGCTCGGCCAGGCCATGCAAGCGCTCGGCAGCGTCTCGCTGCAGGCCTTGCAGCGCCAGTCCGAACGTCACCTGGCCGATGCCCGCAACGCGATGTGGCAGGCCATTGCCGGATTGTCGCTGCTGGCCGCGCTGATCGCGGCGCTGGGCTGGTCCACCCTGTCCAGACTGACCCGCAATGTGCGCCGCGCCGCTGCGGTGGCGGCCAATATCGCCCAAGGCCAGCTCGGCGAGCCTATCGCCGCGCCCAGCCGCGATGAAACCGGCCAGCTGCTCGACAACATGCGCCGGATGCAGGAGCAGCTGCAGCGCGTGCTGGCCGCGCAGAGCGAGATGGCGCAACGCCACGATGCCGGCCAGATCAGTTACCGCATGGACGCCGATGCCTTTCCGGGCGCCTACGCCAGCATGGTGCACGACACCAACGCCCTGATTGGCTCGCATATCGCAGTGAAGATGAAACTCGCCCAGATCATGTCGCGCTATGCGATCGGCGACCTGAGCCAGGACATGGACCGCCTGCCCGGCGAGAAAGCCGTGTTCAGCGACACCATGGATGCAGTCAAGGCCAACCTGTCGGCAATGAACAACGAGATCAAGCTGCTGGCGCAGGCCGCCGCCAACGGCGATTTCAGCGTGCGTGGCGATACGCAGCGCTTCCAGCACGACTTCCTGGCCATGGTCGACAGCCTCAACCAGCTGATGGCCACCGCTGACGGCAATCTGGGGGCGTTGTCCGGCGTGCTGCAGGCCATCGCGGCAGGCGACCTCACCACCCGCATGCAGGGCGACTTCCACGGCGTGTTCGCGCAGATGCGTGACGATGCCAATGCCACCGTGGCGCAGCTGGCCGATATTGTCGGACGCATCCAGCGCTCCACCGACGCCATCAACGCTGCTGCCAGCGAGATCGCCGCCGGCAACCAGGAGCTGTCGCAGCGTACCGAGCAGCAGGCCGCCAACCTGGAGGAAACCGCCGCTGCGATGGAAGAGCTCACCTCCACCGTGCGCAGCAACGCCGCGCACGCGCGGCGCGCCAGCGAGCTGGTGACCGGCGCCGCCGCGGTGGCCTCGCAAGGTGGCACGGTGGTGGGCGACGTGGTCGGCACCATGGCCGGCATCCAGGCCGCGTCCCGAAAGATCGCCGACATCATCTCGGTCATCGACGGCATCGCGTTCCAGACCAATATCCTGGCCTTGAACGCGGCAGTGGAAGCGGCCCGCGCCGGCGAACAGGGGCGCGGCTTTGCGGTGGTCGCCTCGGAAGTGCGCACGCTGGCGCAGCGCTCGGCCGGCGCGGCCAAGCAGATCAAGCAGCTGATCGACGATTCGGTGAGCCGGGTCGAGCAAGGCAATGTGCTGGTCAGCCAGGCAGGTCGCACCATGCAGGACATCGTCGACTCGGTGCGCAGCGTCACCGAGATCATGCACGAGATCAGCGACGCCTCGCAGCAGCAGTCGCAGGGCATCGAACAGGTCGGCCAGACCGTCGCACAGATGGACCAGGCCACCCAGCAGAACGCCGCGCTGGTGGAAGAAGCCAGCGCCGCCGCACGGGCGATGGAACAGCAGGCGCAGCAGTTGCGCGATGCGGTGTCGGTGTTCCAGCTGCACGCCGCCGTGGTGCCGGCCCGACGCGTGCGTGCCGCCTGACGCCCCTGCGTGCGGAGTTGGGTACGCGCGCGGTGGGCGACGCCGCGCGCATGGGGGCAGTCACACCGTGCACTCGTGCTGCGCGGTCACTGGCCGCGGTGTCTGCTACGTGGTCGCCGGCCGCAGTGTGTTGACCGAGGCTGGCTGAGCCACCCCGCCTGCGCCTGCGATCGCGCATTGCATCCGGTCGCAACCGAGGCAGTGGCGCCACCCCGCCGTTGCGGACTCGCTTCAACTGCCTAGCGCAGGTTCGATGCCTGCCGCAGGCAATACTGCCGCAGCCAATAGCACCGCCTGCGCATACGGCGCCAGGCTCACCAGGCTGCTGCATCGCTCCAGCAGCCGGTGCCGTCCGCCCGTCTGTCCTCGCAACCGCAACGTCGCATCACGCTCGAACGAGTGAGCCAGATGTGAATCGGCCGGTCGATGCAACTGCGTCGATGGCACGCACATCGACGTTTCCGGTCCGTTTCTGCACATGCGCGTCACTTCGGTGACGGCCGCCCATACGCAGCGCGGCTGACCAGTTCAGTCGCCCAACCACTGGCCGTTACCTTCCACGGCACGCTTACCAGCCTTGTCATCGCCGGGGTCTCCCGCTGTTGCCCGCGCGATGGATCGGCTGGATGCCTGCCTTGCCGCACCCCACGCGTCCGCGCCGACGCGTTTTGTCCTTTCTTGCCCCACTGCCTCGAGACCCCCAAATGATCGCTCTTCTTCAACGGTACAACGTCGGCAAGCGCCTGAGCTTCGCCTTCGGCACGCTGATCCTGTTGTCGTGCGCACTGGTCGCTGCCGGCCTCTACACGCTGGCGCAGGCCCGCGACCGCATGGACACGGTGGTCAACCGCAACATCACGATCATGCAATACGCACAGGACATGACCAACGCCACTTCGGTCATTGCCGTGCAGCTGCGCAATATCGTGTTGCCCACCTCGCAAGAAGACAATCTGCGCTTCTACGCCGTCATCAAGGACCAGCTGAAGGACTACGAGGAGACCCGCCGCAAGCTGTACGCGTTTTCTGCCTCGCCCCAGGCCACCCAGATCCGCGACCGCATCGACCTGGCCAGCGAACAGGCCCGCAAGACCAACGACGCGGTCGCGCAGCTGGGCCTGACCGGCAAGCCTGACGAAGCACTCAAACTGCTGCTGGAGAAGGCCGCACCGGGTACGCAGCATTGGCAGAACGCGTTGACGGAGTATTCGGACCTGCAGCGCCAGCGCACCCGCGAAGCCTATGTCGCCACCACGGAGGAAATGGCACGTGGCCGTGCGATGTTGATCGGCGGCGGGCTGGCGGTGGTGCTGTTCAGCGCCCTGCTCGGCTTCCTGATCACCCGCAGCCTGGTACGCCCGCTGACCCAGGCCACCCGCGCCGCCGAAGCGATCGCCAACGGCAATCTCGACAACGATGTGCGCACGCAGTCCAACGACGAAACCGGCCGTCTGTTGCAGGCCATGGATCGCATGCAGGGCCAGGTACGCAACCTCATCACCGCCCAGCTGGACATGGCTAAGCGCCACGACGAGGGCCAGATCAGCTTCCGCATGGATGCCGGTGCCTTCCCCGGCGACTTCGGCCGCATGGCCAAGGACACCAATGCCCTGGTCGGCTCGCATCTGGCGGTGAAGATGCGCCTGGCGCATATCATGGGCCGCTATGCGGTCGGCGACCTGTCCGAGGACATGGAAAAGCTGCCCGGCGAAAAGGCCTTGCTCAGCGACACCATGGCGCAGGTCAAGGTCAATCTGAGCGCAATGAATACCGAGATCAAGCACCTGGCGGTGTCGGCGGCCAACGGCGACTTCAGCGCCCGCGGCGATGCCGAGCGCTTCCAGTACGACTTCCGCGTGATGGTGGAAAGCCTCAACAACCTGATGGCGACCGCCGACGGCAATCTGCAGTCGCTGTCCGGCCTGTTGCAGTCGATCGCCGCCGGCGATCTCACCGCACGCATGAGCGGCCAGTACCAGGGTGTGTTTGCGCAGATGCGCGACGACGCCAACGCCACCGCCGCACAGCTGGCCGGCATCGTGGGCCGCATCCAGAGCGCTGCTGACGCGATCGGCCTGGCCTCGGGCGAAATCGCCTCCGGCAACCAGGACCTGTCGCAGCGCACCGAGCAGCAGGCCGCCAATCTGGAGGAAACCGCCGCCTCGATGGAAGAGCTCACCTCCACCGTCAAGCAGAATGCCGAGCACGCCAGCCAGGCCAACCAACTCGCCATCGGCGCGGCAGCAGTGGCGTCGCAAGGCGGCGACGTGGTGGCCAAGGTGGTCACCACGATGTCCGACATCCAGGACTCGTCGAAGAAGATCGCCGAGATCATCAGCGTCATCGACGGCATCGCCTTCCAGACCAATATCCTGGCACTGAACGCAGCGGTGGAAGCGGCGCGCGCCGGCGAGCAAGGCCGTGGCTTCGCGGTGGTCGCCTCCGAGGTACGCACCCTGGCGCAGCGTTCGGCCAGTGCGGCGAAGGAGATCAAGCAGCTGATCGACGACTCGGTCGACAAGGTCACCCAGGGCGCCACCCTGGTCGATCAGGCCGGCACCACCATGGCCGAGATCGTGGCCAGCGTGCAGCGCGTCACCAACATCATGGGCGAGATTTCCTCCGCGTCGCAGGAGCAGTACTCCGGCATCGAGCAGGTCAACCAGACCGTTACCCAGATGGACGAAACCACCCAGCAGAACGCCGCGCTGGTGGAAGAAGCCACCGCCGCCGCACGTGCGATGGAAGAACAGGCCCAGCAGCTCACCGAAGCGGTCGCCGTGTTCAAGGTCGCAGAGCACGCACCGGTGGCGCGCCAGTTGTCGGCCATTGCCAATGCGCCCGCCAATGCCCGCGGCACACCGCGTCCGATCGCCCGCACCAGCAGTGCCGCGCCGTTGCGGCGCAGCGCCGCAGGCGCATCCGCGACGACAACCGACGTGGGCGACTGGCAGGAGTTCTAAGCGGCACTGACCGCTGTCGGCACGTCCGCAGGGCGTACATGCCGGTTCTGCAACGCGCGTGTCTGTGCGCGAGGGAAACACCACGCCCAGGCACGCGGCCATGTAATCCGCATCAGCAGCATCTTTATCACGGCACCGCACACGCGGTGCCGTTTTGCGTTGTGCACGACCAGGCAGCTGTCCGCACGCCCGCTATGCACCGTGGCCAGCGTGAAATCGCACTTCACATCGTCCGGGCCGGCCTGCGCCGGCGCACCTCCAAAACCGCATTCAAGCAGGGTTTTCTAGGGATATTCCCCACACACCCCCACCGATCCCCTACCCCGCATACACATGGCAGTCACGTGCCTGAGACCCGGCTTTACCAACCGGTCCAGCCTGCCTCAATGCAGCAGCGCTAACGCCGTTATCTGACCGACGCATCACACAAGGGATGACGTGCAACGCACTGCTCCAGCACTGCGCTGCATGCCACTCCATCCAACGGCACATTCGCTCAGGTCACTCCATGAACTCCTTCCTGCACCGCTTCAACGTCGGCAAGCGCCTTTCCCTGGCCTTCGGCGTCTTGATCCTTCTCTCCTGCGCGCTGGTGGCCGCCGGTCTGTACACGCTCAGCCAAGCGCGCGAACGCCTGGACACCATCGTCAACCGCAACATGGCGATGATCCAGTACGCCACCGACATGCTGGACGCCAATGCCACCATCTCGTTGAATCTGCGCAACATCGTGCTGCCGACCACTGCCGAGCAGAATCGCCAGTTCGGTGAAGTGATCGACGCCCAGCGCATCCGCTACAAGGAGCTGCGCGACAAGCTCTACGCATTTCCCGCCGACGCGCACGACCAGGAATTGCGCAACGCGCTGGATTCGACGCGCGAGCAGGCACTGGCGCATAACCAGCAGGTGCGCGAACTGGGCACCGCCGGCAAGGTCGACCAGGCCATGCCGATCCTGCTCGAACGCGCCGCGCCGGCCACCCAGCGCTGGCAGGATGCGATCCGTACCTACTCGGACGCGCAGCGCAAGAGCAGCCAGCTGGCCTACGACCAGGCCAATGCTTCGATGGCGCGTGGCCGCAGCATGCTGATCGGCGGCGGCCTTGCGGTGGTGCTGCTGAGCGCCCTGCTGGCCTGGACGATTACCCGCAGCCTCACCGGCCCGTTGAACCGCGCCACCCGCGCCGCCGAGGCGATCGCCGACGGCAAGCTCGATAACGCCGTGCACAGCGAGGCCAGCGACGAGACCGGCCGTCTGCTGCAGGCGATGGACAAGATGCAGTCGCAGGTGCGCAACCTGATCACCGCGCAGCTGGACATGGCCAAGCGCCACGACAGCGGCCAGATCAGCTTCCGCATGGATGCCGACGCGTTCCCGGGCGACTACGGCCGCATGGCCGGCGATACCAACGCGCTGGTCGACAGCCACGTCCAGGTCACGCTGCGTCTGGCACAGATCATGGGCCGCTACGCGATCGGCGACCTCAGCGAAGACATGGACGCGCTGCCGGGCGAAAAAGCCAGGCTGACCGACACCATGGCGCAGGTGAAGACCAACCTGTCCTCGATGAATCAGCAGATCAAGCAGCTGGCCCAGTCCGCCGCCGACGGCGACTTCGGCGCACGCGGCGATGCGGCGCAGTTCCAGTTCGATTTCCGCGTCATGGTCGAGAGCCTCAACCAGTTGATGGCCACCGCCGATGGCAGCCTGCAGTCGCTGTCGGGCATCCTGCGGGCGATTGCGGCGGGTGACCTGACCGCGCGCATGGACGGCGAGTTCAAGGGCGTGTTCGCACAGATGCGCGACGACGCCAACGCCACCGCGACCCAGTTGTCCGGCATCGTCGGGCACATCCAGCACTCGGCCACGTCCATCAACGCCGCCGCCAGCGAGATCGCCGCCGGCAACCAGGACCTGTCCCAGCGCACCGAGCAGCAGGCCGCCAACCTGGAGGAAACCGCCGCCTCGATGGAAGAGCTCACCTCCACCGTGCGCCAGAACGCCGAAAGCGCTCGCCAGGCCAACCAGCTTGCCATCGGCGCCGCCAGCGTGGCCTCGCAGGGCGGCGAGGTGGTCAGCAAGGTGGTCGACACCATGAGCGGCATCGAAGCCTCGTCCAAGCGCATTGCCGACATCATCAGCGTCATCGACGGCATCTCGTTCCAGACCAACATCCTGGCATTGAACGCGGCGGTGGAAGCGGCGCGTGCCGGCGACCAGGGCCGTGGTTTTGCCGTGGTTGCCTCCGAGGTGCGCACCCTGGCACAGCGCTCGTCCGCAGCAGCCAAGGAGATCAAGAGCCTGATCGACGACTCGGTGCAGCGTGTGGCCGACGGCTCGCAACTGGTGGACCAGGCCGGCAAGACCATGGCCGAGATCGTGGCCAGCGTGCAGCGCGTCACCAACATCATGGGCGAGATCTCCGCCGCCTCGCAGGAACAGTCGGCCGGCATCGAGCAGGTCAACCAGACCGTCACCCACATGGACGAAGCCACCCAGCAGAACGCCGCGCTGGTGGAAGAAGCCACCGCCGCCGCCCGCGCCATGGAAGAGCAGGCCCAGCAGCTCACCGAGGCGGTTGCCGTGTTCAAGATCGTCGAGCAGGGCCCGGCAGCCCCCCGGCCCTCGTCGATGGTCGCCGCGCCGGTCAACGCACGCTTTGCCACCCGCCCGGCCGCACGTGCGGTTGGCAATGCAGCCCCGCGCCGCAGCACCACCGGCACGGCGACGGCGGCAGCCACCGCCGGTTCCAGCGACTGGCAGGAGTTCTAAGCCCCACCGCAACGCGTCACACCCGCAGTCTCCAGAAACAGTATTCGAGCGCAGTTTGATTCGTGATCCACGAATCTTGAGGGCCGCTTCCTAGCGAGGGAAGCGGCCCTTTTTTTGTCCCTGGGGACCCGTCGGACGGCAGCGGGCGGGCACTGCGCGGAACGCTATTTTTCACCCAAAAATAACAAATGCCACTCCGCCACGTTCGCTCCAGAGGGCAAGCGAACTGGACAATTGTGCTGTTTTCGACGCAAATCATCAATTAATTGCATAAACGGCCGCTATCGATTTCACGCATCCGTAACGCCCTCCCCCGGGCAAGGTCGATTCCTCATGCACTCCTTCCACCGGCTGTCCGTCGGTACCCGGCTGTCCGCGCTGCTGACATTGGTGATCGCGCTTTCCCTCGGCCTGCTGGCCCTGACCATCTACCGCCAGTCCGCCGCGGACATCACATCCCAGGTCAAGGCCGAGCTGCACTCCAGTACCCGGCTGATGCAGCAGTCGGTCGCGATGTACGACGTCACCCTGACCGAGGGCACCCAGCGCCTGGGCAGCGTGTTCGACGACATGCTGCCGCGCGGCGCACGCGAGCTGGATACCGCCAGCACCGTGACCATCGGCGCGCAGAACACGCCTACGCTGCGCTCCGGCACACAGGTACAGAATCTCAATTTCGATGCGGTGGATCGTTTTGCGCAGGCCACCGGCGGCGTTGCGACCATCTTCGCGCGCACCGGCGAGGACTTCGTGCGCATCACCACCTCGCTACGCAACAAGCAGAACGCGCGCGTGATCGGCACCCTGCTCGACCGCAAGGGCAAGGCCTACGCCGCATTGTCCGAAGGCAAGCCCTTCACCGGCCAGGCGCAGCTGTTCGGCGAGCAATACATGACCCACTACCAGCCGCTGCGCAATGCCGCCGGCGACGTGATCGGCGCGCTGTTCGTCGGTCGCAACTACACCCAGGGCCTGGCCGCGCTCAAGGCGCAGGTCGGCACCACCAGGCTGGGCCAGGACGGCTATTTCGTCATCGTCGACATGGCACCGGGCGAGCATCAGGGCCAGGTCATCGCCGCACCGCCGGGCACGCCGGCCACGCTGGCGGCCCTGGTGCCGGCCGGGCAGCAGGCATTGCTGCAGTCGGTACTGGACGGCAGGCAGCCCAGCGCCAACCTGCAGTTGCGCGATGCCAGGGGCAACAGCCAGGCCTTCGAAGTCACCGCCCAGCGCTATGCGCCGTGGCAGTGGGCGGTGATCGGCACCCAGCCGCGCAGCGCCATCGACGGCCCGCTGGACGAGCTGATGGGCAGCATGCTGCTGCTCTCGCTGGTGGTGCTGGGCCTGTGCATCGCAGTGGTGTTCATCGCCGCGCGCAAGATGGTCACCCGCCCGCTGCTGGCGGTGGAACGCGTGCTCGGCGATGTCGCTGCCGGCCGCCTGGACAATCCGATCGAGATCGACCGCCACGACGAACTCGGCCGCCTGCTGCGCAACGCGCGCACCATGCGCGACGACCTGCGCGCGCGCCTGCAACGCGACCATCTGATCGCCAGCGAAGCGTTGCGCGTGCGCACCGCGCTGGACGATGTCAGCACCAACGTGATGATCGCCGATGCGGATCGCCGCATCATCTACGTCAACCGCCCGCTGCAGCGCATGCTCAAGAGCGTGCAGGACGAGCTGCGCCGCGACCTGCCCAACTTCGATGCCGATGCGCTGATCGACGCCAGCATCGACCAGTTCCATCGCAGGCCCGAGCATCAGGCACGCATGCTCGATCAGCTCACCGGCACGCACACCGCGCAGATCCATGTCGGTGGCCGCACCATGCGACTGGTGGTCAACCCGGTGCTGGGCGCGGCCGGCGAGCGCATGGGCTTTGTGGTCGAGTGGGCCGACCGCACCCAGGAAGTCCAGGTGGAACAGGAAGTCGCACGCATCGTGCAGGCCGCCGCTGCCGGCGACCTGAGCGGGCGTGTCGGCCTGGAAGGCAAACAGGGCTTCCTGCTGCTGCTCGCCCAGCAACTCAACGTGCTGCTGGACAACAATGCAGACGGATTGTCGCGGGTGTCCGCGCTGCTCTCTGCGCTGTCGCAGGGCGATCTGACCGCGCGCATGGATGGCGACCTGCAAGGCGTGTTCGCCACCATCCGCGACGACGCCAATGCCACTGCCGACCAGCTGGCCGGCATCGTGCGCCGGATCAAGGACTCGTCGCTGGCGATCAACGCGGCCGCCACCGAGATCGCCACCGGCAATGGCGACCTGTCGCGTCGCACCGAACAGCAGGCCGCGGCACTGGAAGAAACCGCCGCCTCGATGGAAGAGCTCACCGCCACCGTCAGGCAGAACGCCGACAACGCCGACCAGGCCAATCGGCTGGTGCTGGATGCCGCCGGCGTGGCTGCCAAGGGCGGCGACGTGGTGGGCCGCGTGGTCACCACCATGGCCGACATCGACACCTCGTCCAAGAAGATCGCCGAGATCATCTCGGTCATCGACGGCATCGCCTTCCAGACCAATATCCTGGCCTTGAACGCGGCGGTGGAAGCGGCGCGCGCCGGCGAACAGGGGCGCGGCTTCGCCGTGGTCGCCTCGGAAGTGCGGATGCTGGCGCAGCGTTCGGCCGGTGCAGCCAAGCAGATCAAGCACCTGATCGACGACTCGGTGACCCGCATCGGCAACGGCGCCGCGCTGGCCTCCGAGGCCGGCAGCACCATGCAGCAGGTGGTCAGCTCGGTGCAGCGCGTCACCGACATCATGGGCGAGATCACCAGCGCCTCGCGCGAGCAGGCCGCCGGCATCACCCAGGTCAACCAGACCATCACCCAGATGGACGAAACCACCCAGCAGAACGCCGCGCTGGTGGAAGAAGCCACCGCAGCTGCACGCGCGATGGAAGACCAGGCCGCGCAGTTGGTGGATGCAGTGGCGGTGTTCCGCCTGGAACAGCAGGACCAACTGAACACCGTGCTGGCCAACGCACGGCACGCCTATAGCTGATGCCACACGGTCCCGCAACCGGCAAGGACACTGCACCAGACAGTTGGTCGGCGCTCATCTAAAAGCTGTCTGTCATGCGGTGTGCATCAGACCTGGAGCCGATGCTTCAATGATCAAAAAAAGCACGTCCAGCACTGCTCTTCCCATGCACACCGACCATCTCAACTGGTCCTTGCCCGCTCACCGTCGCGGGACCCTGAGCGGCATGGATGCCGCGCCGGAGCCTACATGGACGTACTTGCGGCGTGTCCTGTGATGGTGGGCGGGCAAGGACCCTGCAGCAAACCCGCAGCGTCGAGCGCGCGGTGCGCATCAGACATGAAGCAGATACGTCATGAGCGGACGACGCATCCAGCACCGCTCTTACCGTGCACACCGACCATCTCGATAGGTCCTTGCCCGCCCACCGTCGCGGGACCTTGAGCGGCATGGATGCCGCGCCAGAGCCTACACGGACGTACTTGCGGCGTGTCCTGCGATGGTGGGCGGGCAAGGACCCTGCAGCAAACCCGCAGCGTCGAGCGCGCGGTGCCCATCAGACATGGAGCCGATAGGTTATGAGCGAACGACGCATCCAGCACCGCTCTTACCGTGCACACCGACCATCTCGATAGGTCCTTGTCCGTTCACCGTCGCGGGACCCTGAGCGGCATGGATGCCGCGCCGGAGCCTACATGGACGTACTTGCGACGTGTCCTGCGATGGTGGGCGGGCAAGGGCCCTGCAGCAAACCCGCAAACCCCGCCCGCTCCGCAACTGATCCATCCGCACCATCCAGCGCCAGGAACATAGCGCCGAAAGCAACCAAGACGTCACGCAGTGGTTATTTGTCAGCCGCTCTTAAAGATTTCGCTTTGCCGCCGATATCAAGGCGACGCCAGGACAACCGTTCCGGCGTCTTCCCGCATCTACTGTGCTTGTGCCCATGTCCCAAGGCGATACCTCAGAGCTGGACCACGACGATCACCTTGCCGAAGGTGACGAGCGCTATCTGCTACGCAACAAACGGCAGATCCGTGGCCTGCTGCGCCAGTTGCTCGACCAGCGTGCCATCGTGACCATGCATGTGGCCGGGCGCGACATGGCCGTGCCCACCGCCGTGCTCGAAGTGGACGAAGACGAGGACTGCGTGATTCTGGACGGCAGCCACAACGAGGCCTCCAACCGCGCCATCCAGGAGGCCAAGTACCTGCTGTGCTACGCACAACTGGAACGGGTCAACATCCGCTTCCGGCTGGAAACGCCCGACCGGCTGGAACGCGACATCCATGTCGCCTTCCGCGCCGACCTGCCCGAGGCGATGTACCACATGCAGCGCCGCGAGTCGTACCGGCTGGAAACGCCGATCACCGACTCGCCCATCTGCATCATTCGCCAGGAAGAGGCACAGGGCGGCAATCTCAACCTGCAATTGCGCGTGATCGACATCAGCAGCGGCGGCCTGGCGGTCTCGCTCACCGACGGCATGCCCTTGCTCGAACCACAACGCACCTACCGCAACTGCACGCTGCAACTGCCCGACACCGCGCCAATCACCCTGCCGCTGACGGTATGCAGCCAGTACAAGCAGACCCTGCCCAACGGCAGCGAAGGCTTCCGGGTCGGCATGCAGTTCAGCGACCTGCCACGCGGCGCCGACGAGACCATCCAGCGCTACATCTTCCGGGTCGACCGCCAGCGCAATGCGCGCAAGAGCGGCGTGTTCTGAACCCACCCGCACCAGCCTCGGCGCACGGCTAAAGTTGCCCTGCACTGCGCCGATGTTGCTAGGGCAATCCTCATCCGCATGCTTTTTTATAGCTGCAATCCGACACTCAGCCGCAACGCCCGGAGTTTCCATGAACGACAAAAGCACGACCACCGGCACCGGTGGTGAATTCCTCAGCTTCGCCCTTGGCGAAGAACACTACGGCGTGGACATCCTGAAAGTGCAGGAAATCCGCGGCTACGACTCGGTCACCCGTCTGCCCGACGCACCGGACTACATCAAGGGTGTGATCAACCTGCGCGGCACCATCGTGCCGGTGATCGACCTGCGCCTGAAGCTGCGCCTGAAAGAAGCGCGCTACGACGCCTTCACCGTAATGATCGTGCTCAATGTCGAAGACCGCGTCGTCGGCATCGTGGTGGACAGCGTCTCGGACGTGATCCCGCTCAACGACGATCAGATCCGCCCCACCCCCGAATTCGGCGCCTCGGTCGATACCCGCTTCATCTCGGGCATCGGCACCCAGGACGATCGCATGCTGATCCTGCTGGATATCGAGACCCTGCTGGACAGCACCGAGCTCGGTCAGCAGCAGCTGGCCGAAGAAGCGGCCTGATTCAGACCATCTGGTGTCGGGAGCTTCCCGACACGAGACGCACAACCAAGTTGAAGTGAGATAGAAATCACGTTTTTCGGATTCAAGTTGAACGGCGGCTAGCCGATAGCTGAATAGAAGCCCGCGTACATAAACGGGTCACCGTTCGACTTTTGATTCTGGAGAATCCCAATGAAGTTCCTGCTCTCGCTCCTCCCCGTCGCTGCTCTCGTGATCGTTGCTCCCACGCTGTCGGCTCAGTCGCAGGAAATGATTCCGCCGGAAATGGCGACCCGTTTCGTCGGCAAGGACGGCATGGTGTGCGGCAAGGTCGAAAAGGCCAAGTACGCCCAGAGCTCGGAAGGTGAACCCACCTTCCTGTACATGGGCGGCATGTTCCCGCGTCACACCTTCTCGGCCCGCATCGACGGCGCCAACCGCGGCAAGTTCAGTTTTGCCCCTGAATCCCTGGAAGGCAAGGACGTGTGTGTGCTCGGCAAGATCCAGCGCGACAGCTCGCGTGCCGAAATCGAAGTCAGCTCGCCGGCCAGCCTGAAGTTGGCCACCATCAAGTAATCGCCTAGCAGATCGCCACGCCCTCGCGCGTGGCGATCTGCTGTTTGCGGTTATGCGCACTGACTTCTACCGGGGAATCGTGTCAATGCAATGGATCAACAATCTCAAATTGATGCCCAAGCTGATGCTGGCGTTCGGCATCGTGCTGCTGATCATGCTGGTGCAGGGAATCATCGCCTACGCGGGCCTGGCCTCGCTCAATAATGTCACCCGCGACCTGGCCGGCAATACCATGTCCAGCGTGCGCGAAGCAGGCGATCTGCGCGGCATGCTCGGCGAATATCGAAATGCGTCCTATCAAAATCTGGTGCGCGCCAGCGACTCGGTCAAGCAGGAAGCCAAGGTCCGCGCCAAGCGGCTCAATGGCGAAATCGAGGCCACGATCAAGGGCTATCCCCGCCTGATCGAGAGCCCGCAGCAAAAGCAGCTGTTTGCCACCTTCGTTGCGGATTGGAAGAAGGCCTCGGCCTCCTACGAAAGCGTCGACGAAATGCTGGAACTGAACCTGCCTGACGACGCCGTCGATACCTTCGTTGGCGAAACCAGCGCACTGCATGCCAAGGCACAGGCATCGTTGGCCGCATTGATCGCCGAAGACAACAAGTTGGCGCAGGCTGCCAAGAGCAAGGCCGAAAAGGTCCATGCCACCTCGGTCTCGTTGACCGTGCTGGTGCTGCTGATCGGTATCGCCGGTGGCCTGGGCCTGGCATTCCTGTTCGCACGGTCCATCGTCAAGAGCATGCGCGGCGCGGTGTCCACCGCCACCGAAATCGCCAGCGGCAAGCTCGATGGCCAGATCAATGTGCAGGGCCAGGACGAAGTGGGCGAACTGATGCGCTCCATGCACCGGATGCAGCGCGACCTGAAGGAGCGCATCGAACGCGACAAGAAGATCGCCGACGAAAACCTGCGTATCCGTACCGCACTGGACAAATCCTCCACCAGCACCTTCATCACCGACACCGATCGGATCATGATCTACGCCAACGAGGCGTTCCAGAAGCTGGTCACGCATTACGAAGGCAGCATCCGTCTGTCCTCGCCCGAGTTTGAGGCCAGCAAGATCATCGGTCAGCACATCAGCTATCTCGGCCTGCCCGAAGCGACCGTGCACAAGGCCATCGCAGCGCTGGAACGCGACGGCATCACCAGCTTCGAAGAGCGTTACGGCGAGTTTGTGATGATGCAGACCGTCACCGTCATCAAGAACGAGCAGGGCGAGAGCACCGGCGATGTCTGTGAATGGCGCGATCGCACCATCGAGGTCCAGGTCGAAGAAGAAGTCGCCCGCATCGTGCGTGCCGCCGCCAGCGGCGACATGAGCGGCCGGGTGGAAACCGATGGCAAGCAGGGCTTCTTCCTGCAGCTGGCCCAGCAGCTCAACGGCTTGCTGGATGCCAACGCCGCCAGCCTGGAGCAGATCTCCGCATTGCTGTCGGCGTTGTCGCGCGGCGACCTGACCGTGCGCATGCGCGGCGAATTCAGTGGCGTGTTCGCGCAGATGCGTGACGATGCCAATGCCACCGCCGAGCAGCTTTCCGACATCGTCGGGCGCATCAAGGTCTCGTCCACCGCGATCAACTCGGCTGCCGGCGAGATCGCCTCCGGCAACAGCGACCTGTCGCATCGTACCGAGCAGCAGGCGGCCAACCTGGAAGAAACCGCCGCATCGATGGAGGAGCTCACCTCCACGGTCAGGCAGAACGCCGAAAGCGCCCGCCAGGCCAACCAGCTCGCCATCGGCGCCACCGGCGTGGCCTCGCAGGGCGGCGACGTGGTCTCGCAGGTGGTCACCACCATGTCCGGCATCGAGGCCTCGTCCAAGAAGATCGCCGACATCATCTCGGTCATCGACGGCATCGCCTTCCAGACCAACATCCTGGCCTTGAACGCGGCGGTGGAAGCCGCCCGTGCCGGCGAACAGGGCCGCGGCTTTGCCGTGGTCGCCTCGGAAGTGCGTACGCTGGCACAGCGTTCGGCCGGCGCGGCCAAGGAGATCAAGGGCCTGATCGACGACTCCGTGCACAAGGTGGCCGAGGGCTCGGCACTGGTGCGCAAGGCCGGTGCGACCATGGCCGAGATCGTGGCCAGCGTGCAGCGTGTCACCGACATCATGGGCGAGATCTCCGCCGCCTCGCAGGAACAGTCGGCCGGCATCGAGCAGGTCAACCAGACCATCACCCAGATGGACGAGACCACCCAGCAGAACGCCGCCCTGGTGGAAGAAGCCACCGCGGCCGCACGCTCGATGGAAGAGCAGGCCGGCCACCTGGCCGAAGCGGTGTCGGTGTTCAAGCTGGACGAGCCGGCTGCGCCGGCCGCGCCGGCTGCACGCGCCCGCCCGGTCGCCTCGCGCCCGGTTGCGGTGACGCCCGCAACCAAGCCGGCCGCGCGTGCGGCGGCCACGCCGTCGCGGCCGGCCAAGCCGCAGGCCGCCCTGGCCGACGGCAACTGGCAAGAGTTCTGATCCAATGCTGTCCCGCAAAGCCCCGGCACTGCCGGGGCTTTGCGCATCTGCAGCCAGCGCAGTGCGCAGCGCCGCGCATTGGCCACGCCGGCTACCCCGCCAACGCGGTTGCAGGCGCCAGATGCGACCCTGCCCCCGCAAGACACCGATTAGTGCTTCAGTTGCATGACCACGTGGCCGATATCCAGTCATAGCTCACGACGCTTATGGATATGACGACCACCTCGACTCCCGCTTCAGACACACGCGAATTTGATTTTGGCGACCGCGATTTCAAGCGCGTCTGCGACCTGATCTATCAGCGTGTCGGCATCGCCCTGGCTCCGGCCAAGCGCGACATGGTGTATGGCCGGCTGTCGCGTCGTCTTCGCGTGCTCGGTCTGCGCTCCTTCCGCGACTATCTGGACCAGCTGGAAGCAGGCACCGACGAAGAGGAATGGCAGGCGTTCACCAACGCGCTGACCACCAATCTGACCTCGTTCTTCCGTGAGCCGCACCACTTCGACAAATTGCGCGAAGAACTGCAAAAGCGTGCCTCGCAGGCGCCCTTGAAGATCTGGTCGTGCGCGGCCTCCACCGGTGAGGAGCCCTACTCCATCGCCATCACCGCCTGCGAAGCCTTCGGCACCCTGACCCCGCCGGTCAGCATCGTGGCCACCGACGTCGACACCCAGGTGCTGGAAACCGCCTCGCGCGGCGTCTACGCCATCGACCGCGTCGCCTCGCTGGACGCATCGATCAAGCGCAAGTATTTCCAGCGCGGCAGCGGCCCCAACGAGGGCAAGTGCCGGGTCATCCCGGCGTTGCGCCAACTCATCGAATACCGCCAGCTGAATCTGCTGGCACCGCGTTACGACGTCGGCGGCCCGTACGCGGCGCTGTTCTGTCGCAACGTGATGATCTATTTCGACAAGCCGACCCAGCGCGGCATCCTGTCGCGTCTGGTCAGCCACATGGGCGATGACGGTCTGCTCTACACCGGGCACTCGGAGAATTACCTGCACGCAGCCGACCTGATCCAGCCGTGCGGGCGCACGCTGTATCGGCGTGCGCCGCGCGCCGGAGCCGCCACATGAGCACCGCCGTGCAGGTCGACGATGTCATGCGCTACCGCGACTCGCGGTTCCAGACCATCACCGCCAAACTGCTGCCCACCCAATACCTGGTGGTGGACGACGACACCGCGTTGACGACCACCTTGGGATCGTGCGTTGCCGCCTGCCTGCGCGACCCGGTCCTGAAGATCGGCGGCATGAATCACTTCCTGTTGCCGGAAGGCCAGGTCGGTGACGGCGCACCCGCGCGCTACGGCAGTTATGCGATGGAGTTGCTGATCAACGACATGCTCAAGCGCGGCGCGCATCGCAAACGCATCGAAGCCAAGGTGTTCGGTGGCGCCAACGTGCTCAAGGGCTTCACCAGCAATCCGGTCGGCACCCGCAATGCCGAGTTCGTGCGCCAGTACCTGCAGGCCGAGCACATTCCCATCATTGCCGAAGATCTGTGCGGCATCCATCCGCGCAAGGTGTGGTTCTTCCCGACGACCGGACGCGTGGTCGTGCAGCGTTTGCCGCATGCACACGAAGCCGAAGTCGCCGCCGCCGAATCGGCCGTGCGCGCCCGTCTGTCCAAAGCACCGGTCACCGGTGGAGTGGAGTTGTTCGAATGACGCTGGAAACCCCTGTGCGTGTATTGATCGTCGACGACTCGGCGGTCGTACGCCAGATGCTGACCGAAATCCTCTCGCGCGATGCCGGCATCGAGGTGATCGGCTCGGCCGCCGACCCGATCCTGGCGCGCGAAAAGATCAAACGCCTCAATCCGGACGTGATCACGCTGGATGTGGAAATGCCGCGCATGGACGGCCTGGTGTTCCTGGAAAACCTCATGCGCCTGCGCCCCACCCCGGTGGTGATGATCTCATCGCTGACCGAGCGTGGCGCCGACACCACCTTGCAGGCCTTGTCGCTGGGTGCGGTGGATTTCGTCTCCAAGCCCAAGATCGACGTCGCACGCGGGCTGGAAGGCTATGCCGAGGAGATCGTCAGCAAGGTCAAGATGGCCTCCAAGGCCAAGGTCAGCGCGCTCAATCGTCCCAGCGCGCCCAAGGTCACCCTGGACATGCAGTCGGCACCGGTGCCGGGCAGCGCGCTGCGCTTTCGCACCACCGACCGCCTGATCGCCATTGGCGCTTCGGCAGGCGGCACCGAAGCCCTGCGCGTGGTGCTCGAGCACATGCCCGCCGATGCACCGGCGGTGGTGATGACCCAGCATCTGCCGGCCAGCTTCAGCACCGCCTTCGCCGAGCGCCTCAATCGCCATTCGGCGATGTCGGTACGCGAGGCCAGCGATGGCGAGGCGATCCTGCCCGGCCATGCCTACCTGCCGCCCGGCGGCCAGCATCTGCGCATCATCCGCGACGGTGCGCGCTGGCGCTGCCGCATCGACGACGGCCCGCCGGTCAATCGCCACAAGCCGGCGGTGGACGTGCTGTTCCGCTCCGTCGCTGCCAACGCCGGCCCGAATGCGGTCGGCGCCATCCTCACCGGCATGGGCGACGACGGCGCACGCGGCCTGCTGGAAATGCTGCAGGCCGGCGCGCCCACGCTGGTGCAGGACGAAGCCAGCAGCGTGGTCTGGGGCATGCCCGGTGCCGCCTATAAACTCGGCGCCGCGCAGGAAGTGGTACCGCTGGACCGCGTGGCCGAGCGCCTGATCGCGCTGTCGGCGCAGGCGCGCTGATCCGGCATGAAGTCCCGCCCCCCGCACCCGACCGAACAGGCGGCGGCTCCCGGCGTCGCGGACGCCGCGTCGCCGGTGACGGCGGATGCGCGAGCAGATCACCCGCTCATGCCCGGGACGATCAAGGCCGGCCCGATCACCGCCGGCATGACCAGGCCCGACGAACATCCCGACGCCACGCGCTCGCGCCTGCTGGCCGAAGCGCTGGACGGCAGCAGCAGTGCGATCCTGATCTGCGATCTGCAATCGCGCCTGCTCTATGCCAATGACGGCTTCCAGCGCATGTTCGGCTATACCGAGGCCGAACTGGTCGGCAAGCGTCCCTCGGACGTGCTCACCCGCGCGCAAAGCGACCAGGACGAGGTGGCACGCATCCGCGACCGCGCCGACGCCCTGCAGCAGACCCAGGCCGACCTGCTGGTGTACCGCAAGGACGGCACGCCGCTGTGGATCTCGCTCAACTTCAATCCGATCTACGACGCCAGGCATCTTCCCTCGCATTACGTGGCGGTGCTGACCGACATCACCGACACCAAGATGCATGAGGTGCTGCAGCACCGCGTGCTCGAGGCGCTGGTGCAGGAGCGGCCGCTGATCGAGGTGATGACGCTGATCTGCACCGAGGTCGAGCGCATCGCGCCGGACGTGCTGGCCACGGTCATGAGCGCGGACAATCAAGGCTGCCTGCATTCGCTGGCGGCCCCCAGCCTGCCGCCGGAGTATGCCGATGCGGTCAACGGCTTGAAGATCGCGCCGGGCGCAGGCGCCTGCGGCACGGCCGCCTGGCGCGGCCGTGCGGTGATGGTGGAAGACATCGCCACCGACCCGCTGTTCGCGCAATTTCGCGAAGTATTGTTGCCGATGGGCTTGCGCGCCTGCTGGAGCACGCCGATCCGCTCCAACAGCGCACGCGTGCTCGGGACCTTCGCGCTGTACTACCGCAAGGCCCAGCGGGCCGATGCCTGGCACGTACGCCTCACCGATCTGTGCCAGCAGCTTTGCACGCTGGCACTGGAGCGCGAGCAGACCCGCCAACGCGTGCACCAACTCGCGTTCTACGATGCACTGACCGGCCTGCCCAACCGCATCATGTTCAGCGCACGCGCCGAGCAGGCCCTGACGCAGGCCGAATATGCCGGCGAACCGGCCACGTTGATGTTCATCAACATCGACCGCTTCAAATTGATCAACGACAGCCAGGGCCATGCCGCCGGCGACGGCCTGTTGCGCGACATCGCCCTGCGCATCGGCGAACAGCTGCCCGCCACCGCCATGCTGGCGCGCCTGGCAGGCGACGAATTCGCACTTGCGCTGCCGCAATGCAGTGCCGAGCAGGCCAGTGCCGCCGCAGAACGGGTGCTGGGCACCATTGCCAGGCCACTGCCGGTCGGGCACATGACCGTGCATCCGTCCGCCAGCATTGGCGTGGCGATGTTTCCCGAGGACGGGCGCGACATCAACATCCTGCTGCGGCATGCCGATCTGGCCATGAACCGCGCCAAACAGGAAGGCGGCGGACGGTTCCGCTTCTTCAGTTCCGACATGAACCGCATGGCGCAGGAGCGCGTTGCGCTGGAAGCGGAGCTGCGCCAGGCCATCGGCCGCGATCAGCTGCAGCTGCACTATCAACCGCAGTTGCACAGCGCCGCGCCGCACGCACTGTACGGCGTGGAAGCGTTGTTGCGCTGGAATCATCCGCAACTGGGCGCCATTTCGCCGGCGCGTTTCCTGCCCGTGGCCGAAGAGCAAGGCATGATGCCGCAGCTCAACGATTGGGTATTGCGCAGCGCCTGCCGGCAGATCGCCGATTGGCGCACGCGTGGTGTGCCGGTGACGCGCGTGTCGGTGAATCTGTCGGCGAGCAGCTTCGAAAGCCCGCGCATGCTCAGCGACCTGTTGCGCCTGATCGCCGAGACGGGCGCTCAGCCCTCCGACCTCACGCTGGAAATGACCGAGAGCGTGATGCTGTCCGGGCAGCCTGGCGTGCTGGAGAACCTGCATGCCATCCGCGAAGCCGGTATCTCGTTGTCGCTGGACGACTTCGGCACCGGCTACTCCAGCCTGAGCCACCTGCACCGCCTGCCGATCGACGAACTCAAGCTGGACATGAGCTTCGTGCGCGACATCGAACACAGCGAAGACGCCCGCGCCCTCACCACCTCGGTGCTGCGCATCGGCGAGCATCTGCGCAAGCACGTGGTTGCCGAAGGCGTGGAAAACGAGGCACAGCGCCTGTTCCTCGCCGATCTCGGCTGCGAAGTGCTGCAGGGCTATCTGTTTTCGCGGCCATTGCCGGCGGCGGCACTGGAAGCCTGGTTGGGTGCGCAGCCTTAGAAGCGGCTCACGACACTACGTCGTGGTTTGTCAGGCTGTTCTCATAGCGTTTTACGCTCGCATCAGCAGGTCGAAGCAACCTGCTAGAAGGCAAAGCATCTGATCTGCTGCTTCTGCGCAGGGCCCTTGCCCGCCCACCATCGCGGGACGCGCCGCAAGTACGTCCCTGTAGGCTCTGGCGCGGCATCCATGCCGCTCAAAGTCCCGCGACGGTGAGCGGGCAAGGACCAGTCCGGATGATCTGTGCTCATGGTTGCAAGCAACGCATGGTGTCGTTCTGATTCACCAGATCAGCAGCACACCCGTCAGAGCGGCGCCTGTGCCTGAGCGCTGCCTTCAAGCGCGCGCCTTTCCATCCGCGTCGAATCCGATGCCACGGTGCGCTTCAACCACCCCAGCAACTGCGCGGTGACGAACGCCGGATTCTCCAGCGATGCGATATGCCCGGCGTCGGGAATCAGCTCGTAGTCGCAACCGATCACCTCGGCCATCAGCCACAGCTCTTCCGGCGGCCGCGGAATATCGTCTGCGCCGCCGAGCAGGAAGGTGCTGGCCGGATTCAGCGCAGACATCGCCTCCAGGCGATCGGCGCGCCCGAAGATCAGCCGGCCCAACGGCACGATGGAGGCGCGCACCTGCTCGGCCGACAGCGCCGCCAGGCGCTGTGCAAACGCAGCCGGCAGCGCGGAATTCAGATCGATGCCGGGACGGAAAAAGATCGGCACGATCGCCTCGATCAACGCAGGCGTCACCTGTCCCGCGGCTTCCATTGCATCGAGCAACCCGAAATAACGCGTTTGCGTGGCCTGCGGCTCGGCCCCCAGGAAGGTATCCATCAACACCAGGCTGCGCACGCGCTCCGGTGCCAGCAGCGCCAGCTCGGCGGCCCACATGCCACCGACCGACAAGCCGACCACCGCGCACTGCGGCAGCTCCAACGCGTCCAGCAATTGCAGCATCTGCCTGGCAAGATCGCCAACCGTCTGCGTGCCTGCCGGCAATGCTGCCGACTGTCCGTGTCCCCACAACTCGGGGACGATGACCCGATAGTGCTGCGACAGCGCCTGGATCTGCGGCTCCCACATGGCCGCATCCCAGAGATAACTGTGGCCGAGCAGAACCGGAAACCCGTGACCGTAGTGTGCGTAGTGCAGCGTTTGACCAGCGATCGTGCAAGTAGGCATTGGAGATCATCACAGCGAGTGGAAGCGGCGCCACTCTAGGCCTCCCGACTTCAGATTTTTGTTGCAATGCGGCAGGTGAGTTAACTGCGATTGCCTTTAACTTCCGGCATTGCGCGGACAAGACGAAGCCATCGCCCGAATAACGAAAAACGCCCGGCATTGCCGGGCGTTCTCGAATGGGTGATTAAACCGTTGGATCAGGCAGCGACGGTGTCGGCCACGTCCTGATATTCCTGGATCTGATCGAAGTTCATGTAGCGGTAGATCTGGTCGCCACTGGTCTTGATCACGCCCACATCGGCCATGTACTCGTCCTTGGTCGGGATGCGACCCAGACGCGAGCAGATCGCGGCCAGTTCCGCCGAACCCAGGTACACGTTGGTGTTGCGGCCGAGACGGTTGGGGAAGTTACGCGTGGAGGTGGAGAACACCGTGGCGCCCTCGCGTGCCTGTGCCTGGTTGCCCATGCACAGCGAGCAGCCCGGCATTTCCATACGCGCACCGGCCGCGCCGAAGGTGCCGTAATGGCCCTCCTTGGTCAGCTCGGAGGCATCCATCTTGGTCGGCGGCGCAACCCACAGGCGGGTCGGGATGTCGCGCTTGCCTTCCAGCAACTTGGCGGCGGCACGGAAGTGACCGATGTTGGTCATGCACGAACCGATGAACACCTCGTCGATCGCCGCGCCGGCCACGTCGGACAGTGTCTTGACGTCGTCCGGGTCGTTCGGGCATGCCACGATCGGCTCATGGATGTCGGCCAGGTCGATCTCGATCACCGCCGCGTATTCGGCGTCGGCATCGGGCTGCAGCAGCTGCGGATCGGCCAGCCACTCTTCCATCTTCTTGATGCGGCGGCCCAGCGTGCGCGCATCGGCATAGCCTTCGGCAATCATCCAGCGCAGCAGCGTGATGTTGCTGGTCAGGTATTCGATGATCGGCGCCTTGTCCAGGTGCACGGTGCAACCGGCCGCCGAGCGCTCGGCCGAGGCGTCGGACAGCTCGAACGCCTGCTCCACCTTCAGGTTCGGCAGCCCTTCGATTTCCAGGATGCGGCCGGAGAAGATGTTCTTCTTGCCCTGCTTGGCCACGGTCAGCAGGCCGTCCTTGATTGCGTACAGCGGGATCGCGTTGACCAGATCGCGCAGGGTCACGCCCGGCTGCATTTCACCCTTGAAGCGCACCAGCACGCTCTCGGGCATGTCCAGCGGCATCACGCCGGTGGCAGCGGCGAACGCCACCAGGCCGGAACCGGCCGGGAACGAAATGCCGATCGGGAAACGCGTATGCGAGTCGCCGCCGGTGCCGACCGTGTCGGGCAGCAGCATGCGGTTCAGCCAGCTATGGATCACGCCATCGCCCGGACGCAGCGACACGCCGCCACGGGTGGAGATGAACTCCGGCAAGGTGTGATGGGTCTTGACGTCCACCGGCTTCGGGTAAGCGGCGGTGTGGCAGAACGACTGCATCACCAGGTCGGCCGAGAAGCCCAGGCAGGCCAGGTCCTTGAGCTCGTCGCGGGTCATCGGGCCGGTGGTGTCCTGCGAGCCCACCGAGGTCATCTTCGGCTCGCAATAGGTACCCGGGCGCATGCCCTGGCCTTCCGGCAAGCCACACGCGCGGCCGACCATCTTCTGCGCCAGCGAGAAGCCCTTGCCGGTGTCCGGCGGGTCCATCGGCAGGCGGAACAGGTCCGAGGCCGGCAGGCCCAGGAATTCGCGTGCCTTGGCGGTGAGGCCGCGGCCGACGATCAGCGGAATGCGGCCGCCGGCGCGCACTTCGTCGAACAGCACGTCGGACTTCATCGCGAACTCGGCGATCACCTGGCCGTTCTTCAGTGCCTTGCCGTCGTACGGACGCAGCTCGACCACATCGCCGTGCTCCATCTGCGACACGTCCAGCTCGATCGGCAATGCACCGGCGTCTTCCATCGTGTTGTAGAAGATCGGGGCGATCTTGCTGCCCAGGCACACGCCGCCGAAGCGCTTGTTCGGGATGAACGGAATGTCCTCGCCGGTCCACCACAGCACCGAGTTGGTCGCCGACTTGCGCGAGGAACCGGTACCGACCACATCGCCCACGTAGGCGACCAGATGGCCCTTGGCCTTGAGGTCGGCGATGGCCTGGATCGGGCCACGCTTGCCGTCTTCTTCCGGCACGAAGGCCGCGCCGTCGCGGGCGTTCTTCAGCATCGCCAGCGCGTGCAGCGGGATGTCCGGGCGCGTGGTCGCATCCGGGGCCGGCGACAGGTCGTCGGTGTTGGTCTCGCCGGGTACCTTGAACACGGTGACGGTCATGCTTTGCGGCACTTCCGGCTTGCTGGTGAACCACTCGGCCTCGGCCCAGCTCTGCAGCACGGCCTTGGCGTGCGCGTTACCGGCTTCGGCCTTTTCCTGCACGTCGTGGAAGGCGTCGAACACCAGCAAGGTGTGCTTGAGCGCTTCAGCGGCGGTGGCGCCCAGCTCGGGGTTGTCGAGCAGATCGATCAGCGGCTGGATGTTGTAGCCGCCCAGCATGGTGCCGAGCAGCTCGGTCGCACGCGTGGGGCTGATCAGCGCGGTCTTTTCGGTGCCGAACGCCACCGCGGCCAGGTACGAGGCCTTGACCTTGGCGGCGTCGTCGACACCGGCCGGCACGCGCTGGCTGAGCAGCTCGACCAGGAATTGTTCTTCGCCCGCCGGCGGAGCCTTCAGCAGCTCGATGACCTCGGCGGTCTGCTGCGCGGTCAGCGGCAGCGGCGGGATACCGAGCGCGGCGCGCTCTGCAACGTGGTGGCGATAGGCTTCCAACATGCGGATTCTCCGAAAGACAACAGTGAATGTGTAAACGCGAAACGTGGATCAGCGTGCGGGTTTGGGGACAACGATCTTCAAACCCTTGAAGTAGTCGCGGAAAAAGCCCTCGTCGCGGGTGATCAACCCGTCGCACTGGAGCATCGCGTGGGCGCCGATCAGGAAATCGGCCACCACCCGCTCGCGCTTGCCGCCGCGCGCGCGGAAGCGCTTGTTCATATGGCCGGCGCGCACCGCCGCCGCTTCCTGGGTGGCTTCGTAACGCACGCCGATCGAGGCCAGGGTTTCCATCAGGTCGACCTGGGTGTCGAGCATGGCCAGCACCTCGGCCACCACCGCATCGCAGACCACCACCTCGTCGCGCGCCAGCGCATCGCCGATGCAGATCTCCGACACCTCGCCGTAGACCGCATCGCCGACCAGGATGTCGAGCAGCACCGAGGAATCCAGGGCGATCATGGGTCGAACGGATCCCCGGGGGCGCGGCCACGGATGGCGCGCATCGCCTCGTCGGTACTGGTCAGCCCGTCGACCAGCCTGAACTTGCCGCGCACCTTGCGCAGCGCCTCGCTGACGTCCTTGCGCAGGATGATGCGCCCGCCGTCGAGCTCGATCTTGAGCGTGGTGCCCTTGGTCAGGCCCAGGGCATCGCGCACGGCCTTGGGCAGCGTGATCTGCCCGCGTTCGGCAACTGTGGCTTCCATGGAGGTGGCCCCGGCAGAAAGTATGCAGTGATTTTACATACTTGACTTGTCGTACTCAAGGCCACATACCCTGTGCTGCAACCGAACGTACACACTGAATTGGTCACACTGTCCCAAACAGACCTAAAGCCTGCTGCCATAGGAGTGATGCATGAGCGATTCCTTTTCCACCCGCACCTCGTTCGAGGTCCACGGCCAGCGCTACGAGTACTACAGCCTGCCCAAGCTGGGCGAGCGCTTCGAGATCGGCCACCTGCCCTATTCGATGAAGATCCTGCTGGAGAACCTGCTCCGGCACGAGGACGGCGGCGTCACCGTCGGCAAGGACCACATCGAAGCGGTCGCCAAGTGGGACCCCAAGGCAGAGCCCGATATCGAAATCGCCTTCATGCCGGCCCGCGTGGTGCTGCAGGACTTCACCGGCGTGCCGTGCGTGGTCGACCTGGCCGCGATGCGCGATGCCGTGGTCAAGCTCGGCGGCAAGGCCGACCAGATCAACCCGCAGATTCCCTCCGAGCTGGTCATCGACCATTCGGTGCAGGTGGATGTGTTCGGCTCGGCTGACGCGCTCGACCTCAACGGCAAGATCGAATTCCAGCGCAACCAGGAGCGCTACGGCTTCCTGCGCTGGGGCCAGAAGGCATTCGAGAACTTCAAGGTGGTGCCGCCCAATACCGGCATCGTCCACCAGGTGAACCTGGAAAACCTGGCACGCGTGGTGATGAGCGCGGACAAGGACGGAACGCGGATCGCCTACCCGGACACCGTGTTCGGCACCGACAGCCACACCACCATGATCAACGGCATCGGCGTGCTGGGCTGGGGCGTGGGCGGTATCGAGGCCGAGGCCGCGATGCTGGGCCAGCCCTCGTCCATGCTGATTCCGCAGGTGGTCGGCTTCAAGCTCAGCGGCAAGCTGCCCGAAGGCGCCACCGCCACCGATCTGGTGCTCACCGTCACCCAGATGCTGCGCAAGGCCGGCGTGGTCGGCAAGTTCGTCGAGTTCTACGGCGAAGGCCTGCAGCACCTGCCGCTGGCCGATCGCGCCACGATCGGCAACATGGCACCGGAATACGGCGCCACCTGCGGCATCTTCCCGGTCGACGAAGAATCGCTGACCTATCTGCGCCTGTCCGGCCGCAGCGAGGAGCAGATCGCCCTGGTCGAAGCCTATGCCAAGGCGCAGGGCCTGTGGCACGACGCCAACACCCCGCCGGCCCAGTACAGCGCCACGCTGGAGCTGGACATGGGCGAGGTCAAGCCGTCGCTGGCCGGCCCCAAGCGCCCGCAGGACCGCGTGCTGCTGGAAGACATGCAGTCCAACTTCCGCGAGAGCCTCAAGCCGTTCGTGGACGCGCGCAGCAAGCGCCTGACCGACGTCAAGCAGGAAGACCGCCTGAAGAACGAAGGCGGCGGCGGCACTGCGGTCGGCGCCAAGGCCGCGCAAGCCGAGAGTTCCACCGACAGCGGCGCCGGCTGGCAGCTGCGCGACGGCTCGGTGGTGATCGCCGCGATCACCTCCTGCACCAACACCTCCAATCCGGCAGTGATGCTGGGTGCCGGCCTGCTCGCGCGTAACGCGGCGGCCAAGGGGCTGAAGGCGCAGCCGTGGGTGAAGACCTCGCTCGGGCCGGGCTCGCGCGTGGTCACCGATTACCTGAGCAAGGCCGGCGTGCTCGCCGATCTGGAAAAGCTCGGGTTCTACGTGGTCGGCTACGGCTGCACCACCTGTATCGGCAACTCCGGCCCGTTGCCGGACGATGTGTCTGCGGCGATCGCCAAGGACGACCTGGTGGTGTCTTCGGTGTTGTCGGGCAACCGCAATTTCGAAGGCCGCGTGCACCCCGAAGTGAAGATGAACTACCTCGCCTCGCCGCCGCTGGTGGTGGCGTATGCGATCGCCGGTACCACCGACATCAACCTCACCACCGACCCGCTGGGCACCGGTAGCGACGGGCAGCCGGTGTATCTGCGCGACATCTGGCCGAGCAACAAGGAAATCGGCGACACCATCGCCGCCACCGTCGGCCCGGAGATGTTCAAGCAGAACTATGCCGACGTGTTCAAGGGCGACAGCCGCTGGAACACCATCGCTTCTCCGGATGGTGCGCTGTACGAATGGGACGCGGCCTCGACCTACATCAAGAACCCGCCCTACTTCGACGGCATGACCATGCAGGTGGGCCATGTCGAGGATGTGCATGGCGCACGCATCATGGGCCTGTTCGGCGACTCGATCACCACCGACCACATCTCGCCGGCCGGCAACATCAAGAAGGATTCGCCGGCGGGTCGCTTCCTGCAGGAGCGCGGCGTGCAGCCGGCCGACTTCAACAGCTACGGCAGCCGCCGCGGCAACGACGACGTGATGGTGCGCGGCACCTTCGCCAACATCCGCATCAAGAACCTGATGTTCGGCGGCGAAGAAGGCGGCAACACCCTGTACTACGGCAAGGACGGCGCGGCGCCGGAAAAACTGGCCATCTACGATGCGGCAGTGAAGTACAAGGCCGACGGCGTGCCGCTGGTGGTACTGGCCGGCAAGGAATACGGCACCGGCTCCTCGCGCGACTGGGCGGCCAAAGGCACCAACCTGCTCGGCGTCAAGGCGGTGATCGCCGAGAGCTTCGAACGCATCCATCGCTCCAACCTGGTCGGCATGGGCGTGCTGCCGCTGCAGTTCCTGGAGAACGAAAACGCCCAGACCCTGGGCCTGGATGGTTCGGAAGTGCTGGACATCACCGGCCTGCAGGACGGCGCCAGCCGTCGTGCCACGGTGGATGCGAAGAAGTCCGACGGCAGCGTCAAGCAGTTCCAGGTCAAGGTGCTGCTGCTGACGCCCAAGGAAGTGGAGTACTTCAAGCACGGTGGCCTGCTGCAGTACGTGCTGCGTCAACTGGCTGCCCGCAAGGCGGCCTGAGCGCAGCGCGCTGCCCTGTAAGCATGACCCCACTCCCGCCGCCCGGCGGGAGTGGTGTTTTGGGCAGCTGGAACCTCGTATTGCCGGACAGGTGAGCAATCATCGGAAGCGGACAGGCGCTGCACGCCAACGCAGCGCAGCGGGGAAATACCTTGCCATCCGATACCCACCGCGCCCACCGGCGATGCGCGCTCCAGAATCGCGGCATCAGTGCCCGGTCGGCTCCCACTGCGCGTGATACAGCTGCCAGTCGCGGTCCTGCAAGCGCCAGCCGGTGGTCACCTGGTAGGTCTGTGCCTGCTCGGGCAGCCAGCGCCCGCTGCCGCCGGTCAGCAGCGCGGTGAAACGCACGCGTGCGGTGTCATCGTGCAGTTGCACATCCACCGGCCCCAGGGTCACGCCGATGCGGCGATTGCCCAGCATCTGCAGCTGCATCAATCGCCGCAGGCCGGCTGCGTCCAGTCCTTGGTCGCCGACAAAATCCTCGGCCACCGGCGCCATCGCCTCGCCGATGTCGCGCGCTTCGATCGCCTGGTGCATCGTCTCCAGCGTTGCGCGCAGCCGTTGTTCCGGTGCGGCACGCGTGCAACCGACCAGGCCCACGATGCAAATCGCAACCAACCCGACCCGCCACCGCGCTTGAATGCTGCCCTGCATCACGCTTCGCCTTTTCCATCCATGACGGTATGCTGCCAGCTGTTGTAGCGCCGTGGAACACACCGCGTCACGTAGCGAACACCCTGGAGGGGGGCAGATGAATCAGGCACGTCCTTGGTTGCAAAGTTATCCGGCCGGCGTTGCCGCCGAGATCGATCTGGAGCAGTTCCGGACCGTGGCAGAGGTGTTCGCCACCTCGGTCAAACGGTTCGCCGACCGCCCCGCATATCACAGCTTCGGCAAGACCATCACCTATCGGCAAGCCGATCAACTGGTCGAGCAGTTCGCCGCCTATCTGCTTGGCGAATTGCAGTTGAAGAAAGGCGACCGCGTCGCCCTGATGATGCCCAACTGCCTGCAGTATCCGGTGGCCACCTTCGGCATCCTGCGTGCCGGCCTGACCGTGGTCAACGTCAATCCGCTCTACACCCCGCGCGAGCTGAAGCATCAGCTGATCGACGCCGGCGCCAGCGTGCTGGTGGTGATCGACAACTTCGGCACCACCGTGCAGCAGGTCATCGCCGACACCCCGGTCAAGCAGGTGATCACCACCGGCCTGGGCGACATGCTCGGCTTCCCGAAAGCGGCGCTGGTCAACTTCGTCGTCAAGTACGTCAAGAAGCTGGTGCCCGATTACCGCATCAAGGGCGCGATCCGGTTTCGCGACGCACTGGCGCTGGGCCGCAAGCACAGCGTGCCGACGCTGCAGATCGAGCCCGATGACATCGCCTTCCTGCAGTACACCGGCGGCACCACCGGCGTGGCCAAGGGCGCGATGCTCACCCACCGCAATCTGGTGGCCAACATGCAGCAGGCCCACCAGTGGCTTGCCGGCACCGGCAAGCTGGAAGAAGGCGCCGAGGTGGTGATCACCGCGCTGCCGCTGTACCACATCTTTGCATTGACGGCCAACGGCCTGGTCTTCATGAAGATCGGCGGCTGCAATCACCTGATCAGCAATCCGCGCGACATGCCCGGCTTCGTCAAGGAATTGAAGAAGACCCGCTTCACCGCCTTCACCGGCGTCAATACGCTGTTCAACGGCCTGCTCAATACGCCCGGCTTCGACCAGGTGGATTTCTCCACGTTGAAGATGACCCTTGGCGGCGGCATGGCGGTGCAACGGTCAGTCGCCGAACGCTGGAAAAAGGTCACCGGCCTGACCCTGGTCGAGGCCTACGGCCTGACCGAAACCTCGCCTGCCGCCTGCATCAACCCGATGGACCTGAAGGACTACAACGGCTCGATCGGCCTGCCGATTCCGTCCACCGATGCCTGCATCAAGGACGACGCCGGCGCGATGCTGCCGCTGGGCGAGATCGGCGAGCTGTGCATCAAGGGTCCGCAGGTGATGAAGGGCTACTGGAAGAAGCCGGAAGAAACCGCCAAGGTGATGGATGCCGACGGCTGGCTGCACACCGGCGATATCGCACGGATGGACGAGCAGGGTTTCGTCTACATCGTCGACCGCAAGAAGGACATGATCCTGGTGTCCGGCTTCAACGTCTACCCGAACGAGATCGAGGACGTGATCGCCGAAATGCCCGGGGTGCTGGAAGTGGCCGCTGTCGGCGTGCCGGACGAGAAGTCCGGCGAGATCGTCAAGGCCGTCATCGTGAAGAAGGACCCTGCGCTGACCGCCGATGCGGTCAAGGCGCACTGCCGCGCCAACCTGACCGGCTACAAGCAGCCGCGCGTGATCGAGTTCCGCAAGGAACTGCCGAAAACCAATGTCGGCAAGATCCTGCGCCGCGAACTGCGGGATGCGCCCAAGGGATAATCCCCCGGCGCCACCGCAGATCGACGGCCACCCGGCTGCCATCCCACGCCCGCACTGCCTCCAGGCCTTGCGGGCGTCTGCTTTTGCACGCTTCGGACGGTTCACGCGTCTCAGACGAGTGGTTTGCGACCGCGGACATGCCGGAACGATGGCCAGTTTGCACCTGGTTATATCCGCATTTTTGACACCCGCAAATGCAGGCACGCACTTTGCGGTTGATAACACCGGCCAGGGGAGTCCTGCAGGAAACCACAGGCCAATGACCAGACAGATAATTTCAGCACTGGGTAATCCACAATAAACTGCATTTGTTTGCAGACATTCGCTGAAAGATTCAGCACACAGGGCTCACCGGGTAGAAAGGAAGCCCTCAGCGTTCATGGAGATAGTGCCGGTGTAGCATCGATTCGGAGTGGATCGCGCGCGCCCGCCGGCGTCCACTCTCCCATCGCGGGCTTTTCCAGGATCACGCCCATGAATACCGTTGAAAAGATTTCGATCGGCCGCCCCCACTCCACCATTCGGGTCGATGCGTCGGCCGCTGATGGCACCCACTGGTTGTTCATGCATGCCAATGCGCGTTTTGGCATCCGTCCCTGCTGCAGTCCCGAATTGCTGGACGACATATGGGATGTCATGGGATCCATCACCCGCGCCCCGCATGAGCGGCGCAGTGGTGAACTACGCCACTTCGTGCTTGCATCCGACTCCACCGCCTTCAATTTAGGCGGCGATCTGGACCTGTTTGCACGCCTGATCCGCGACCAAAACCGCGAGCAGTTGATGCGCTATGCCACCCGCTGCGTGGAAGGCGTCCATCACCTGCATGTCGGCTTTGGCGGGGACGTGCGCAGCATTGCGCTGCTGCAAGGCGATGCATTGGGAGGTGGATTGGAGATGGCCCTGGCCTGCCACACCATCGTGGCCGAAGAAGGCATCGGGATGGGACTGCCCGAGGTCTTGTTCGGTCTGTTTCCGGGCATGGGCGCGTATTCGTTCCTGTGCCGTCGCGTGTCGCCCCAACTGGCAGAAAAAATCATTCTCGACGGACGCATCTACAGCAGCGAGGAAATGCATGCGATGGGAATCGTGGACGTGCTCGTCCCCAAGGGCCAGGGAGTCGTTGCCACCGAAACGCTGATTCGCCAGCAAAAGCGCATCTCCCATGCCTATCTGGCAATGAACGCCGCACGCAACCTCGCGCAGGCGGTGCCTTACGACGAATTGCTGCGCATTACCGAGGTCTGGGTCGACACTGCCCTGGCACTGAGCGAGAAATCACTGCGCACGATGGATCGTTTGGTCAAGGCACAGAATCGCCGCGCTGGCGCAAGTGCCGCCTGATTTGGTGGATCCAGTACTGGGGGAATCAGGCCCGGCCTATCGCCGGGCTTCACTTAGCCGCGGTCGCCATTCCCGCTGACTCCGCCGTCGGACTTGTTCCGTGCGCGTTGAGCAAGCGCCTCGCGCCCGAGTGTCAACCCCGTCTTCAGCTGCTCCAGCCTCTGGCTCCATTCTGCGCGCAGCTGCGCTTCGGGCAGGCGCATCAACTCACCTCCCTGTTCGGCCAGCGCCACCAGCCCGAGATTGCTGGAAACGCCCTTGACCGCGTGAGCATGCTCGCGCAGACGTGCCCAGTCCTGGTCCGCCGCCGCCTTGCCGAGCTGGACAACGCAAGCTGCGGCATCGCTGAGACATTGCTGAATGAACTCGCGTTCGAACTCATTCCCCATCCCCAGTTCCGCCAGCTCGTCGAGCACGGCAGGGTCGAGGACGGCGCCACTCGGCGCCGGGCTGCGGGTAGCGATGGCCGGATCGGCCTGACGCAGTTTCTGGTTGACGGCGATTTCGGCCAGCGTATCCAGCAGCTTGATCGCCGCCACCGGCTTGGCCAGGAAGGCATAGGCGCCCGCCTGCTCGCAGCTGCGAATCGACTCGGGGGTGACATCGGCGCTCAACACCACGACCGGGGTGCCCGGCATACCGCCCGCCTGCATCACCCTGAGCTGCTTCAACATGTCCAGACCGCTGACACCGGGCATGTGCAAGTCGACGATGGCCGCGTCGAAGTCTGCCTCGGCCAATGCATCCAGTACGGCCTCGCCGCCGTCAACGCAGGTCACGCGATGGCCTGCTTTCTGCAGCAACCGCTGCAGAACCAGGCGATTTGCCAGATGATCGTCCGCCACCAGGATATGCATGCTGCGCACGCGGGCACGGTGACGTAGAAACGGATCGGCAAACGCAATCACGTTGCCCGGTATCGTGGACTCCGCCTCATGCAGCACAGGCGATGGCGTTGCTGCGGGCTTGGCGGCCGCCAGGCCAAACGGCAGTTCAAACCAGAACAAGCTGCCGCCCGCGGGATTTTCTTCGAACCCGATCGCGCCCCCCATGGACTGGACCAGCCCCCTGGCGATCGTGGTTCCCAGGCCGCTGCCTTCGAACCGGCGTGCCAGTCCGGTATCTGCCTGTTCAAACGCCTCGAACAAACGCGGACGCATATCGACCGGCACACCGATGCCGGTATCGAGCACCTCAAAACGGAGCAGCAAACCGCCGCGGCCGCTGGCCTCGGTGGCAGCCACCTTCAACTGGACACTGCCGTGGTCGGTGAACTTGACCGCGTTGCCGACCAGGTTGAGCAGGATTTGCCGCAGATGTCCCGCGTCCCCGTGCACACGCGAAGGCACGTCGGCAGCCACGGCTGTCTGGTAATGCAGCCCCTTGGCCCTGGCCTGCGGCTCCAGGATCAGACCGATTGCCTGCAGGATGTCCTGCAACGCAAAGTCGGACGTGTTGATCCGCAGCTTGCCGGCTTCGATGGCCGAGATGTCCAGCACCTCCTCTACCAGCGCCAGCAGGCTGCGTGTCGATGCCTGAATGGTCTTCAGGCATTCGCGCTGCTCGCTATCCAGACGCGTCGTTGCCAATACCTCGGTCATGCCGGACAGGCCATTGAGCGGTGTCCGAAACTCGTGACTCATGTTGGCCAGGAAGCGGCTCTTGGCCTCACTGGCACGGCGCGCCTCGGCGGTGGCGCGGGTCAACTGCCGCAGAAGACTGGAGAAATACAACGGAACGGCGGCCAGACCAACGGCAAGCCCGATACCGAGCCGCTGGTTGCGTTGCCAGTAGTCGGTCATCCACAGCGTCGTGGAAAAGCTCACTACCGCCATTCCCACCGCAAGGTACAGATAGCGGTTGCCGTAGCGCAGGCCGTTGCCGACGGTGACCCACATCACCACGACATAGACCCAGGCTAGCGGCTCGCCCATCTGGATCATGCCGGCCGCCATCAAGCCGTAATCGGCCAACATGCCCAGGATGCGACGCGCATCCGAGCGCCCGGGCCGCCACAGCAGCCACCCGAACAACGCAAGTCCGAGACTCAGGCCCGTCAGCACAATGACCAGAACGCCGGTGTGCTGGTGCGGCGGCAGGCTGTGCCGGACACCCGGCAGCAGGACATACGCCAGAATCAGGCTGATCAGCACGATGCGGACGATCGCCTGACCATGTTCGCTGTCGGGTCGATGCATCAACCGCTGCCGGATCCTTCCGAACGGATTCATTGCCTCACACCCCGGGTCGTGCCGATGCGGTCGAGAATTCGCCGCAGATCTGGTCCAGCTGCGCGCGACCGCGCAGCAGCGCATCCACGCAGCGCGGGTCGAACAGGCGACCGCGTTGTGCATACAGATAGGCCAGCGCGGCGTCCATGGTCCATGCCTCCTTGTACGGGCGCGGCGACAGCAGCGCGTCGAAGACGTCGGCCACCGCCACGATGCGCGCTTCCAGCGGGATCGCTTCGCCAACCAGCCCATCCGGGTAACCGGTGCCGTCGTAACGCTCGTGGTGACGCAACGCGATCAAGGCGCCGACCTGGATGAAACGGTTCTGGCTGCCGCTGAGCAGCTCGTAGCCGATGCGCGGATGCCGCTTCATGATGCTCATCTCGTCGTCGGTGAGCTTGCCCGGCTTGAGCAACACCGCGTCGGGAATGGCGATCTTGCCCATGTCGTGCAGCGGTGCGGCCATCTCGATGATGCGCACTTCTTCCTCGGACAACCCGAGCTGCTCGGCGATCAGGCCGGCCACGTGCGACATGCGCTCCAGGAAGGCGCTGGTGCCCGAGTCGCGGTACTCGATGGCGCGCGCCAGCCGCGACAACGTCTCGCGTTCGCGCTCTTCGACCTCGTTCATGCTGGCCAGCAGACGCTGCTCCAGCGACAGCGCGCGTTGCTTGACGCTTTCGCTCTGCTGACGCAGCTGCAGCAAATTGGCGCAGCGTGCGCGCAGTTCGCGCGGACGGATCGGCTTGACCAGGAAGTCGATCACGCCCGCCTCCAGCGCGGCCTGGCGGATCGGCTCGTCGCCGACGATGGTGATCAGGATGATCGGGATATCGCGATGGCTGGGCAGCCGGCGCAGACGCCGGGCGAACTCCAGGCCATCCATGCCCGGCATGCGATAGTCGAGCAGCAACAGATCCACCCGTCCGGCCTCGCACCACGCCAACGCGTCGAGCGGATCACCGAAATCGTAGACCTTCAATTCCGGTGCGATGTCCTCGATGACGTGGCGCAGCATCGTCCGCGCAGACATCTGGTCATCGACAATGACGATGTTCAATCCCAGATCCGCCTTTTCCGACCAGCTTCCCGATGTATCCGCCGACGACACGCCGGCAAGATTACCCAAAACATCCTGCATAGCCGTTGCTCCTCTTTCCTGAGAACGGAAAAGCGATGACGCCGGCCGCCGGGCCGACTCCCCCGACGATACGCCATTCGGGGCTCCGCTCTAGCATATGCAGTATCTGTGCCGTCGGCACGCCGACGGCACAAAAAAGATCAGGCTTCCGGACGCATATATGGGAACAGCAGCACATCGCGGATCGAGGTGCTGCCGGTCAGCAGCATCACCAGGCGGTCGATGCCGATACCCAGGCCGCCGGTCGGCGCCATGCCGTACTCCAACGCACGGATGTAGTCGGCGTCGTAATGCATCGCTTCGTCGTCGCCACCGTCCTTGGCCTGCACCTGCGCCTGGAACCGCGCGGCCTGGTCTTCCGGGTCATTGAGCTCGGAGAAGCCGTTGGCCAGCTCCTTGCCGTTGATGAACAGCTCGAAGCGGTCGGTATACCCCGGCTCGGTGTCGCTGGAGCGCGCCAGCGGCGACACCTCGACCGGGTGGTCGGTGATGAAGGTCGGCTGCACCAGCGTGTGTTCCACGGTGGCCTCGAAGATTTCCAGCAACAGCTTGCCCCAGCCGTAGGATGGCTTGACCTTGATCTTCAGCCGCTCGCAGTGCGCCAGCAGCGCGTCGCGATCAGTGCAATCGGCCGCGCTGATCTGAGGATTGTGGTGACGAACGGCCTCATCCATGCGCCAGCGCCGGAAAGCCGGCGCCAGATCGATGGCGGCGCCGTCCCAGTTCACCTGGGTGGTACCCAGCACCGACTGCGCGGTGTCGCGGATCACCTGTTCGGTCAGGTCCATGATCTGGTGGTACGTGGCATAGGCCTCGTAGAGCTCGAGCATGGTGAACTCGGGGTTGTGCCGGGTCGACACGCCCTCGTTGCGGAAGTTGCGGTTGATCTCGTAGACGCGCTCCAGGCCACCGACCACCAGCCGCTTGAGGTACAGCTCCGGCGCCACGCGCAGGTACAGGTCCAGGTCCAGCGCGTTGTGGTGGGTGGTGAACGGCTTGGCGGTGGCGCCACCGGGGATGTAATGCATCATCGGCGTTTCCACTTCCAGGAAGCGGCGCGCGTCCAGCCAGGCGCGGATCGCGCGGATGATCCTGGAGCGCTTGATGAAGACCTCGCGCGCTTCCGGGGTGACGATCAGGTCGACGTAGCGCTGGCGATAGCGCTGCTCCACGTCCAACAGGCCATGCCACTTGTCCGGCAACGGACGCAGCGACTTGGTCAGCAGGCGCAGCGCGCTGGCCTTGACCGACAGCTCGCCGGTCTTGGTGCGGGTCAGCCCGCCCTCCACCGCCACGATGTCGCCGACATCCCAGCCCTTGAACGCGGTATAGGCATCGCCGAGCACATTGCCCTGCAGGAACAGCTGCACGCGCCCGGACTCGTCCTGGATCTGCGCAAAGCTGGCCTTGCCCATCACCCGCTTGGCCATCAGGCGGCCGGCCATCCGGACCGTGCGCCCGGTTGCTTCCAGCGCTTCGGAAGTCCAGGTGTCGGCATCGGCGAATTCGCCCTGCAGGTCGCCGGCGAAGTGTTCGCGCACGAAATCGTTGGGATAGGCGATGCCCTGGCCGCGCAACGCGCCCAGTTTCGCGCGACGCTCGGCGATGAGGCTGTTCTCGTCGGCGGGGATCTGCGGCGCGGGGGTCTGCTCGGTCATGGCGGGAATCGGTCTGCGATAGGTCGGGCGCATGCCCGGTGGAGAATGCGGAACCGGGCGGGCCGGTTCCTGCGTTTTACGGTGTCTCGGTGACAACTGCGCGGCGCAACGGGATTGCGTGGCGATGTGCCGCACTGCAACCGCGCCGCCGATGTCGCAGCGGACGCGGCGGCCTCGCCGCGCGATCAGGCATCCAGGCGTTTGGAGCCTGCCGCCAGGCCGGCCTTGAGGCTGGCCTCGACGAATTCGTCCAGATCGCCGTCCAGCACTTTCTGCGTATCGCTGCGTTCGATGCCGGTGCGCAGATCCTTGATGCGGCTCTGGTCGAGCACGTAGTTGCGGATCTGGCTGCCCCAGCCGATGTCGGACTTGGTGGCTTCCAGCGCGTCGCGTTCGACGTTGCGCTTCTGCACTTCCAGCTCGTACAGCTTGGCGGCCAGCATCTTCATCGCGTTGTCGCGGTTCTGGTGCTGGCTGCGGCCGGTCTGGCAGGCGACCACGGTGTTGGTCGGGATGTGCGTGATACGCACTGCCGATTCGGTCTTGTTGACGTGCTGGCCACCGGCACCGGAGGAGCGGTACACGTCGGTACGCAGATCGGCCGGATTGATGTCGATCTCGATGTTGTCGTCCACTTCCGGCGACACGAACACCGAGGTGAAGCTGGTATGCCGGCGGTTGTCCGAATCGAACGGCGACTTGCGCACCAGCCGGTGCACGCCGATCTCGGTCTTCAGCCAGCCATAGGCATACTCGCCCTCGATGCGGATCGTGGCCGACTTGATGCCCGCCACTTCGCCGCCGGACACTTCCATCAGCTCGGTCTTCCAGCCGCGCGACTCGGCCCAGCGCAGGTACATGCGCAGCAGGATTTCGGCCCAGTCCTGCGCCTCGGTGCCGCCGGCGCCGGCCTGGATGTCGACGAAGGCATTGGCCCCGTCCATCTGCCCGGAGAACATGCGCTGGAATTCCAGCTTTTCGACATGGGTCTGGTACTTGTCCAGATCGGCGATCACCGCCACCGCGGTGTCTTCGTCCTGCTCGCTCTCGGCAAGTTCCAGCAGATCGGCGGCATCGCCCAGGCCGGCCAGCACGTCGGCGATGCCGATCACAGTCTTTTCCAGCATCGAGCGCTCGCGCCCCAGGGCCTGCGCGCGCTCGGCGTCGTTCCACACGTCGGGGCTCTCGAGCTCCCGGCTGACTTCTTCTAGACGCTCTTTCTTGACGTCGTAGTCAAAGATACCCCCTGAGCGAGAGCACGCGATCGTTGAGATCGGTGATGCGCTGGCGGATCGGATTGGTTTCGATCATGACGGATTTCCGGCAAACAAGCCCGGTAGTTTAGCAAGCGGGCGGCGGCGGCGGAACGCGGTGGCGATCGTGACGGGCCGCAGGTTCGTGCCGGCCATGGACGTCATGGCGACCACTGCAAGCTCAGACCGGAGCAAGGCAGCCAGCAGGCGGTCCAGATGACGAGCGTCTGGGCTCATCTGCCACTGCGAGGCTGGCGCTCGCTCCGGTCGCAAGGCTGACCGCCTGGAACGGTCAGCCCGGCGCGGCCTCGACACGCTGCGGTGTGGGCGCCTGCCCCGCCAACGCCCGTAATGCAGCCAGGTAACGGCGGCTGCACGGCAGCACGGCGGCGTCGGCCAGGTGTACACGCGCGTCGCCGGATTCCAGCGGCTCGATCGCCTGCACGCGTGCCAGCTTCACCAGATAGCTGCGATGGATGCGCACGAACACGGCCGGGTCGAGCCTGGCCTCGATCGCGGCCATCGTGCTGCGCAGCGGGTAATCGTGGCCGCGTACATGCAGGTTGACGTAGTTGCCCGACGCCTGGATCCACTCGATGTCGGCGGTGGCGACCAGGAAGTCGCGTCCCAGCTTGCGCACCAGAAAGCGTTCCGGACGGTCCAGTGGCTCGACCGGCGGGCCTTCGTCCGGCGCGGTCAGCAGATGCGCCTCGCCCTGCCGACGCCGGCCATACCAGGCCAGCGTGTGGCGTAGCGCCACCAGCAGGGCAAAGGTGCGCAGATCCTTGGACAGTTCGTACATCCACTGCAACCGCAAGGCGCCGAAATCGTAGTGCGCACCGACCGCCAGATAGACCAGCTTGCGCAGCAGCACCATGCCGCTCACGTGCAGCAGCCACCAGACAAGTGCGGCCGCAATATAGACAGGAACGCGCCGCCGCCAGACATCGGCATGCAATGGCCAACGCGTGCAGAGCCAGATCAGCGGCGGCAAGAGCAGCAGTGAGACGGTCGCGCTGCTCAGCTCCCAGGTCAGCACCTGCCACAGCAGCAGCGGCTGGCCGTCGCGCCGTGCCGCCAGCCATGTGCTGGCGGTGTTGCCCAGCGCGCTGCCATAGAAAACCAGCAGCCAGATCAACGCTACCCACCGCCTGCCCGCATTGGCAGCGCTGTCGGTCTGGCGTTCGATCGCCCCGGACACAGGTGAATTCATCCGCGCATTCTATGCAAACCGCCAGCTTGCCGCCCCCGGTTCGTCCCTGCAGGACCGCAACTGGTCACTCCAGGACGGCATTGCCACCCTTGGCGCAGCTGCCTGGGGCCGGCGTTGCCGAGGATGCGGGCACGTCTCCTACCGACACGACCATGACCGAGCGCCGCCACGATATCGACGCCTTGCGCGTCTTCGCCTTCGCACTGCTGATCCTGTACCACGCGGGCATGGCCTACGTGGCCGACTGGGAGTTCCACCTCAAGAGCGTGCACACCGCGCAGTGGCTGCAATGGCCGATGATCGTGCTCAACCGCTGGCGGATGCCCTTGCTGTTCATGATCTCCGGCATCGCCATCGGGTTGTCGCGGCCGCAGGCCACGCCCTGGCGCTTTGCCTTGCGGCGCTGCGGGCGATTGCTGCCACCGTTGTTGTTCGGCATGTTCGTGGTGGTCGCGGTGCAGGCCTATTGCCAGGGCGTGAGCAACGGCAAGGTCAGCCCGGGCTTGGGCAACTTCCTGTTGCGCTACTGGCAGGTGCGGCCGTGGCCGGCCGGCAGTTTCGATGGCTGGCAGCATGGCATCACCTGGAACCATCTGTGGTATCTGGCCTATCTGCTGCCCTACACCGTCGCATTGATGGCGCTGGTGTCGCTGACACGCCCGCTGCGGCTGACCGCGTTACCGGGCCTGCCCACTGCGCTGGCGGTGCCGGCTCTGCTGCTGTTGCCGATCCTGTGGGAAGCGTTCTGCGTGCTGTGGGTGATGCCACGCCACCCGCCCACCCACGCGCTGTTTGGCGACTGGTTCGTGCACGCCGAGTCGTTCCCGCTATTCGTCCTGGGATACCTGCTGGCGCGCAGCGAGCGCTTCTGGCAGTGGGCCGTGCAGCTGCGCTGGCTCACGCTAGGCACCGCGCTTACGGCAATCGGCACCGAACTGGCCATTCGCTATGCCAGCATCCATGGGCAGACTGCGCAACCGGGTGCAGCGCTGGCCGCGCTGCCGTGGGCGGTGATCGAGCACAGCGCACGTGCCGCCTACACATGGCTGGCGCTGCTGACGATTCTTGGCTGGGCCAGACACCGATTGAACCGCCCGTTCCGCTGGCTGCCGTACTGCACGGAGGCGGTGTTCCCGTGGTACATCCTGCACCAGAGCCTGATCATCGTGACGCTGTACTGGCTGATGCCGTTGCATCTGAATGCCTGGCTGGAGCCGACGCTGGTGATCGCCGCCACCGTGATCGGCTGCCTGGGGTTGCATGAGTTTGCGATCCGCCGGGTGCGCTGGTTGCGTCCCTTGTTCGGATTGCGCGCACGCACGCCGCGTTCGGCGAGGAAGGCCGACGTCATGCCGATGACCTCATGAACACCAGGCGCAGGGGTGGCGCTGTTTCGCATGCCACGCACTGGACTGCCCGTCGGCAGCAACGCAAGATGCGCGCCGGACACGCTCTTTCGAAGACACCATGCGCCCTACCCTGCTTGCCGCCACCTTGTTGCTCGCGCCTGTCGCCGCCCTTGCCGATGCGCCGGTCGGCATTGCCTTCGACCACCAGGACTGGACCATCGCCTGCGACAACACCCGCACCTGCCGCGCTGCCGGCTATCAGCCGGATGACGACGGCAGCACGCCGGTGTCGGTGCTGCTGACGCGCAAGGCCGGTGCCGGACAAGCGGTCACCGCCGAGTTGATGCTGGGCCAGTACGACGAGGTCAAGATGCCGGCCTCGCTCAGCTTGCGCATCGACCAGCGCGACCTGGGCAAGCTGGCATTGAATCGCGACAGCGGCACCGCGCCGCTGACCAGCGCGCAGGTGACCGCACTGCTGGCCGCACTGACCCGCAGCAGCAAGATCGTGGCAGTGGGCAACGATGGCCGCCGCTGGCAGCTGTCCGATCGCGGGGCGGCGGCGGTGTTGCTGAAGATGGACGAGTTCCAGGGCCGGCTAGGCACGCGCGGCGCACTGGTGCGCAAGGGCGATCGCGACGAGGCCACGGTGCTGCCGGCCGTGCCGGCACCGCAGGTGCGCGCGGTCAAACTCGCAGCCCCGCAAGCGGCCGATGCCCGCCTGGGCACGCTGCCTGCGCTCTATCAAGCACTGCGTGCCAGCTTGCCGGCCGATGAGGAATGCAAGGGACTGCAGGCCGACGATACGGCCGAGCCGCTGTCGATCACCCGGCTCAGCAGCGACAAACTGCTGGTGTCGACCGACTGCTGGATGGGCGCCTACAACGTCGGCACCGGTTTCTGGGTGATCAATGCACGCGCGCCGTTCGCGCCGACGTTGGTGACCACGCACGCCAGCGATATCGACGGTTCCACCATCCTTGAATCGCAGAAGGGCCGCGGCCTGGGCGATTGCTACAGCGAGGCCAGCTGGACCTGGGACGGCCGCCGTTTCGTGCCGACCTCCGAATCCACCTCCGGCCTGTGCAGATTGGTCGCCGCTGGCGGCGCGTGGGAATTGCCGACCTTGGTGACCGAGGTCAAGAAGGCGCCCTGATCAAGGCGAGGACAGGGCGAGCGAGTGCGAGCGTCAGTGTGCGCTTGCACGGTCTTGCAGGACGCTTCGAACTGCAAACCAGACTGCTTTGCGGCCGTCAGGCATGCGGCTCTTAGAGCATGTACTCCCGCATAAATGCCGCCTGTGGTGCGAAGCTCAGTGCAGAGCACATGCAGAGCGGCTGAGCTGTTGCCTGGCTGCAGGCCCTTTCCCGCCCACCCTCGCGGGACACGCCGCAAGTACGTCCGTGCAGGCTCTGGCGCGGCATCCATGCCGCTCAAGGTCCCGCGACGGTGGGCAGGCAAGAACCAGTCCAGATGGTCGGTGTGCGTGGTTGCAGGCGGAGCATGACGCGTGTGGCTTGGATCACGGCGCGTCCGATCGGCTCCCCGGCACACGCCGAACAACACAGGGCCTTCAAGAAAACACCTGCAGCGTCGTCATCGCGAAGCTTGAAAACAAGATGGTGAAGCGGCCTGCCTTGACCAGGTCGCGGAAACGACATGCCGAGGCGGCAGCGTGGCCGGGGATTGGCGGAGAGCGGCACTCAGGATGTGCCGCGGCGGCGAGTCAGACAGGATGTCTGACAAAGCCGAGGAGCCGATCCCCGGCCGCGCTGCCGCCCCTTACCGAAGCCAGCGACTGGCAGCCGCGCGCCTGAGAACCCGACGCTCAGCTCCCTCCACGGACGGATTCACGGCGCATCCGGCGAGCGGCGAGGACACCACGCGCCCTCGACCAACGCGGCCTGGATCATCCAGATGACACCAGGTGCAGCCTACAAAAGGCAGAGAGAACGCTGAGCCCGCAGCTCAGCCAGTGACTGTCGCCGGCTCGCAATGTTCGACGATCAACTGCACCGCGGTGCCGCCGCGATAGTCGTCGCTGACCAGGCGGTACGCCAGCCGCACCATGCGTGCCGGCTCGCTGCCGCGCCAGCCATTGAAGTGGATGGCGTTGAGCGGTTCGGCGCGGCCGGCACAGCGCAGCGTGAGCTTGAGATGGCGCTCCTTGAGCAGGCGCCATTGCAGCACTTCGAACCGGCCATCGAACAGCGGCTCGGGAAAACCCTGCCCCCACGGCCCGGCCACGCGCAGTGCCTCGGCATGCAGGTGATCGAGCTCGTGCGCGGCCAGTTCGCCGTCGCTGTGCAATTCGGCATGCAGCAACGAGGCATCCACCATCGTCTGCACCTGGCGCTGGAATGCCTGCTCGAAGGTCGCCAGCGCGGCCTGCTCCAGGCTCAATCCGGCCGCCATCGCATGCCCGCCGAACTTCTGGATCAGGCCCGGGTGGCGCGCGTCCACCGCAGCCAGCACATCGCGGATATGCAGGCCGGGAATCGAACGCGCCGAGCCACGCAGCTGGCTGCTGCCCGGCTCGGCCGGCGCCAATGCAATCACCGGGCGATGCAGCCGGTCCTTGAGCTTGGAGGCGACCAGGCCGATGACGCCGGGATGCCAGTCGGCGTCGAACAGGCACGCGGCGATCGGCAATTCGCCATCGGCATCCAGCACCACCTTGGTGACCGCCTGCTCGGCATCGTCGGTCATCAACTGCTGCACCGCGCGACGCTCGGCGTTGATCTCCTCCAGGGTGCCGGCGATCTCGCGCGCCCGGCTCCAGTCTTCGCTGAGCAGCAGTTCGATGCCCAGGGCCATGTCTTCCAGCCGGCCGGCGGCGTTGAGACGTGGCCCCAATGCAAAGCCGATATCGCTGGCGCTCAGGCGCGCCACGTCGCGGCCGCTGGCCTCGATCAGGGCGCGCAGGCCGATGCACCCCTTGCCCTCGCGCAGGCGGCGCAGGCCGGCCGACACCAGCGCACGGTTGTTGGTGTCCAGTGGCACCAGATCGGCGACCGTGCCGACCGCCACCAGGTCCAGCAATACCGACAGATCCGGCTCGGCGCGTTCGGCAAAGGCGCCGCGCGCGCGCAGCACGCCGCGCAAGGCCATCAGCACGTAGAAGATCACCCCGACCCCGGCCAGGGATTTGCTCGGGAAGCGGTCGTTGGCCAGGTTCGGATCGACGATCGCATCGGCCGGCGGCAATACCTCGCCAGGCAGGTGATGGTCGGTGACCAGCACCGTCCAGCCACGCGCCTTGGCCGCGGCCACGCCGGCGTGGCAGGCGATGCCGTGATCGACGGTGACCAGCAGATCCGGCTGCAATGCAGCCAGCTCGTCCACCAGCGCAGGCGACAGACCATAGCCATGCACCATGCGATTGGGCACGGCGTGGTGGACATCCAGCGCGCCGAGCATGCGCAAGCCACGCACGCCGACCGCACAGGCGGTGGCGCCATCGCAGTCGAAATCGCCCACCACCAGGATGCGACGCTGCTGTGCGATCGCATTGGCCAGCAGCTCGGCCGCGACGTCGCTGTTGTGCAACAACTGCGGCGACAGCAGCTGCCCCAGACGCGGCTGCGCGCCCTGCGTATCGGTCACGCCGCGCGCGGCATAGATGCGGCGCAGCAGCGGCAACATGGCATCGGGCCAACTGCCGGCCTGCCCGGGTGGGCGCCGGACGATCCGCGGGGTGGAGGTCATTGCGCCAGCTGTGCCCGCGGCTTGCGCCAGAAACGCCAGCGTTGCGCATGCGTCAGCGACACGGTGTCGCCATCCTGGAAATCCAGCACCAGCCGATCCAGTTCGCCACGCGCCATTGCCGCCAGCAACGGCGCCACCGCGTCGTCGCTGAACTGCTGCAGCGAGCGCAGGTGCCGCAGGTCCACCAATGCGTCCACGCGTTGTTCGCCCTGCGCATCGGCGCCAGCCGCCAGCGCCAGCGCACGCAGCAGCGATTCGCGGCTGCGCACCTGACGGTGCGGCGAGCTCACTGCCTGCGGCAGCACGCCGCCGCCCCAGAACCACAGCGAATTGATCGCCGGCTTGCCGCTGGCCACGCGGCCCTCGTTCCAGGGATGCTGATGCAGCAGCACCTGCGCTTCGGTCAGCAAGGCACGCCAGCGCCGGCCGACCTCGCCAGCCGGCAGATGCTCGAACAGGTCATCGCCGATCGCCAGATCCGGCGGCGCGAAGTCGGGCAGCCTGGCATCCGGCGACAGCCGCAGATACCAGCGCGCAGGCGTGGGCGCATCCAGCAGGAAGCCGGCATCGCCGAACATCGGCTTGAGGATCGGCAACAACACCGCCAGATCCTCGGCGGTGGGGCCGAGCGCCTCGCCGTAGCCCATCAAGCGCGCGCCCTGCATGTCCGGTACCACGTAGGCCGGATCGGCACGCACCCAGGTCGCACCGGCCGCATCGCCGGCATCGAGCTGGCGGGTCAATGCGGCCACCGGCCACTGCGCAGGCGTCAGCGTGAAGTGGCGCTGCAGCTGCGCCACCTCGCCGGGCTCGGTGCTTTGCTGGTCGGCGCGCGCCAGCGCACGCGACACCGGCGTGTCGCCCAACGCACCGGGCAGGCGGCGTCTTTCCGGCAGCAGCAGCGTTGCAGTGGTCATCGGTCGGTGGCGTCGCTCGATCCCGGCCCGTCAGTCCAGATAGGCAACGCTGACCACTTCGTACTCGCGCTGGCCGGCCGGGGCATCGATGGTGACCGAATCGCCTTCCAGCTTGCCGATCAACGCGCGCGCCAGCGGCGAGGAGATCGCGATCATGCCCAGCTTGATGTCCGCCTCCAGATCGCCAACGATCTGGTAGCGCTTCTCTTCGTCGGTCTCGGTGTCGGCCAGCGTCACCGTGGCGCCGAACACGATCTTGTTGCCGGCCGACAGCTTGGTGATGTCGATGATCTCGGCATGCGAGAGCTCGCCTTCCAGCTGCTTGATGCGGCCTTCGATGAAGCTCTGCTGCTCGCGTGCGGCGTGATATTCGGCGTTTTCCTTCAGATCGCCGTGCGCACGCGCTTCGGCGATCGCGTTGATCACCGCCGGACGCTTGACCGACTTCAGCTGGTCCAGCTCTTCGCGCAGGCGCTGCGCGCCCTTTGCCGTCATGGGTGCTCTCATGCTTCCAGTTCCTTGTGCAGTTCCTGCAGCGACCAGACAGGGCCGGTGCCGCGGAATTCCAGCGAATGCACCAGCGCCTTGGCGCCGGCGACAGTGGTCGAATAGGTCACGCGATGCTGCAACGCTTCACGCCGGATCGAGAACGAATCGGAAATGGCGGCGCGGCCTTCGGTGGTGTTGACGATATACACGATCTCGCCGTTCTTGATCGAATCGACGATATGCGGGCGCCCTTCGGCGACCTTGTTGACGATCTCGCAGTTCAGCCCGTTCTGCTGCAGCCAGGCGCCGGTACCGCGCGTGGCGACCAGCGTATAGCCGCGCTCCACCAGGGCCTGCGCCACCGGCAGCACGCGCTGCTTGTCCGGGTCGCGCACCGACACGAACGCCTTGCCCACCGGCGGTGCCTTGATGCCGCCAGCCTCCTGCGCGCGCGCAAACGCGGCGCTGAAGCTGCGGCCCACACCCATCACCTCGCCGGTGGAGCGCATCTCCGGCCCGAGGATCGGGTCCACGCCCTGGAACTTGGCGAACGGGAAGATCGCCTCCTTCACCGAGTAATAGCCCGGCACGATTTCCTTGGTGGCGCCCTGCTCGGCCAGCGTCTTGCCGGCCATGCAGCGCGCGGCGATCTTGGCCAGCGGCATGCCGATCGCCTTGGACACGAACGGCACGGTGCGCGAGGCACGCGGGTTCACTTCCAGCAGGAACACCACGTCGTCGCCGGCCTCATCGACCTGCACCGCGAACTGGGTGTTCATCAGGCCGACCACGTTCAGGCCTTCGGCCAGCATCACCACCTGGCGACGCAGCTCGGCCTGGGTCTTGGGCGAGAGCGAATACGGCGGCAGCGAGCAGGACGAATCGCCCGAATGCACCCCGGCTTCCTCGATGTGTTCCATCAAGCCGCCGATCAGCACGTTGCCGTCCTTGTCGGCGATGATGTCCACGTCCACTTCCACCGCGTTGTCGAGGAAGCGGTCCAGCAGCACCGGCGAATCGTTGGAGACCTTGACCGCGTCGCGTACATAGCGCGCCAGGTCGGATTCGCCGTAGACGATTTCCATCGCGCGGCCGCCGAGCACGTAGCTCGGGCGCACCACCAGCGGATAGCCGATCTCGCGCGCCAGCACCAGGGCTTCCTCGGCATTGCGGGCAATGCGGTTGGGCGGCTGCTTCAGGCCCAGCTTGTCGACCAGTTGCTGGAAGCGCTCGCGGTCTTCGGCCAGGTCGATCGAATCGGGCGAGGTGCCGATCACCGGCACGCCATTGGCTTCCAGCGCGCGCGCCAGCTTCAGCGGGGTCTGGCCGCCGTACTGCACGATCACGCCCTTGGGTTTTTCCAGCTCGACGATTTCCAGCACGTCTTCCAGCGTCAGCGGCTCGAAGTACAGACGGTCGGAGGTGTCATAGTCGGTGGACACGGTCTCCGGGTTGCAGTTGACCATGATGGTTTCAAAGCCGTCATCGCGCAGCGCCAGCGCCGCGTGCACGCAGCAGTAATCGAACTCGATGCCCTGGCCGATGCGGTTGGGGCCACCGCCGAGGATCATGATCTTGTCGCGATCGGTCGGCAGCGCCTCGCACTCGTCCTCGTAGGTCGAATACAGGTACGCGGTGCTGGTGGCGAATTCGGCAGCGCACGAATCCACGCGCTTGTAGACCGGGCGGACCTTGAGCGCGCGACGCAGCGTGCGCACCGATTCTTCGTTGGTGCCGGTCAGCTCGGCCAGGCGCGCATCGGAGAAACCGGCGCGCTTGAGCGTGCGCAGACGCGCCGCATCCAGTGCCTGCATGCCGTCGTCGGCCAGTTGCTGCTCGTGGCTGATCAGTTCCTCGATCTGATCCAGGAACCAGGGGTCGATGAACGACAGCGCATACACATCGGCCACGCTCATGCCGGCGCGGAAGGCATCGGCGACATAGAACAGGCGCTCCGGACCCGGCGCCTTGAGCTCGCGCTTGAGCGCGGCGATATCGTCTTCGCTACTCAGGTCCAGGCCGGTCGGATCCAGCCCGATCTTGCCGGTTTCCAGCCCACGCAGCGCCTTCTGCAGCGATTCCTGGAAGGTGCGGCCCATCGCCATCACCTCGCCCACCGACTTCATCTGGGTGGTCAGGCGCGCATCGGCCTGCGGGAATTTCTCGAACGCAAAGCGCGGGATCTTGGTGACCACGTAGTCGATCGACGGCTCGAACGAGGCAGGGGTCAGGCCACCGGTGATCTCGTTCTTCAATTCGTCCAGCGTATAGCCTACCGCCAGCTTGGCGGCGACCTTGGCGATCGGAAAGCCGGTGGCCTTGGACGCCAGCGCCGAGGAACGCGACACGCGCGGATTCATCTCGATCACCACCACGCGGCCGGTGGTCGGGCTGATGCCGAACTGCACGTTGGAACCGCCGGTATCCACACCGATCTTGCGCAGCACCGCGATCGAGGCATCGCGCAGGCGCTGGTATTCCTTGTCGGTGAGCGTCTGCGCCGGTGCCACGGTGATCGAGTCGCCGGTATGCACGCCCATCGGGTCGAGGTTCTCGATCGCGCAGACGATGATGCAGTTGTCCGCGGTGTCGCGGACCACTTCCATCTCGAATTCCTTCCAGCCCAGCACCGACTCTTCCACCAGCACTTCGGTGGTCGGCGACAGTTCCAGGCCACGGCCGACGATCTCGATCAGCTCTTCGCGGTTGTAGGCGATGCCGCCGCCGCTGCCACCCAGGGTGAAGCTGGGGCGGATGATGGTCGGGTAGCCGACGCGGGTCTGGATATCCAGCGCCTCTTCCAGCGTGTGCGCCACTTCGGCCCGGGGGCAATCCAGGCCGATCTCGCCCATCGCCACGCGGAACAGCTCGCGGTCTTCGGCCATGCGGATGGCTTCGCGCTTGGCGCCGATCAGCTCGACGTTGTACTTCTCCAGCACGCCGTGGTCGGCCAGATCCAGCGCGCAGTTCAGCGCGGTCTGCCCGCCCATGGTCGGCAGCAGGGCGTCGGGCTTTTCCTTGGCGATGATCTTCTCGACCGTCTGCCAGTTGATCGGCTCGATGTACACCGCATCGGCCATGTCCGGGTCGGTCATGATCGTGGCCGGATTGCTGTTGACCAGCACCACGCGATAGCCCTCGTCGCGCAGCGCCTTGCACGCCTGCGCGCCGGAGTAGTCGAACTCGCAGGCCTGGCCGATGACGATCGGGCCGGCGCCGATGATCAGGATGGTTTTTAGGTCGGTGCGCTTTGGCATTTCTTTACTCGATTAGGAACATGCGGCAAGCCGCAGGTGCGGAAGAGTGGCCGCGGCGATCGCATCGCGACGCGGCGTGATGTTGCATCGACTCCACGGAGCCGAAAGCCGGGGTCATCCGGCGTATCCATAGCCCAGGGCGCGCAGGGTGTTCTGCATCCACTGATGCAGCGCGAACGCGGCGGCGAAGCTGACCAGGAGCAACAGCCAGCCGGTCCCGGAGGTCTTGCCCCAGCGACGCACCTTGTCCGGGTCGGTGTTCTGCATGCGCTGGTGAAAGGATCCTCCTCCAACCACATAGCCGATGCCGAAGACGACACACATCGGCACCAGCAAGGCCAGTTTGATGCCTCCGGGCAGCGTGATCGACGCCACGCCCGCCTGCGCCTGCTGCAGCGGCATCCAGACGCCCCAATAGGCCACAGCGGCGCCCACCAGCAGGATCAGCACACCCATCAACCGAGCGCTCATGCGCGCTTGGCATCCTTGGCCATCAACTCCACGAACCGATCGAACAACGGGCCCACATCGCGCGGGCCCGGCGAGGCTTCCGGGTGGCCCTGGAACGAGAACGCCGGTGCGTCGGTCAGCGCGATGCCCTGGTTGGTGCCATCGAACAGCGAACGATGGGTCACCCGCACATTGGCCGGCAGCGTGCTTTCATCCACCGCAAAGCCATGGTTCTGCGAGGTGATCATCACCCGCCCGCCGTCCAGATCCTGCACCGGATGGTTGGCGCCGTGATGGCCGGTGGTCATCTTGACCGTGCTGGCGCCGGCGGCCAGCGCCAGCAGCTGATGGCCCAGGCAGATGCCGAAGGTCGGCACCTTCTGCGCGACCAGTTCCTTGATCGCGGCGATCGCGTAATCGCAGGGCTCCGGGTCGCCCGGGCCATTGGACAGGAACACGCCATCGGGCTGCATCGCCAGCACCTCGGCCACCGGCGTGCGTGCCGGCACCACGGTGACGTCGCAACCACGGTCGGCCAGCATGCGCAGGATGTTGAGCTTGACGCCGTAGTCATAGGCCACGACCTTGTGCTTCAGCTCGGTGCGCACGAACGTGTCGGAGTTCAGATCCAGCGAGCCTTCCTGCCAGCCGTAGCTGGTCTCGGTGGAAACCACCTTGGCCAGGTCCATGCCCTTCAGGCCGGGGAAGCTGCGCGCGGCTTCCAGCGCCTTGTCGACATCGATCTCGCCGGCCATCAGCGCGCCGTTCTGGGCGCCCTTCTGCCGCAGCAGGCGGGTCAGCTTGCGGGTATCGATGCCGGAAATGGCCACCACACCGCGGGCCTGCAGCCACTCCGGCAGTGCGACTTCGCTGCGCCAGCTGCTGGGGCGACGCGGCACATCGCGCACGATCAGGCCGGCGGCCCAGATCTTGCTGGCCTCGTCATCCTGATCGGTAAAGCCGGTATTGCCGATGTGCGGATAGGTCAGCGTGACCATCTGGCGGGCGTAGGAGGGATCGGTCAGGACTTCCTGGTAACCGGTCATGGCGGTGTTAAACACCACTTCGCCGACGGAAAGCCCGTTGGCGCCTACGGATTCGCCCTCGAACACGGTGCCGTCTTCGAGGACAAGGATTGCGGGTTGGGTCACGTGGGGTCTCGCTCTGGCTGCCTGGGACTCCGATGCGCTTCCGGCCAAATTCCGGTTGCAGCAAAGCGCGGACGCGGTGCTGGGGACCGGTCCGACGCTGGTTCGGGCAAGCGAGAATTGTAAAGGCAAGTGCCCCGGCATGCCAGCCTGAAGAACACCGGCTGCCGTGCCGGCATCGCAATGGCGGGATGAATGCGCCACTGCGATCATTTGCCATTCATGCGCGGCGACGCACCGCTTACAGCACCAGATCGCGCACGCGATAGCTGCCGGGCGGCTTGCCGAGCAGCCGCTTGGCCGCATGCAGGGCACCACGCGCGAAGATGTCGCGGTTGGTCGCGCGGTGCACCAGTTCCACGCGCTCGCCCAGCCCGGTGAACTGCACCGTGTGCTCGCCGACGATGTCGCCGGCGCGCAGGCTGGCAAAGCGCGGCTGCGCGCCACTGCCGGTGGCCGCCTCCCCCAGCGTCAGCGCGGTCCCGGAGGGTGCATCCTGCTTGTGCACGTGGTGGGCTTCGACGATGTCGCAATCCCAGCCCGGCAGGCTGCCGGCGGCACGCTCCACCAGTTCGGTGAGCACCGCAACGCCCAGGCTGAAGTTGGACGCCCACACCAGTGGAATCTGCTGCGCGGCCTCCAGCAAGGCGGCGCGCTGCGCCTCATCCAGACCGGTGGTGCCGGACACCAGCGGTTTGCCGCGCTGCACGCACAACGCCAGGATCGGCGCGAAGCCCTGCGGCAGGCTGAAGTCGATCGCCACGTCGAAGCTCGGCGCACCGCCGAGCTCGCTGGCGGCGAAATACGGCACGCCGTCCACCACGCGCTGCGAAGGCGAGCGCCCCACCACCGCACCGACGACGTGCAAGGCCTCGTCTTCGGCCGCCAGACGCAGCAATGCCTTGCCCATCCGCCCGGAGGCGCCGTGGATCAGAACTTTCACAGGAGACGGTGTCATGGCGGCAGGCCTAGCTGGGCGATGGGGTTGTACAAGATAGCTGGGAATCGGGAATCGGGAATCGTAAAAGCTGGGATTGGGGGGGCGGGATTGGGGAGTCGTTAAAGCCGGGAATCGGGAATCGGGATCAGGGACTCGTGAGAGCGGGTGCGGGTGTGCGCGTTTTATGTGCTGTGGCGCTTTGGCTTGGTGGCGTCCGTGGGGTGCGCGTGGTGGTTGGCACACAACGGCGCGAGCGGCCATGGGTCGGTGAGGGCTGCGCCGCTGTACGTTGGTAAGGACGATGAAGACGCATGGCACACGGCCATCATGGCGGCGCCTGGAAGGTGGCGTTTGCCGACTTCGTGACCGCGATTCCCCAATCCCGACTCCCGAATCCCAAATCTCAGCCCTGCAGCTAGCGCGGCTGCGGGCTTTGATTGCGTGCGATGGTGTTGCGGCTCTCAGTCGCTTGCGCCATGCAGGCGCTTGCTCCAGCTCTCTATTTCGCGGCGTTGCAGGCGGCGTTCGAATAGCGTCCGCCATGACGGCACCAGCGGCAGCTGCAACACTGCGGTGATGGCGGCGGCATCGACATTGCGCGCGTACAGCAGCTGTTGCAGGCGCGACAGCGGCCATTGCGGATGCGGTCGCTGCTGCAGCGTCAGCATGTCGCCGGCTGCCACGTCGCCGGGTTGCAGCACGCGGTAATACCAGCCGGTGCGGCCGGTATCCTGCACGCGGCGCGCCATGTCGCGCAGGCCGAAGCGGTCGGACAGCTTCCAGCACGGCTGACGCAGCTGCGACACTTCCACCACCGCCGTACCCAATGCAAAGCGATCGCCCAGACAGACCTCGGCCTCGGTAAGGCCGACGCTGCTCAGGTTCTCGCCGAACGCGCCGGCCGTCTCCAGCAACGCATGCGCGCCGAGGTCGGCCTGCCAGGCAGCGTAGTGATCGCGCGGATAGTGATGGATCGCCTTGTCCGGCCCGCCATGCACACGCAGGTCGCCCTGCTCGTCACCGCGCAGCCCGTCCGGACCGACGCGCACAGGCCCGCTCACCGCACGCTTGTCGATGGCACTGCGGCTACCGGGGCGGGTGAAATCGCGTGCGATACCGATCGCCACGCGGTCGATGCTGACCGCGAGCGCCGGCGCCTGCACGCCAGCGGTCTGCGTGGTCACGCGCCCTGCCCGGGCAACTCGGCCAGCGCCTCGCGCAACACCTCACCCAGGACCTGGATGCCGGCATCGATCCTGTCGCCGGGCACGGTGACGAACGACAGCCGCAAGGTATTGACCTGCGGCGAGGTGGCGTAGAACGGCGCGCCCGGCACGAACGCGACATTGCGCGCGATCGCACGCGCCAGCAGCGCGGTGCCGTCCAGCCCGGGCGGCAGGCTCACCCACAGGAACATGCCGCCTTCGGGGCGATTCCATTGCACCTGGGGCGGGAAATGCCGATCCAGGGCCTCCAGCATCAGGCTGCATTGGCGCGCATACAGCGCGCGGATCTGCGGGATATGCGTGTTCAGGAAATCGTCCTGCAGCGTCTGGTGGACCACGCGCTGGGTGAACGACGGCGTATGCAGATCGGCCGCCTGTTTGGCCTGGATCAGCTTGCCCAGCACCGCCTCGGGCGCAACCACATAACCCAGCCGCAAGCCGGGCGCGAGCACCTTGGAGAACGAGCCCATGTAGATCACGCCCTCCGGATTGAGCGACAACAGGCTCGGCAGCGGCCGGCCGCTGTAATACAGCTCGCCATACGGATCGTCTTCGACGATCGGCACGCCCGCTGCTGCTGCGCGCTCCACCAGGGCCTGGCGCCGCGCCAGCGGCAACCGGCGACCGGTGGGGTTCTGGAAATTCGGCAGGCAGTACAGAAAGCGCGCATCGGCCAGCAATGCAGGGTCCAACGCGTCCACCACCACCCCGTCCTCGTCCGAGGGCATGCCGACGAAGCTCGGCTGGAACAGCGAAAACGCCTGCAACGCACCCAGGTAGCTCGGCGTTTCCACCAGCACCTTGCTGCCCTCATCGATGAAGACCTTGCCGAGCAGGTCCAGCCCCTGCTGCGAGCCGGTGGTGATCAACACCTGGCTGGGCCGGATGCTGGCGCCGTCGCGGCTCAGGCGTGCGGCCACCCAGTCGCGCAGCGGCGCATAGCCTTCGGTGGGGCCGTATTGCAGTGCGGCCTGCGGCGCATCGCGCAGCACCTGATCGCTGGCCGCGCGCATGCGCTCCGCCGGAAAGGTGGCCGGCGACGGCAGCCCGCCGGCGAAGGAAATCACCTCCGGCCGCTCGGTCACCTTGAGGATTTCGCGAATCGCCGAACTGGTCAGCGCCTGCGCACGCCGGGAGATCTGGAAGGAGGTCGTCATGGCCCAAGCATAGCGAAGGCGTATGGCCGGCGCGCTGTGCACTGCAGCGTCGGATGCGCACCTCGGTCAATGACAGGGGTAGTGCCGCACCGACCATCGCCACGCGTGGCGACCTGCCTTCCTGCGTTGCGCTGGCGCTACCGAGATTGCCGTGCAGTGCGGTCGATGTCCTCGCGTTGGCGCCTGCCAGCAAGGCGATCGCCACACGTGCATCGCCTTGCACGGAATGTCACCTGTTTCCGCCGACGCAGGCTGCGTGCGCAGGTCGGCTGGGCAGCGAGCCAGATCGGCGCGTGTCGATGACCGGCATCGCGCCCGCGCATCGATGACACCGCCTTGGCAATGCGGCAGCGATAGTGCCGGCGGCGCCTACTCGTACGCCGGGCCGACCCAGGCCGTGCCTTCGCTGCGTTCGATCAAGGTCTTCCAGCGCTTTCGGATCAGCTTGTCGCGCGAGCGGAAGGTCATGCGCACCCCCGGCAAGCCGAGCGTGGCACGTGTCTCGACCATGGCCGAGGCTTCATCGGCGGCGATCTCGATCCTGGTGATCGACTGCTTGTAGTCGATCAACTCTTCCGGGTTGGCCACATGACGCATCTGACGCAGCACCTGCGCCCACTCGCCATTGGATTTGCAGTACTGCTCGCGGGTGGTGGTCTGCCGCTGCTGATGCGAATCCATGCGGTACAGCACCACCATTTCGAACGCCGGCGCGGTCATCGCACACAGCGCTTCGCCGTCCTGACCACGCATCGCCTTGTCGTGCGCGGCGTAGAAATCGCGCACCTGCGCTTCGTCCAGCGCATTGCCGCCATAGTTGTAAACACCGGCGACCGCCGCCAGGACCGCCAACAACACCAACAACCGCATCTGCGTCCCCTGCACTACCGCGTCCTGCGGCCGCGCAAGTGTAAGGGATGCAGTGCGTCAGTGACGACGGGGCGGCGTCGGCCCGCAGCTGTCGCAGCCACCGCAGGCCGCGGCGTTCTGCGCGGCCGGCGGTGCGACGCGGCGGCCCAGCGCCCGCATCCATGCAGGCCGCCCATCGCGCAACAGGCCGATCGCCACTGCGCCACGCAGGCGCCGCAGCGTGCCGGGGAATTGCTTCTTCATCACCACCCACAGGCTGAGCAACACCGCCAGGGCGATGACCACGTATTGCAAGGTGAGCGACAGATCCACCTCAGCCGGCTCCCAGCAGCACGGCCAGCTGGTAGGTCACCAGCGAGGCCAGGTAGGCCAGCGCGAACAGGTACACCGCGCTGATGGTCATCTGTTTCCACGAATTGGTTTCGCGCTTGATCGTGGCCAGCGTGGAGATGCACATCGGTGCATAGATGTACCAGACCAGCAGCGACAGCGCGGTGGCCAGCGACCAGCCATCGCTGATCAGCGGCGACAGGGCCTGCGCGGCGGCATCGTCGTCGGCAGCCGACAGCGCGTACACCGTCGCCAGCGAGGCAACCGCCACTTCGCGCGCGGCCAGGCCGGGAATCAGTGCGATGCAGATCTGCCAGTTGAAGCCCAGCGGCGCGAAGAAGATCGCCATCGCATGGCCGATGCGCCCGGCGAAGCTGTAATCGATCGCCGGCAAGGTGGCGTCGGCCGGCGCGGCCGGAAACGACAGCAGGAACCACAGCAGGATGGTCAGGGCCAGAATGATGCCGCCGACGCGCTTGAGGAAGATCATCGCACGCTCCCACAGCCCCAGCGCCAGGTCCGGCAGATGCGGCAGGCGATAGGACGGCAGCTCCAGCATCAGCGGATGCTCGCTCTTGTCGCGGCGCCACTTCTTCATCGTCCACGACACCAGCAGCGCGCTGACGATGGCCGCGGCATATAGCGCGAACAGGATCAGGCCTTGCTGGTTGAAGATGCCCCACACGGTTTTTTGCGGAATGAAGGCGCCGATCAGCAGCGCATACACCGGCAATCGCGCCGAACACGTCATCAGGGGCGCGACCATGATGGTGGCGAGCCGGTCGCGTGGGTCCTGGATGCTGCGGGTGGACATGATGCCGGGCACCGCGCAGGCAAAGCTCGACAGCAGCGGGATGAACGAGCGCCCGGACAAACCGGCCGCCGACATCATGCGATCGAGCAGGAAGGCCGCGCGCGGCAGGTAGCCGGACTCCTCCAGCGCCAGGATGAAGGCGAACAGGATCAGGATCTGCGGCAGGAACTTGATCACCCCGCCCAGGCCGGTGATGATGCCGTCCTTGAGCAGGCTGTTGAGCGGGCCCTCCGGCAGCGTGGTGCCCACCCACTCGCCCAGCATCGCGGTGCCGGCATCGATCAGGTCCATCACTGGGTTGGCCCAGGCGTACACCGCCTGGAAGATCAGGAACATCACCACCGCCAGCGTGACCAGGCCCCAGACCGGATGCAGCAGCCAGCGGTCCAGCGCATCGTCCACCCGCGAGGTGCGCGTGGGCATGGTCACTGCCGCACCCAGGATCTGCCGCACCTGGGCGTGGTAGTTGCCGTCGGCCGGTGGCGTGGCCGACGGCGCGGCCAGGCTGGCCGCCTGCGTATCGAGCCGCTCGACCAGGGCCTTGGCACCGCCGCGGCGCACCGCCACCGTTTCCACCACCGGCACCCCGAGCGCCTGTTCCAGCGCCGGCAGGTCGATGACGATGCCGCGCCGCTGCGCGGCGTCGACCATGTTCAGCGCCACGATCATCGGCCGGCCCAGCTCGCGCAGCTCCAGCGCAAAGCGCAGATGCAGGCGCAGGTTGGTCGCATCCATCACGCACACCAGCACGTCCGGCGCAGGCTCACCGGGATAGAAGCCGCGGCACAGGTCGCGGGTGATCGCTTCATCCAGGCTGGCCGGCTGCAGGCTGTAGGCGCCCGGCAGATCCAGCACCGCGAAGTCGCGCCCGGACGGCGCACGGAAATGCCCTTCCTTGCGTTCGACGGTGACGCCGGTGTAATTGGCGACCTTCTGCCGGCTGCCGGTCAGCTGGTTGAACAGGGCGGTCTTGCCACTGTTGGGGTTGCCGACCAGCGCCAGACGCATGGGGACGGTTGCGGTGCTCATGCCTGCGCTCCATCGACGCGCACCTGCACGCGGGCGGCCTCGCTGCGCCGCAGGGCGAACCGCGTGTAACCGACCTGCACCAGCAAGGGTTCGCGCCCGACCGGACCGGTCGCCAGTACCGTGACTTCCTCGCCAGCGACAAAGCCCAGTTCGCGCAGCCGCCTGGCGATCGTGTCGTTGGGCAGACGCTCCTCCACGGATTCAACAATGGCGGCGCGATGCAGAGGCATGTCGGACAACGTCACAAAGACGGCCTGATTGTTAGGAATGGTTCTCAATTCTAGCATCGACGCACCGCGTCATGGCTCGGCCGACCCGTGCCACTATCATGGTTCGCATCCCATTCATGGACGTTGACCCAATGCAGGACACCGGCTTGATCGTGGAGGACCAGGGAGCGGTCCGTACGTTACGTCTGCACCGCCCGGCGGTGCATAACGCCTTCGATGCGACCTTGATCAGCGCGCTCACCGACGCCTTGCAGCAGGCCGGCCGGGCAGCGCAGATCCGGGTGGTGGTGATCACCGGTGCCGGCGCCGCGTTCTCTGCGGGCGCCGACCTGAACTGGATGCGCGGCATGGCCGGCGCCAGCGAGGCCGACAACGCGGCCGATGCGCTCGCCCTGGCGCGCCTGATGCGCACGCTGGACGAACTGCCCAAGCCGACCATCGCGCGCGTCAACGGCGCGGCGTTCGGCGGGGGCGTCGGCCTGGTGGCGTGCTGCGATATCGCCATCGGTTGCACCGAGGCGCGCTTCGGCCTGACCGAGAGCAAGCTCGGCCTGCTGCCGGCGGTCATTTCGCCGTACGTGATCGCGGCGATCGGCGCGCGCCAGGCGCGGCGCTGGTTCGCCACTGCCGAGATCTTCGACGCGGCCACCGCGCAGTTGCTGGGCCTGTTGCATCAACTGGTCACCGCCGACCAACTGGATATCGCGGTGGAGCGCCAGGTCCGCCTGTTGCTGGCGGCCGCGCCACTGGCGGCCGCCAGCGCCAAGGCCTTGGTGCGCGCGGCGCTGCCGCCGACCGACCGCGACGCCATCGACGCCGCCAACGCCGCGTGGATCGCACGCCTGCGCGTTTCCCCGGAAGGCCAGGAAGGCCTGGGTGCCTTCCTCGACAAGCGCAGCCCGGCCTGGTTGCCGGAGGGTGCGGCATGAGCGACTTCGTGCGCATTGTCGAAGTCGGCCCGCGCGATGGCCTGCAGAACGAAGCCACACCGATCGCCACCGCCGACAAGATCGCGCTGATCGACCGACTCTCCGCGACCGGACTGCGCAGCATCGAGGCGACCAGCTTCGTCAGCCCGCGCTGGGTGCCGCAACTGGCCGACGCGGCCGAGGTGTTCGCCGGCATCACCCAGGCGCCGGGCATCGCCTATCCGGTGCTGGTGCCCAACCTGCAGGGCTATGCGCGCGCGCGCGCCGCCGGTGCACGGGAAGTGGCGGTGTTCACCGCGGCGTCGGAAGCCTTCAATCGCACCAATACCAACGCCGGCATCGACGAATCGATCGAACGCTTTCGCCCGATCCTGGAACAGGCCGCCCTCGACGGCGTGCGCGTGCGCGGTTACGTCTCCACCGTACTGGGCTGCCCGTACCAGGGCGAGGTGCCGGTGGCCGACGTGGTCGATGTCGCGCAACGGCTGTACACGCTGGGCTGCTACGAGATTTCGCTGGGCGACACCATCGGCGTGGGCACACCGGGCAAGGCACGCCAGATGCTGGCCGCCGTGGCGCAGGCGGTGCCGATGCCGGCATTGGCAGTGCACTTCCACGACACCTATGGCCAGGCGCTGGCCAATATCGCCGCCTGCCTGGAGCAAGGCGTGCGCGTGGTCGATGCGGCGGTGTCCGGGGCCGGCGGCTGCCCCTACGCCAAGGGCGCCAGCGGCAATGTCGCCAGCGAAGACGTGGTGTACCTGCTGCACGGGCTGGGCATGCCGACCGGCATCGACCTGCCTGCCCTCGCCGACACCGGCCGCTGGCTGGCGCAGTTGCTCGGCCGCCAGACCGGCAGCAAGGTCGGCAAGGCCCTGGCGGCCGCCGACTGAGGCGCCAGTCCGGCATGCCACCGTCGCCGCGCCCGCTCCATTCCAGGATCAGTCGCGCTAACGCTTCGGCTAGAATCGCCGGCTGCGTCGTCACCCGTTCGCCGGCCGGCATCACCGGCCTCCAGTATCTCCGAGGAACCACCGCATGCAGCCTTCTTCTGTTCTTGCCATCGTCACCGGCGGCGTTTCCGGCCTGGGCCTGGCCGTGGCGCAGCGCATCGTGGCCGATGGCGGCAAGGTCGCGCTGTTCGACGTCAACGCCGACAAGGCCGACGCGGCGCTGGCGCTGCTCGGTGCGGGCAACGCACTGTATGTCGCCACCGATGTCACCGACGAGGCGCAGGTTGCCGCCAACGTGGCGCAGGCCGCGCAGGCGCTGGGCGGGCTCAACCTGGTGGTGAATTGCGCCGGCATCCTGGGCTCGGGCCGGGTGCTCGGCAAGGAAGCGCCGATGCCGCTGGCGACCTTCCGCACCACCGTGCTGGTCAACCTGGTCGGCAGCTTCAACGTGGCCAAGGCCGCGGCCGACGTGATGCAACACAACCATGCCGGCGACGACGGCGAGCGCGGCGTGATCATCAACACCGCCTCGGTGGCCGCCTACGAAGGCCAGATCGGCCAGGCCGCCTATGCCGCCAGCAAGGGCGGCGTGGTCGGCATGACCTTGCCGATGGCACGCGAACTGGCGCGCTTCGGCATCCGCGTGATGACGATCGCTCCGGGCGTGTTCTGGACCCCGATGGTGGACGGCATGCCCGAGGCGGTGCAGCAATCGCTGGCCGCAGCGATCCCGTTCCCCTCGCGCCTGGGCCAACCCGACGAATATGCCGACACCGTCGCCTTCATCCTGCGCAATCGCTATCTCAATGGCGAGGTGATTCGCCTGGACGGCGGCGTGCGCCTGGCACCCAAGTAGCCGGGATTGGTGAGTCGGGATTGGGGATTCGCAACGGCAACCGCCGCCTGCAACCCAGCCGCACTTGCCAATCCCAAATCCCCAATCCCCAATCTCCGACTTACATCCATGAAAGCCAACGACATCAAGAAAGGCAACGTCGTCGAATACAACGGCGGCATTTACCAGATCCGCGACATCGAGCGCAGCTCGCCGCAGGGCCGCGGCGGCAATGTGCGCTTCCGCTTCATCATGTACAGCGTGCCGGGCGGTGTGAAAACCGACGCCAGCTTCGACGCCGACGACAACCTGCCGGAAGTGGAACTGCTGCGTCGCCTGTCCACGTTCTCTTACAAGGATGGAGAGGCGTTCGTGTTCATGGACGACGAAGACTTCACGCCGTACACGCTGGATGCGGAGGTGATCGGCACCGACGCCGGCTACATCACCGACGGGCTGACCGGCATCTACGTGCAGGTGATCGACGACCAGCCGGTGGCCGTGCAACTGCCGCAGACGGTGACGCTGGAAGTGATCGAAACCCCGCCCGAACTCAAGGGCGGCACCGCCACCAAGCGGCCCAAGCCGGCCAAGCTCAACACCGGCCTGGAAATCATGGTGCCCGAATACATCACCAACGGTGAGCGCGTGCTGGTCAACACCACCACCGGCGAATTCGCGGGCCGCGCCGACTGATGCGCACGCCGGTCGTGGTCCTTGCGCTGGGGCTGTTGGCCGCCTGCACGGAGCAACCGGCTCCGGCTCCGGCGCCGACGTCCGCAGCCACGCCCGCGCCGGTGGCCTGCACCGACGCCAAGGTGGACGAAGAGTGGCTGCAACATCCGCCCGGCCTGTGCGGCATGCCGGAGGATGTGCGCACGCTGGTGGAGGACTACGACACCTGCGAGCACTTCGCGGGCGAGGAGCCGTACGACGCCGATCGTCGCCACGAAATCGACGTGGCGATCGCGCAGTTCTGCACGCCGGCACCGGCGCGGCTTGCAAGGCTGATGCAGCAGTACCGCAACAACGCGCAGGTCAGCGACTGGCTGCGCAAGTATTCGGTGCAGGCGGATCTGCAACCGACTGGTTGAGCTGCGCCGGCTGGTGTGACAGGTGCCAGCTGGCGCATGCGTCGTCCCTGGCCGGAGCACTGGAAACTGGGACTTGCAGCTGCAGACAACAGCGCATCCCTTCCCCCATCGGGAGAAGGTGGCGCAAAGCGCCGGATGAGGGGACGGGCGAAGCCTCATGCAGTTGGACCTCTACGAGAGCTTCGCCCCGTCCCTTGACCCCAATCCCCGCTCCGCGCGCCGGTGACGCGCACGCCCGGCCTTCTCGCCCCGCAGGGAGAGGGGCCGGTACCGCCCTCCCCCGCGTAGTCCGAACCGCTATTGCGCCTGCAGAGGTATCCGCATCCCTGACCGCAGTTTGTCGGCAGCCGCATCACCCCGCGCTAGCCCGCGCAGGCGGGCGCGCAGACGTTGCACATTTGCCTCGCCCTGCTCCAATCCAGTGCGGACCTCGGCCGGCAGTTGCTGCCGCCCCAGTGCCTGCAGCTGTTTCCAGCCGTCGACCAGTACGCCGGTTTCCTGCGCCACGCGCGCGCTCAGGTCCAGCTGCTCGTCTGCTTGCGGCAGTCCGTAGCCGGCGCTGCCCAACAGCGTGGCCGGGTGACTGAGCTGGGCCTGCCGCGCAAATAGTGATTGCAGTTGACCCTGCACCGGGTCACGCCCGGCTGCGCCGGGTGTCAGCAGGCGCTTGAGCGCATCGCGTGCCAGCAACTCCTGGCGGCGCAACGCGGCCTGTTCCAGCAACAACGCTGCAGCCGTCTCGCGCAGACCGCCGCGCTCGAACCATTGCGCACGTGCGTCCGGCCGCGCGTCCAGCCATTGCTCCACGCTGGTCTGCGGCAGCGGCAGGCCGCGCCGGATCACCTCGAACATGGCCTGGTAATGCGCCGCCGCCGACTCGAAGTAATAGCCTTGGCGAGTCGCCTGCGCACGGTCGTCCAGCACCTGCAGGTCGGCGATGCCGGCACGGTGCAGCCGCTGGCGCACGCCGCGCGGGGTGATCGACGACAGCCCGGCCGCGGCCAGCCGCGGCACGCCGTCGTGCAGGAGCTTGAAAGTCTCCACCGCGCAATTGTTGCCAATGAAGTAGTAGCGCCCGTCGTAACTCCAGTGCACCTGCGCGGCGCGTGCGAGCAGCGCGGCGATCTCCTCGGGCGTGAGCTTCAGCGGCACCGACGACAGGGCACGCAGCTCCACCTTGGTGTATTCGTCGACCACCTGATTCAAGGGCAATACGAACAGCCGCGAAGGATACGCGCCGGTCAGCCCGCGCCAGCTGGAAATCTGCACATCGCCGACGAAGGCGCGGAACGACAGCACGCGGTGATACTGCAGATCCAGACGGCAATCGGGGCCGGGCGCACGGCCAGGGGCGCAGATCACCAGACGCAGCATGCTGTGGCCCCAGCGGCTCATCGGCTGCGCATTGCCCTCGGCCAGCAGGTAATCCACCGAATACACCCGCGATGGATCCAGTGCCAGCAATGACATTGCGCCGGCATCGTTGTCGGCCTGCAGATACGGCAGCGCCGCCTCGCAGCGCGTTGCATCGGGCATGGCGCCAACCTGCTCGGCAAACCAGGCCGCCAGCGCCGGACGCCGGCAGTGGTAATCGGCATCGAGCACGTAGTGTTCGAGATTCACCGCGACGAATTCGGCCGGGCTGCGGCGTTCGTAATCGTCGGGGCTGCGATCGCTGAACCGGTTTGCGCCACGCCCGATCCGCCAGGGACGCACCTGCCAGCCAGCCAGGTCGCGCAGGCGCGGGGCACGCGACAGGCCACCGTGCGCACCACGGTCCAGCACGTGCGCCAGTTCGTGCACCACCGCCGCCATCGCCGCGCGCGTGGCCGGTGTACCGGGGTCGGCCTGCGCAGCGGCAGCCTGCGTGTTCCACGCATCCAGCAGCGCACGATCGAGCAGGATGCGCCGGCCGATCGCGCGACCATGCACGTGTGCCGGCAAATCCGTACGCCACTGCAGCTGGATCGGTGCGTCGATACGCTGCATCCAGACCGGCGGCAGGCGCTGCGCAACCTGCTGCACCAAGGCATGCGAGGCCTCGATCTGCGCCGCCGACAGGCCCTGCGGATCGACATCGACGCGTGGTTCGGCCTGCACCGCCGGTGCGATCGCTGCGGCCAGCCACAGCCACCAGCACCGGCGTGGAGAACTCACTGGGCCAGGATGGACTGCGCCAGTTCCAGGTCGCTGGACAACCGCGCCGCATCGCTACGGCTGCGCAGCTGCATCAGCGCCGCTTCCAGCCGCACGCCGCGGATCGCGCCATTGCTGGCGACAAAGCCGGCCGCATCTTCGCGTGCGTCGGCCACCACCTTGTCGTCGCCGGAACTGCTGCCGGAGGAATTGGACGAACCGGCCGACGATGCGCCGGCCGAGGTCCCGGCCAGGCTGGAGGCAACGGCTGCCAGCGGCAGCAGCGTCAGGGCGCAAAACACGAGGGAGCGCATCATGGGCGTATCGATTCCGTGTGAAAGTGGTGAAAGACTAACCGGCACGCGCGGCGGCAGGCGCGTCGTCGATCTCGAACAGCTTGCCGGGATTCAGCAAAAGATGAGGATCGAGCACATGTTTGATCCCGCGCATCAAGGCGATCTCCTCGGCCGAGCGCGTGCTCCACAGATAGGCCTTCTTGACCAGGCCGATGCCGTGTTCGGCAGAGATGCTGCCGCCAAAACGCTGCAAGGCCTGCGCCAGCAACTTGGTCACCTGGTCGCAGGCCGCGACGAAATCGGCCTGGCTGGTGCCATCGGGCTTGAGCACGTTGATATGCAGGTTGCCATCGCCGATATGGCCGAACCACACCACATCGAAATGCGGATACGCATCGTGCAGCAGCGCCTGGGTTTCGGCCAGGAATGCCGGCATCACCGAGATGCGCACCGACACGTCGTTCTTGTAGGGCGTGTAGCGCGCCAGCGCCTCGGTGATGCCTTCGCGCAGTCGCCACAGTTGCGCGGCCTGCGCATCGCTCTGGCTGATCACCCCGTCGCTGACCCAGCCCTGCTCCATGCAGGTCTCGAATGCCGCCATCGCCGCGGCTTCCTGCGCCGCGTCGCCGGCGGCGAATTCGGTGACCACGTAGTACGGATGCACCTGCGCAAACGGTGCCTGCGCGCCGTGCGCCAGCACGTGCTCCAGTGCGCGGTCGGTAAAGAATTCGAACGCCTCCAGCCGCAGCTGCGCGCGGAAGGCGGCGAACACCTGCATCAGCACTTCGAACGAGGGCAGCGCCAGCAGCATCACGTTGCTGGGCGGCGGCGGGTCGGTCAATCGCAGCGTCGCTTCGACCACCACACCGAGCGTGCCTTCGGAGCCGATCAGCAGATGGCGGAAATCGTAGCCGCTGGAATTCTTCACCAGCGCATTGTTGAGTTCGAGCAGTTCGCCGGCACCGGTGACCACCTTCAGGCCGGCCACCCATTCGCGGGTGTTGCCGTAGCGGATCACCCGGATGCCGCCGGCATTGGTGGCGATATTGCCGCCGATCGAGCACGAGCCCCGCGCGGCAAAGTCCACCGGATACACCAGCCCATGCTCGCGCGCGGCGTTGTGCACCGCCTCCAGCGGCATGCCGGCCTGGACGGTGAGCGTGCGATCCACCGCGTTGAACTCCAGCGGCTTGTTCAGGCGCTCCAGGCTCAGCACCAGCTCGCCGTTGGCGGCCACCGCGCCGCCGGACAGGCCGGTGCGCCCGCCCGAAGGCACTACCGCCACCGCATGCGCATTTGCCCAGCGCAGCACCGCCTGCACCTCGTCCACCGAGCCGGGCAAGGCGATCGCGAGCGGGTTGGGCGTCCAGCGCCGCGTCCAGTCGCGGCCGTAGTGTTCCAGGTCGGCCGGCTCGGTCTTCAAACGCAACGCCGGCACGGCCTGTTGCAACGAAAGGATGCGGGGATCGGTCATGGCACACGGCGCTGCGGTAGGAACCGCACAGCGTGCCAGTGCGGGCCAGCCCCGTCCAGCTGCACGGCGTGCGGCCGAGGCGGTGTTGGATTCAGCTGAAACCGTTGCACCGCAAGGACTTTGCCTGCGCAAACACTGCGTTGCGACCGCCCCATCGCGCAGCCCATCTGGCATAGTTGCCGACCCGATTGCTGCATTGCGCTCCCCCATGTCGCCGAAGAGAACCTCGTTTCCCAAGCAGGACATCCGCGTCCTGTTACTGGAAGGCATCAGCCAGACTGCCGTGGATGTATTCCGCGCCGCCGGTTATTCGCAGATCGAGCTGCACGCCAAATCGTTGCCGGAAGATGAGTTGATCGCCCGCATCGCCGAGGCGCATATCGTCGGCATCCGCTCGCGCACGCAGTTGAGCGCGCAGGTGCTGGCACATGCCAAGCGGTTGATCGCGGTGGGCTGCTTCTGCATCGGCACCAACCAGGTCGATCTGGACGCGGCCGAACTGGCCGGCATCCCGGTATTCAACGCGCCCTACTCCAACACCCGCAGCGTGGCCGAGCTGGTCATCGCCGAGGCGATCCTGCTGTTGCGCGGCATCCCGCAGAAGAATGCCGAATGCCATCGCGGTGGGTGGTCCAAGTCGGCCGCCGGCAGCCACGAAACGCGCGGCAAGGTGCTGGGCATCGTCGGTTACGGGCATATCGGCACCCAGGTCGGCGTGCTGGCCGAGTCGCTGGGCATGCAGGTGATCTTCCACGACATCGAAACCAAGCTGTCGCTGGGCAACGCGCGTGCGGCGATCGACCTGGACGACCTGCTCGCACGCGCGGACGTGGTGACCCTGCATGTGCCGGAGACGCCGTCGACCAAGGACATGATCGGCGCGGCGGAAATCGCGCGCATGAAACACGGCGCGCACCTGATCAACGCCTCGCGTGGCACGGTGATCGACATCGACGCACTGGACGCGGCGCTGAGCTCCGGCCAGATCGGCGGCGCGGCGGTGGACGTGTTCCCGATCGAGCCCAAGGGCAACGGCGACGCGTTCGAATCCCCGTTGACCGCACACGACAACGTGATCCTGACCCCGCACGTGGGCGGCAGCACGCTGGAAGCGCAGGACAATATCGGTGTCGAAGTGGCCGCCAAGCTGGTGCGCTACAGCGACAACGGCAGCACCCTGTCGGCAGTGAACTTCCCCGAGGTCACTTTGCCCGAGCATCCCGACAGCCTGCGCCTGCTGCACATCCACCGCAACGTGCCGGGCGTGCTGTCCAAGATCAACGAACTGTTCTCGCGCCACAACGTCAACATCGACGGCCAGTTCCTGCGCACCGATGCCAAGGTGGGCTACGTGGTGATCGACGTCAGCGCCAGCGAGGCGCAGGCCACCGCGCTGAAGGAAGGCCTGGCGTTGATCGAGGGGACCTTGCGGACGCGGATCTTGTATTGAGCTGTTGATGCACGCGCGGCCCTCATCCGCGGCCCTCATCCGGCGCTTTGCGCCACCTTCTCCCGCAAGCGGGAGAAGCAAGTGCAGGTCACCCTTCTCCCGGGAGCTCCCTTCTCCCGGGTGCTCCCCCCCCGGGTGCTCCCTTCCTTCTCTCGCATGCTCCCTTCTCCCGCTCGCGCCCCTCTCGCGCGTGCTCCTTTCTTCCGCGCGCCCTTGTCTTCCCGCTGGCGCCCTTCCCCCCGCGTACTTCTTTCTCCCGCTCGCTCCCTTCTCCCGCTTGCGGGAGAAGGTGCCCGCAGGGCGGATGAGGGCACACGCCCTCAATCCCCTTACACCCCTCGCGCCACCCACTTTTCGGCCATGCGCCGCATCGACGGATCCAGCTGCGGATCGGCAAGCAGCTCGGCGATCGGCCGCCACGCCAGGGCCAGTGACTCCTCGCTGACCTCGAACGCCTCGTCCGTTCCAGCCACCACCACATAGCGCGCGTCGTAATGCCAGTGCCCGGCCACCTCGCCGCGTGCTGGAATCCAGTGGCGGTCCAGGTCGAAGATGGCCGCATCCGCCAGGCGCAAGCCGCTCAATCCGGATTCCTCCTGCGCCTCGCGCAGGGCCACCTGCGCCAGGTCGCGGTCGCCGTCGGCGTGCCCGCCCAGCTGCAGCCAGCGCTGCAGCTTGCGGTGGTGGGTCAGCAGCGTGCGCGTGCCATCGGCGCTGACCACCCAGGCCGAGCCGGTGAAATGACCTTCGACACGCTCGCGCAGGAACGGGTTGGTGGCATCGTCCAGCAGCTGTGCGAACTGCTCGGCCAGCCCGGCTTCGTCCGGCCAGCGTGCGCGGTAGTCGGCCAATCGCTGTTGCAGGGTTGCATCCACCATCTGTCGTTCTCGGTCGCCCGTCGCGGGCCAGGTGGCCATTATCGCCATTCATGCTGCGTACGTGCTTGTCGTGAGCGTGTAGCTTTGGCAAGGTAGGCCGCTTGCCTGTCCGTTGGGGACGCGGCGCACACCTTCGCCCGGGCGCCAGCGCCTTAGCCTTGCCACTTAGGGATGTACCGAATGCTGAAGTCTCTGTTGAGGGTCAAACCGATCGAGCCCGCTGGACATGTGGACGGGGGCGAACCGGTCGAAGGCAGCCTGCAAGGCGAAGCCACCCTGCAACGCACCCTCACCGCCAAGCACCTGATCATGCTCGGCATCGGCGCGGTGATCGGCGCCGGCATCTTCGTGCTGACCGGCCAGGCCGCTGCCAACCATGCCGGCCCGGCGGTGATGCTGTCCTTCGTGTTTGCGGGCATCGCCTGCGCGTTCGCCGGCCTGTGCTACGCAGAGTTCGCGGCGATGATGCCGGTCTCCGGCAGCGCCTACTCGTATTCATACGCCACCCTCGGCGAAGGCATCGCCTGGTTCATCGGCTGGTGCCTGGTGCTGGAATACCTGTTCGCCGGCTCCAGCGTGGCGGTCGGCTGGTCGGCCTACCTGATCAGTTTCCTGACCGGCACGCTCGGATTGCCGTTCCCGGCGGAGCTGGCCGGTGCACCACTGGCCTGGGACGGCCACAACTTTGTCAGCTCCGGCAACCTCATCAACCTGCCGGCCGTGCTGATCGTGGCTGCGGTGAGCATGCTGTGCTACGTGGGCGTCACCCAGTCGGCGTTTGCCAACGCCATCGTGGTGGCGATCAAGGTGGTGGTGATCTGCCTGTTCGTCGGCTTCGGCATCGCCTACATCGATCCGGCCAACTGGCACCCTTTCATTCCGGAAAACACCGGGCCGGGCCAGTTCGGCTGGGACGGCGTGTTCCGTGCGGCGTCCATCGTGTTCTTCTCCTACATCGGCTTCGACGCGGTCTCCACCTCCGCCGGCGAGACCAAGGATCCGCAGAAGAACATGCCGATCGGCATTCTGGTATCGCTGGCGGTCTGCACCGTCATCTACATCATCGTCTGCGCAGTGCTGACCGGCCTGTTGCCCTACACCCAGCTCGGCACCGCCAAGCCGGTGGCCACGGCACTGGAAGCGCACCCGCAGCTCACCTGGCTCAAGACCGCGGTGGAGATCGGCGCGATCGCCGGCCTGTCCTCGGTGGTGCTGGTGATGCTGATGGCGCAGCCGCGCATCTTCTACACCATGGCCAAGGACGGGTTGATGCCCAGACTGTTCGGCAAGGTGCACCCGAAGTTCCACACGCCCTACGTCGGAACGATCTTCGTCGGCGTGGTTGCGGCGCTGCTGGCCGGGCTGATCCCGCTCAGCGTGCTGGGCGAACTGGTGTCGATGGGCACCCTGCTCGCCTTCGCCACCGTGTGCGCCGGGGTCATGGTGCTGCGTTTCACCAAGCCGGATCTGCCACGGCCGTTCCGGGTGCCGCTGGCGATGCTGATCTGCCCGCTCGGCGCGCTGGCCTGCCTGTTCCTGTTCTTCCAGGCCTTCCAGGAACACTGGAAGGTGTTCGTGGGCTGGACCGTGATCGGCCTGGTCATCTATTTCGGGTATGGCATTCGCCATAGCCGGCTGGCCCGCAGGGTTTGACTGCAAGTCCCTCGCAAGAGTCCGCACATCTCGCACACGCCCGCACCTCCATGTGCAGGGATTCAACAGGAACCGCTGCATGTTCAAGCAACTCTGGGCCACCAAACACCCGCACGCCAGCCATGAGGCGGCCGACGGGCTGGGCCTGCAACGTGCACTCGGGCCCTGGGGGCTGACTGCCCTGGGCATTGGCGCGGTGATCGGCGGCGGCATCTTCGTCATCACCGGCCAGGCCGCGGCCGACCATGCCGGCCCGGCGATCATGCTGTCGTTCGTGCTGGCCGCGGTGTGCTGCGCGTTCTGCGCGATGGCCTACGCCGAATTTGCCGCGATGGTGCCGGTGTCCGGTAGTGCCTACACCTATACCTACGCCACCTTCGGCGAACTGGCGGCCTGGTTCATCGGCTGGATGCTGGTGCTGGAATACGGCGTCTCCGCCTCGGCGGTGGCGGTCAGCTGGACCGGCTACTTCCTCAGCCTGCTGGAACATTTCAACATCCACCTGCCGGCCGCCCTGGTCAGCGCGCCGCTGGACGGCAAGCTGCAGCGCACCGGCGCGATCGCCAACCTGCCCGCAGCCGGTATCGTGCTGCTGCTGACTTGGCTGTGCTACGTGGGCATCCGCAAGTCGTCGGCAATAAACATGGCGATGGTGATCCTCAAGACCGGCTTGATCCTGCTGGTGATCGCAGTGGGCTGGAAATACGTCGATACCGCCAACTGGCACCCGTTCATCCCGGCCAACGAAGGCCCGGGCAAGTACGGCATGGAAGGTGTGCTGCGCGGCGCGGCAATGGTGTTCTTCGCCTACATTGGCTTCGAGGCAGTGTCGGTGGCGGCGCAGGAATCGCACCGCCCGCAACGCGATCTGCCGATCGGCATGATCCTGTCGCTGGTCATCTGCACCGTGCTCTACATCGCCATGGCGGCGGTGATGACCGGCCTGGTGCCCTACACCCTGCTCGGCACCGACGAGCCGGTGGTGACCGCGGTAGCGGCACATCCGCAACTGGCCTGGCTGCGCGTGGTGGTGGAAGTGGGTGCACTGATCGGGCTGTCGTCGGTGGTGCTGGTGATGATCATCGGCCAGCCGCGCATCTTCATGATCATCGCGCGCGACGGCCTGCTGCCGTCGATCTTCACCCGCATCCATCCCAAGTACCGCACCCCGCACGTCAACACCGTGATCACCGGCGTAGGCATCGCCCTGCTGGCGGCGGTGTTTCCTCTGGATGTGCTGGGCGAGCTGACCTCGATGGGGACGCTGATCGCCTTCGCCGCGGTATGCGCCGGCGTGCTGATCCTGCGCCGTACCCACCCGGAACTGCCGCGCCCGTTCCGCATGCCGGTGGCCTGGCTGATCTGCAGCGCCGGCGTGTTGAGCTGCCTGGCGCTGCTGTCGGCGATGACCCTGCACAACTGGATGTTGATGGGGGTGTGGACGCTGGTCGGGCTGGTGGTCTATTTCGGCTACGGCTACCGCCACAGCCGTCTGCGCGACGGTCGCTGAGCACGCGCGCACGCCAGCAGCCACTGACGAACGACCGCCCGCCGGTGTATGGCAGAGCGGGTGACAGTCTTCGGCTGCTGGGCGGCTGGTCTGCAACTTGGCTGCAGGGTCCTGATCTGCTGATCTGCGGCTTGGCTGCAGGGCCCTGGTCTGCTGATCTGCAACTTGGCTGCAGGGCCCTGGTCTGCTGATCTGCAACTTGGCTGCAGGGCCCTGGTCTGCTGATCTGCAACTTGGCTGCAGGGCCCTGGTCTGCTGATCTGCAACTTGGCTGCAGGGCCCTGGTCTGCTGATCTGCAACTTGGCTGCAGGGCCCTGGTCTGCTGATCTGCAACTTGGCTGCAGGGCCCTTGCCCGCCCACCGTCGCGGGACACGCCGTGAATCCGTCCATGGAGGCTCTTACGCGGCATCCATGCCGCGTATGGTCCCGCGACGGTGGGCGGGCAAGGACCTGTCGAGATGGTCGGTGTGCATCGTTGAAAGCAGAAGATAAGGTGCGATGGTCGAGCCACTGTGCCTCGACCGGCTTCCCACCACTTGTCTCACCGCAGACCGAGCCGCAGACAAGCGTTTTGACGCGCAATCCGCAAACGTCGCGTCTGCCCACCGCAAGCCGAGCGCCACGCTTTCAAGAAAACAGCCGGCCAACTGTCTGATGCGGTGTCCTTACCGGTTGCGGGACCATGTGGCGGCATGGATGCCGCCACCGAGCCCCCAGGGACGGGTTCACGGCGTGTCCCGCAAGCGGTGAGGGCACCGCGCACTCGACCGACTAAAGCGTTTCACCTGGCCCCTGACTGCCTCCGACAAGAGGCGGCTAACAAAAACCATTGCGTTCACCGCCTGACGCGCGCTCTTTGTCTCCTGTCAGCCATTCGCGACCCGGGCGTGGCAGCAACAAACCCTGCTGCGCTGCACCTGACCGTAATCCGGCGGGGCAGTAGAATAGGACCATGAATGCGACCACTGCCCCCCTGCCCTATAGCGCCGCGCGTCTGCACGAGTTGGCGCAACTGCTGATCGGCAACATCCGCGAGCTGGCCCAGGCCGGCTGGACGCCGGCCACCAGCAGCAATTTCTCCCATCGCCTGGACGAACAGCACGCCGCGATCACCGTGTCCGGCCGCGACAAGGGCCGCCTGGTCGAGGAAGACATCATGGTGGTGGACTTCGATGGCCTGGCCGTCGGCCGGCCGTTGCGCCCGTCCGCGGAGACGCTGCTGCATACCCAGCTGTATCGCCGCTTCCCGGAGATCGGCTGCGTGCTGCATACCCATTCGCCGGTGCAGACCATCGCCTCGCGGCTGTATGCCGGCGCCGGCGTGATCCGGCTGGAAGGCTATGAGCTATTGAAAGCCTTCGAGGGCAACACCACCCATGAAACGGCAGTGGACGTGCCGGTGTTCGCCAATACGCAGGACATGCAGGTGCTGGCCGCGCAGGTGGAGGCCTTGCTGGACAAACAGAGCCTGTGGGGGTATCTCATCGAAGGACACGGTCTGTATGCCTGGGGCCGCAACATGGCCGAGGCACGCCGTCACCTGGAGGCCTTCGAATTCCTGCTGCATTGCGAACTCGAGCTGCTGAAGCTGCGCGGCCCGCGCTGAGTCCTCGCCACCTCCCCCTTCCCTTGTGAGCCAGATCGCCATGAGCCGACTGCGTATCTTCGCCGACACCAATCCCAGCATTCCGGAATTCGACAGCCGTGACGGCGATGCCATCGCCGCCGAGCTGACCAAGATCGGCGTGACCTTCGAGCGCTGGCATGCCAGCCAGCCGGTCGAGCCCGGCGCCACGCCCGAGCAGGTCATGGATGCCTATCGCGTCGACATCGACCGCATCAGTGCCGAGCGCGGCTTCAAGACCGTGGACGTGGTCAGCATCGCGCCGGACAACCCCAAGCGCGAGGAGATGCGTGCCAAATTCCTCGACGAGCACTTCCACAAGGAAGACGAGGTGCGTTTCTTCGTGGCCGGCTCGGGCCTGTTCACGCTGCACGTGGACGACAAGGTCTACGAGATCGAATGCGTGAAGGACGACCTGATCGCCGTGCCCGACAGCACCCTGCACTGGTTCGACATGGGGCCGGAGCCGCACTTCGTGGCGATCCGCTTCTTCACCGAGCCCGATGGCTGGGTCGGCCATTTCACCGGCACCGAAATCGCCCAACAATTCCCCCGCTACGCCCCCGAGAAACCTCACAAGGCCAGCTGACGATGACACGACCGCAAGCGATCCTCACCGATATCGAAGGTACGACCAGCAGCATCTCGTTCGTCAAGGACGTGTTGTTTCCGTATGCGCGCCGCGCCATGCCGGCCTACGTGCGCGAGCACGGCGGCCACCCACAGGTGCGGCACTGGCTCAACCAGGTGGCCGACGAGATCGGCGAGGATGTGCCGGACGAGGTGCTGGTCAGCACCCTGCAGACCTGGATCGACGAGGATCGCAAGCACACCGCACTCAAGGCGCTGCAGGGCATGATCTGGGGCGATGGCTACAAGACCGCCGACTTCACCGCGCATATCTATGCCGATGCGGCAATCCAGCTGCAGGCCTGGCATGCAGCCGGCATTCGGCTGTACGTGTATTCGTCCGGCTCGGTGCCGGCGCAGAAGCTGTTCTTCGCGCACAGCGATGCCGGCGACCTGAGCGGGCTGATCAGCGACTGGTTCGATACCGAGGTCGGCCCAAAGCGCGAGAGTGCCAGCTACCGCCGCATCGCCGAACGCATCGGCGTGCCGCCGGGCGAGATCCTGTTCCTGTCGGATGTGATCGAAGAGCTGGACGCCGCCAAGCGTGCCGGCATGCGCACTGCGCTGCTGGACCGTCTGGAGGATTACCCCACGCCACGCGCAGCCGACGAGATCGGCAGCCACCAGCGCGTGGAGAGTTTTACCGAGCTGGCGCTGTAAACACGCTCGACAATCCGGCTGCGCTCACCAATGGGTCAACGCAGCCGCTGTCTGGTGCTGCGCGCGCTGCGGATAGGTGATGGTTCAAGTGCGCCATCTGCGCCTGCCTGACGGCACGCTCGCGCCGCCTTTTGCCGGCTCGGGTCAGCCGGCCTCGCCAATGCGGATTGGCGAGGCCCGGCATGGAAGGCCTGCTGCACGGGACGTATTCTGCAAGATGTGCCCGAAGCACAGCGATGGACGTTGTGCAGCGTCACCGCCTGCGTTGCAATCACGGCGCCCAGGCGCTCCACCCGTCTCTCCCAGACTTCGGCGTTTCTCCATGTCGCTGCATTCCCCCTTCGGACCGAGCGCCTTGCTGCGGCGACTCTCATTGTTGATCGTCATCGTGGCCTTGATGGCCGGCTGCCATCCCGATGCCGGTGCCGCATTGCCGAACCAGGCGGCAAGCGAAGACGAGGTCGATCCGGTCGACCACGCGGCGCTCGCGCAGGCCTTGAACGCGCTGCAGCCGCAGCGCCCCGGCGTGACCGATCTGTATGTGGTCGGCTTCGCCGGCGATGCCAGCGACGATGTGTTCCGCAACGAAACGCTCTACCTCAAGCAGCTGTTCGAACGGCGCTTCGATGCGCGCGGCCGCGTGGTCACGTTGGTCAACAACCCGGACAATCTGGGCGAGCAGCCGTACGCGCCACTGGCGACCTACGACAACCTGTACGACACGCTTGCGGCGGTCGGCAAGCGCATGGATCGCAAGGAAGACGCGCTGCTGCTGTTCGTCACCACCCATGGCACCGAAGACCACACGCTGTACGTGCAGGTGGACCAGAACGAGGAGGATTTCATCAGCCCGCAGGATCTGCGCCAGGCGCTGGACGATGCCGGGATCGGCAATCGCATCATCGTGCTGTCGGCCTGCTACTCGGGCGGCTTCATTCCGGCGCTGCGTTCACCAGACACGCTGGTCCTCACTGCTGCGCGCGCAGACCGGCCTTCGTTCGGCTGCGGCAACACCTCCAATGCGACCTACTTTGGCCAGGCCTGGTTGATCGATGCGATGAACCGCAGCGACGACCTGTTGGCGGCGTTCGCCATCGCTAAAACGGCGATCACTGCGCGCGAGAAACAGGACGGCGAATTGCCGTCGTTGCCGCAGCAGTCTCTCGGCAGGCGCATCGCACCGGTGCTGGCACGCTGGCGTGCAGGGCTACATGCGGGCCCGGCGGTGGCCTATCCGTATCCGCCGCTGGATGCTGTGCCGGATGACGGGCAAGACCGCGCTCCAGAAAGCGATTCCGATACGCAGCCACTGCACAGCCCGACGAACGCCAAAGCGCCGGCCGCTCCCACCCGCCCGCGCAGCCCGCTGCCCGTGCCGCCGACACCGGCACCGCCAAACTGATCACTGTCATGCACTGAGACTAATTCTCATTTCGTCAGCGCTCGCGCGGCCTCGCTACACTCGCCGGGCCAGCCAGCGCACGCCAGCCAGCATCGATCCCCGCCAGCGCGCCATCGCCTGCCAGCCCGGATCCCAGAACGCCTCCCTCGTGGAGGCGTTTGTGTTTCTGCCCCCCAGGATTCAGCCGCGCATCCATCCACAACGTTCCCGTAGGAGCGCATTCATGCGCGAAGGGCTCTCCACACACACCCGCACCCCGCACAGCCCTCAAGGATCGGCGCGCTGCAGGTGATACACCGTGCGTGCGCTGTACTGCCCGGTCGGCAGCGACGCGCGCACGTCCACGGTGTGTTCGCCCACCTCCAGCGTGGTCGGCAATGCGCCACGCCACAGGTGCGTGGACGGCGTGGCCTCGGGCGAGCGGTCGTAGCCGCGCAACTGCTCGGCCGCATCGTCGCGCACGTTCTCTGCCAGCAGCCGCGGATCGGCACGCTCCACCCGCTTCATCGGCTGCCATGCGCCATTGTCGATGCGCATCTCGACGAGGGTGTCGTCCCGGCCCATGAACACATTGGCGTAGATCCCCCAGGCCGCATACGCGCCCTGGCGCAGCACCTTGGGCGCGTGCAGCAGCAGTTGCGCATCATCGACCGAACGCGCGACGTGATAGGCCAGCGTGTAGTCGCCGCCCGGCGCCACCTGCAGCACCGCGTAACCGTTCGGCGTGCCGTCGCTCATCGTCGCGTCGGGAATGCCGGCGGCATCCTTGGCACCGGACCAGAACGCACCGCAGGCCGCGCCGACATTGTATTCGTGCAGCGGGCGGGCGCCCTGCCAACCTTCGTCGGCGCCGTGATCGACCTGTCGCTGGGTATGGCTGTGTGCGCTCAGCACCAGCACATGCGGGAAATCCTTCAACAGGGCGAACAGGCGGCGGCGATCGGCATGCCGGAAGGTCTCCTGCCCCGGCGCTGCGTCGAACAACGGAATATGCATGCCCAGCACCAGCAGCCGCTCGCGCGGCAGCTGCGCCAGATAGGCCTGCAGGAACGCGAACTGGTCCTCGCGCAGGCCGCCGACATAGGCCGGTTTGCCGCCTGGCGTATAGATCACATCGTCCAGGAACACGAAGCTGGCGTTGGCCTCTTCCACCGCGTAGGTGTCCGGGCCGTAGACGGCACGCCAGCTGTCCAGCGACTGCGCATCGTCGCCCGCGTCGAAGTTGAGATCGTGATTGCCCGGCACATGGAACCACGGCACGCCCAGCTGGGTGGTGACCTTGTTCAGGGCCGGGTACAGGCTCAGATCGTCGCTGACGATATCGCCCAGCGTGGTGCCCAGCCGGGCCGGGGTCTTGCCGACGATCGGCGCGACGATATCGCGCTGGTAGTACCCCACGTCGGTCAGGCTGGCGGTCTGGCTGTCGGCGAGCACCAGCATCTGGAACCCATCCTTGCCGGCGCTGGCGCGCGGGGTCAGCGCGAAATCCCAGTGCCGGGTGTTGCGCCCGGTGGCGGCGATGCCTGGGTACTTGCGCTTGGCCGATCCCGTGGGTGCGTAGTGACGCCAGAAACCCGGCAGTCCGTCCGCGCTTGGCACAAAGCTGCGGTCGCCTGGCTTGATCACGAACACCGTCTGCCCGTCGCGTACCGGCAGGCGGTAGCGGCCTTGCGCGTCGGTGCGCACCAGCTGCTCGCCGTTGGAGACGGTCACGTCGCTGATGCCCGGCTCGTCGGCGCTGCGTCCGGCACGCCCGTCGTGCTCTTCGTAGACGATGCCATCGACCACGGCATCGCGTGCGTACGCGCCACCCGCGAGCAAACCCAGGGCCAACAGAGCGAAGCGAAGCTGCATGCGTTTTCCCGCAGAAAGACCAGCGGAAATTGTACCTGCCAAGGCCGGGCGCACATCACGCCCCCCCTCATCGTAGGAGCGCACCCGGGCGCGACGGGCGTTATCGGTAACGCTCCGTCGCGCCCAGGTGCGCTCCTACGGGGTGATGCTATTGGTGCCGCGACTCCAGCAGCGCCACCGCATCGGCCAGGCCCAGGCCGCGCGCGCGCAACAGCACGATCAGGTGATACAGCAGGTCGGCCGACTCGCCGAGCAACTCGGCATCGCCCTGCACCACGCCGGCCAGCGCGGTTTCCACGCCTTCCTCGCCCACCTTCTGCGCGATGCGGCGGATGCCCTGCTCGAACAGCCTGGTGGTGTAGCTGCCGTGCGGGCGCTCCTGCTCGCGCGTGGCGATCAAGGCATCCAGGCTGCCGAGGAACTGGCCGGGCGCGGTGGGGAAACAGCTGGTGCGGCCAAGATGGCAGGTCGGCCCATGCGGGCGCGCCTGCACCAGCAGCGTGTCGGCATCGCAATCGGTCTGGATCGACACCACCTTCAACACGTTGCCCGAGCTCTCGCCCTTGGTCCACAGGCGCTGCTTGCTGCGGCTGAAAAAGGTGACTTCGCCGCGTTGCTGCGTGACCGCCAGCGCTTCGGCATTCATGTAGCCCAGCATCAGCACGCGCAGGTTGTCGGCGTCCTGCACGACCACCGGCAACAAGCCATCGCCCTTGCTCCAGTCCAGCGCGGCGAGCGCGTCGCCCGCTGCCGTCTCGTTACTGCCCATCACGTACCTCGATCTGTTGCGCGCGCAGGAATTGCTTGAGTTCCGGGATCGGAATCGCGCCACTGTGGAACACGCTTGCCGCCAGTGCGCCATCGACATCAGCCTGGTCGAACACGTCGGCAAAATGCTGCATGTCGCCGGCACCGCCGGAGGCAATCAACGGCACGTGGCACAGCGCACGCACCTGGCGCAGCTGCTCGATGTCGTAGCCGCGCCGCACGCCGTCGTTGTCCATGCAGTTGAGCACGATCTCGCCGGCGCCCAGGCGCTGCGCTTCGGCCACCCAGTCCAGCGTACGCATCGGCAGGGCCTGGGTCTTGCTCGGATCGCCGGTGTAGCGGCGCACGCGCCACTGCCCATCGTCCTCGCGGATCGAGTCAATGCCGACCACCACGCATTGCACGCCGAAGGCGTCTGCGAGCTCGGAGATCAGCTGCGGCCTGCCGAGCGCCGGCGAGTTGATCGAAATCTTGTCGGCACCAGCATGCAGCACCGCGCGCGCGGTGTCCACATTGCCGATGCCGCCGGCCACGCAGAACGGGATATCGATCAGCCGCGCCACCCGCTCGACCCAGGTGTAATCGACCGAGCGCCCTTCCGGGCTGGCACCGATGTCGTAGAACACCAGCTCGTCGGCACCTTGCGCGCGGTAGCGCAGCGCCAGTTCGACGATGTCGCCCATGTCGATGTGGTCGCGGAACTTGACGCCCTTGACCACGCGTCCGTCGCGCACGTCCAGGCAGGGAATGATGCGGCGGCTCAGCATGCCAGTGCCTCCTTCAACGCCAGATGCCCTTCCAGCAAGGCCTTGCCGAGCACGATGCCGGCGCAGCCGGCAGCCTTGGCGGCAACGACATCGGCCAGGTTGCGCGCGCCACCGGACACCTGCACCTGCAACTGCGGCGCCAGCGTGCGCAGGTGCGCGTACAGCTGCATGTTCGGGCCAGACAACATGCCGTCGCGCGCGATGTCGGTGCACAGCAGATGCTGCAGGCCGGCCTGCGCGTAACGCCCGGCCAGCTGATCCAGCGTGGCCTCGGCCGCTTCGGTCCAGCCATGCACCGGCAACTGCCACACACCGTCGGCGTCCTGGCGCGTGTCCAGCGCGATGGTCAGCCGATCGGCGCCGAATTCCTGCAGCCAGGCGATGACGGTATCGGCCTGGCGCACCGCCAACGAGCCGATCACCACGCGCGCGGCGCCGGCATCGAGGATGCGCGCCACGTCCTCGCGTGAGCGCACGCCACCGCCGGTCTGCACCTGCAAGCCGGTGGCACGGGCGATCTCGCCGAGCGTGCTCGCCAGCGTATAACCGCCGGCCTTTGCCGCATCCAGATCGACCAGATGCATCCACTGCGCGCCGGCATCGGCAAATGCCTGCGCGCGTGGCAGCACATCGTCGCCGTACTGCGTCTCGCGTGCGTAGTCGCCTTGCAGCAGGCGCACCACGCGGCCGTTGCGGATATCCAGCGCCGGGTAAACGGTGAAACTCATGGGAAGCTCATCTCAAGAAAATTGCGCAGGATGCGTGCACCGGTCTCGGCCGAACGCTCGGGGTGGAACTGCGCGCCGCAGCGCAGGCCTTGCTGCACCACCGCCGTGAACAGACCGCCGTGATCGCAGGCGGCCACGGTGTCGGCCGTCACCGGCGCGGCATACCCATGCACGAAATAGGCACTGGCGCGCTCCGGCAAGCCGGCCAGCAACGCGGAGTCGCGCATCGGCACCAGCTGATTCCAGCCCATATGCGGCACGCGTATGCCGAGTGCGGGCGTCATGTGCCGCACGATGCCCGGCAGCACGCCCAGGCAATCGACATCGCCTTCTTCGGAATGTTCGAACAGCAACTGCATCCCCAGGCAGATGCCGATCAGCGGCACCTGCAACTGCCGCAACGGCTCGACCAGGCCCTGTGCGCGCAGGCGCGACATCGCCTCGGGCGCGGCGCCGACGCCAGGCAGGATCACCCGCTGCGCGCCCTGCAACCCTGCTGCATCGCGTACCAGGCGCGCTTCCACGCCCAGCCGTTCCAATGCGTAGCGCACCGAGCCCAGGTTGGCGCCGCCGGCATCGATCAACGCGACATCGGTCATAGCGCACCCTTGGTGGTGGGCAACGCAGTGCCTTCGCGACGGATCGCCTGGCGCAGCGCACGCGCCAGGGCCTTGAAGCAGGCCTCGACCTTGTGGTGGTCGTTCTCGCCACGCACGCTCAGGTGCAGGTTCAGGCCGGAGGCATCGCAGATCGAGCGGAAAAAATGCGGGACCAGTTCGGTCGGCATGTCGCCCACGCGCTCACGCTTGAACTGGCCTTCGAACACGAAGTACGGCCGACCGCTGAAGTCCAGTGCAGCGCTGGCGATGGTTTCGTCCATCGGCAGCGTGAAGCCATGCTGGGTGGTATCGCCGGCAACACGCCACGGGCTGTCGTCGGGGTCGAAGCCGTAACGGCCGATGCCGCGCTTGTCGCCCAGCGCTTCGCGCAAGGCCTGGCCCAATGCCAGACCGGTGTCCTCGATGGTGTGGTGCTCGTCGATATGCAGATCGCCTTCGGCGCGGATATCCAGCGCAAAGCCACCGTGCTTGCCGATCTGCTCCAGCATATGGTCGAAGAACGGCAGGCCGGTGGCGGTCTTCGGTTCGGCCACGCGATCCAGATCCAGTTCGACGCGGATCCGGGTTTCCTTGGTATTGCGCTGGACCACCGCACGCCGTGGCGCATCGGCCAGCTCGTGTGCGATGCCTGGCCAGTCCCACTCGCCGCCGAATTCGTCGGTGCGCAGCTGGAAACCGCGGATATTGAGGTTCTGCGCGAACTGGATGTCGGTGATGCGGTCGCCCACCATCGCCGAGCGTGCCCAGTCGATCGTGCGGTCCTGCAGGTAAGGCACCATCAGGCCGACACCGGGTTTGCGCGTGGGCGCGTTGTCGGCCGGCCAGCTGCAGTCGATCAACACCTCGCGGAACACGATGCCCTGGCTGGCGAAGATCTGCAGCATCAGGTTGTTCGGGCCATCGAAGGACGCGCGCGGATAGCTCTCGCTGCCCAGCCCGTCCTGGTTGCTGACGATGACGAATTGATAGCCGGCGTCGCGCAACTTCAGCATTGCCGGAATCACGTTGTCGACCAGGCGCAGTTTTTCGTAGGCGTCGATCTGGTAATCGGCCGGCTCGGTGATCAGCGTGCCGTCGCGGTCGACGAAGAGAATCGGGGTCATGCGGCGGCCTCCTGCGTGCGTTGCAGCGCGCTCAGCACGCGCGCGTTCTGTTCGGGCGTGCCCAGGGTGATGCGCAGGGCATCGGACAGCTGCGGTACCGCGCGTTGATCGCGCACCACCACGCCGGCCTCCAGCAGCGCCTGGAATGCGGCTTCGGCATCGTCGAAACGCACCAGCAGAAAGTTGCCCTGCGAGGGATACACCTGACGCACGCCGGCCAGCTGCTCGAGTGCGGTGTGCACGCGTGTGCGCTCGCTGCGCACCTCGGCGATGCGCCGGCGCGTGACCTCCAGCGCCGGCGCGGACAAGGCCTGTTCGGCCATTGCCGCGCACGGCGTCGGCACCGGGTACGGCGCCTGGCAGCGCCGCAGCACGGCGATCAGCTCGGCGTTGGCGATCAGGCTGCCGATGCGTGCCGCTGCCAGCGCATGCGCCTTGGACAACGTGCGCAACACCGCCAGATTGTCGTAGCGCGCAAGCAGGCTCACTGCCGAGGGTATGTCGGAGAACTCGCCATAGGCTTCGTCAACCACCACCAGCGCCCTGCCCTGCAATGCCTGCAAGGCGGTTTCGATCGAGTCCAGGGCAATTGCCGAGCCGGCCGGGTTGGACGGCGAGCACAGGAACACCAGCTTGGCCTGCGAGCTCAGCGCTGCTTCGACGATCGCCGGGATATCCGCGTGGAAACCTTGCGGTCCATCCACCAGCGGCACCTCGACCAGGGGTGCGTTCTGCAGGCGCGCGCACACCGCGTACATGCCGAACACCGGCGGGGTCACCACCACCGCATCGCGCCCGGGCACGCACAGGCCGCGCACCAGCAGATCGATTGCCTCGTCGCTGCCGCGGCCGATCAACAGCTGCTCGGGCGTACAGCCATACAACCCCGCCAATGCAGCGCGCAGACCCTTGGGTTGCGGGTCCGGGTAGCGCCGCGTGCTGCCGTCGGGATCGGCAGGATTGCCCCAGGCCGACTCGTTGGCGTTGAGCCACACATCGCCCTGCAACGCGCTGGTGCGCGCCGACGAGTAGCCGGCGAAGGCACGCAGATCCTCACGCACCAGTTCCAGAATCGATGGCGTACTCATGCCGCCACTCCCATGCGCAATGCCACTGCATTGGCGTGCGCATCCAGGCCCTCGGCGCGCGCCAGGATCAGCGCGCATGCGCCGATGCCGTCGATGCCGGCCTTGCTGGCGGCCTGCACGCTGACCATGTTCTGGAAGCTGGCCACACTTACGCCGCTATAGGCGCGCGCCGCACCGCTGGTCGGCAGCACGTGGTTGGTGCCGCTGCAGTAATCGCCCAGCGCTTCGGGCGTGTAATCGCCGAGAAACACCGAGCCGGCCGCTTCGACCTGGCCCAGCCACGCACGCGGCTCGCGCAGCGCGAGGATCAGGTGCTCCGGTGCATAGCGATTGCTGATCGCAAACGCTTCCTCCAGCGCCTGCACCTTGATCAGGCGCGATTGCGCCAGCGCCTGGCGCGCGATCCCGGCGCGCGAGAGTTGCGCCAGCTGGGCATCGAGTTCCACCTGCACCGCCGCGATCAGCGCATCGCTGTCGGACAACAGCAGTACCTGCGAATCCGGGCCGTGTTCTGCCTGCGAGAGCAGATCGGCGGCAACGAAGGCCGGCTGCGCGCCGGCATCGGCGATCACCAGCACTTCGGACGGGCCGGCCGGCATGTCGATCGCCGCCGCGCCGGACTGCGCCACCTGCTGCTTGGCCTCGGTGACGAAGCTGTTGCCCGGGCCGAACAACTTGTCGCAACCCGGAACCGAATCGGTGCCGTACGCCATTGCCGCAATTGCCTGCGCACCGCCGAGCTTGAACACACGGCGCACGCCGGTCAGTTGCGCGGCGACCAGCACCGCCGGATCGACGCTGCCGTCCTTGCGCGGCGGCGTGCACAGCACCACCTCGCGGCAGCCGGCCAGACGCGCGGGAACCCCGAGCATCAACGCAGTCGACGGCAACGGCGCACTGCCGGCCGGCACGTACAGGCCGACCCGACCGATCGGCCGCACGATCTTTTCGCAGACCACGCCCGGCGCGGTCTCCACTGCATAGCCTTCGCTCATGCCGGCGCGGTGGAAGGTGTCGATGCGCGCCACCGCGTCCTGCATGGCCTGGCGCAGTTCCGGCGCCACCGCCGCTTCGGCGGCGGCAAATTCGGCCTTGCTCACGGCGAAGCTGTCCAGCGCCACGCCATCGAAACGCGCGGTGATCTCGCGCAGCGCGGCATCGCCACGCGTGCGCACATCGGCAATCAATGCAGCGACCGCCTCGCGCGTCTGCGTGGCCACGGTCTGCACCGGGCGGGTCAATGCCTGGGTCCGCGCAGCGGTGTCCAGCTGCGACCAATCGAGAATATTCATGCCAGCGAGCGCTCCACCGTCAACACCATCAGACCTTGCGCACCTGCGCGTTCGAGTTCTTCCAGCCGCTGCCAGGTCACCGCGCCATGACACATGGTCTGCAGGCGCAACGCGCCGTTGCCATCGTCGGGCAGCTGCACCAGCGGCTCTGCATCGGGCAGCAGGCGGCGCAGCGCATCCACGGCGTCCTGCTCGGCGCGGAACATCAGCAGCTTGCTGTCGCGCAGCTTGAGCACGCCGTCCATGCGCCGCAGCAGCATCGCCAGCAATGCTGCGCGCGCGTCGGCCGGCTCGCGCACCGCACCGGCCAGCACCGCTTCGCTTTCCATCACCAGTTCCACCGGCTTGAGCTGGTTGGCGGCCAGGGTGGCGCCGCTGGAGACCAGATCGCAGATCAGATCCGCGGTGCCCAGGCGCGGGGCGATTTCCACCGAGCCGGACAATTCCACCACTGCCGCATCGATGCCCTGGCGCTTCAGCCAGTCGGCCAGGATCGCCGGGTAGCTGGTGGCGATCCGCTTGCCGGCCAGTTGCGCCACGCCCTGCCAATCCCACTCTTCCGGCACCGCCAGCATCAGCCGGCACTGGCCGAAACCGACCCCGCGCACCGCGTGATACGCGGCCGGCAGGCCATTGCGGCGGCGCTCGGATGCCTGCTCCTCGAGTTCGTTCTGGCCGACGATGCCCAGGTCGCAGACGCCATCGGCGATCAGGCCGGGGATGTCGTCGTCGCGCACCAGCAGCAGGTCCACCGGCAGCGATTCGCCGTAGCAGAACAGCTTGTCGCGGCTCTGCCGCCAGCTCAGCCCGCAGGCCGCCAGCAGGCTGCGCGCCGGTTCGGCCAGACGGCCGCTCTTCTGGATGGCGATACGCAACCGGTCACGTGCCGGTGCTGCCGTGGAAGCACTCATCTTGTTCTCTCAGTGGGATTCGACAGGGCGCGAGGATTGCTCGCGCAGGGCCTCGGCATAGCCGCCGGCACCATGTTCCAGGGTGCGCGCAACGCGCCCGATGGTGGTCACGCTGACCTGGGTCAGTTCGTGGATTTCGCGATACGGCACGCCCTTGATCAGCAACGGCACCACCCGCCAGCGATCCGACATGGCCTCCAGCTCGGCGGGCGTGCACAGATCGCGCAGGAAGGCCTCGACCGCCCCAGGCTCCTTCAGGCAGGCCAGGGCATCGGCCAGCATCTTGAGGGAGGCGGCGGCATCGGCACTTTCGCGGGGGGCGGGTCGTTGTTTCATTGCGTTAATGTAATAGCGTGTTAGCACATTAACGCAAACGCAGGCTATAGGACAAGCGCCGCGGGCAAAGCGTTCAGGGACGTCCCGGTCGGTGCGGCGAGTCAGAAACGACAAACCCACCGACACCGAGGCGTCGATGGGTTTGTCCGTGCATCGGGATGCACCCGGCGCCGCTGCTGCCGTTACCGACCAGGCGGCGCCTTCTCACCGCTTCCGGCGACGTCAATCGCCGTCGACGCCCCCGGCCACCAGCATCGCCCTGGCCTGCTCCAGCTCCACCAGCAAGGTGCTGGCCAGCTCGTCGCGGGCCACCTCGAACTGCTGCTCGCGCACCAGGTCCTTGACCGCCACCACCCCGCGCGCCAGCTCGTCGTCGCCGGCCAGCACCACGAAGCGGATGCCTGCGCGCGCGGCGTACTGGAACTGCTTGCCGATCTTCTTCGGCTCCATCTGCACTTCGGTATTGATGCCGCCGATGCGCAGCCGGCGCGCGATATCCAGCGCGTCCTCCAGCCGCGACTCGTCCATCAGCGCCACCATCGCGTGCACGCTGCTCTCGGCGATGCCCTGGATCAGGCCGGCCTCGCGCAGCTGCCAGAACAGGCGGGTCAGGCCGATCGAGATGCCCACGCCGGGCAATTTGGACTTGGTGTAGTGGCTGGCCAGGCTTTCATAGCGGCCGCCCGAGCAGATGGAACCGATCTGCGGGTGGTCGGTCAGCGTGGTCTCGTAGACGGTGCCGGTGTAGTAGTCCAGCCCGCGCGCGATCGAGAAGTTCAGGCAATACGCGCTCTCCGGCACGCCCAGTGCCTTGACCAGCTCCAGCACTTCGCGCAGCTCGGCGATGCCCTCGCCCAGAGTCGCGCTCGCAGCGACCGAGGCCTCCAGCGCCTGCAGCTGCGCCAGCGCATCGGCATGCCCGTTCGAGCGCACCGCCACGAAGGCCAGAATCCTGTCGACCTGCTCGGCGGCGATGCCGAAGCCTTCGCCCACCAGCGTGTCGCGCACGTAGTCGGCGCCGCGCTTATCGATCTTGTCGACCTCGCGCAACACCGCCAGCTGCAGCTCGCCCTCGGCCACGCCCAGGCTTTCGAAGAAGCCGCGCAACAGCTTGCGGTTGTTCAACTGCACCTTGAACGCGCCGATGCCCAGCTCGGCGAACACCGCGTGGATCACCGCCAGCACCTCGGCGTCGTAGCGGATGCTCAACGCATCCTTGCCGATCACGTCGATGTCGCACTGGTAGAACTCGCGGAAACGCCCGCGCTGGGCACGCTCGCCACGATAGACGCGCTGCATCTGGTAGCGGCGGAACGGGAAGCTCAGGTCGTGCTCGTGCTCGGCCACGTAGCGTGCCAGCGGCACAGTGAGGTCGAAGCGCAGCGCCAGCTCGGGCAAGCCACCCTCGCCGCCTTCGTCCGCCGCGGCGGCGGCATTGGCCAGCGCGCCGGTGGACTGCACGAAATACACCTGGCGCTCGGTCTCGCCACCGGACTTGGTCAGCAACACATCGGACAGCTCGAATACCGGCGTTTCGACCGGCAGGAACCCGAACCGCTCGTAGTTGCGGCGGATGACGTCCAGCATGCGCTGGAACGCGATCTGCTCGCGCGGCAGCAATTCCATGATGCCGGGCGGCGTACGGGGCTTGATCACGAGCGAAACTCCTGCAGGGCAATGTGGCGAACGCGCAATTCTACCGGCTGGGCGGCCGCGCTGACCGCATGGCGTATCATTCACCTGCGTTCCAGCAGTGCGTGACTCATGTACCGGCAGCTTTCAGACCCCAGCACGACCTGCCCGGCGCCCAGCGCAGCCGGGCGCAGCGATGCGCGTGGTTCCGACTGCGCGCTGTGTGCAGTCCGCGGCCGGGCCATCTGCGCGGCGCTGTCGCCGCAGGAAATGGACGCGCTCGACCAGGCCACCAGCGCCCAGTCCTATGCGCCCGGCAGCACCCTGGTGCGCGCCGGCGACATCCGCCAGCACGTCTATACGCTGACTTCCGGCGCGCTGCGCATGGTGCGCACGCTGGCCGACGGCCGCCGCCAGGTCACCGGCTTCGTGCTGCCGGGCGACTATGTCGGCCTGACCGAAACGCCGCAGCACCGCCACGACATCGAAGCCATCATCGACAGCCGGGTCTGCCGCACCCCGATGGCACAGATGCGCCAGTTGCGCGAGCGCTATCCGCAGCTGGAACGCAAGCTGCTGCAGCGCGCCAGCATGGAACTGGCCGCCGCACAGGACACCGGCCTGCTGCTGGCGCGCCTGCAACCCAGCGAACGGCTGGCGCACTTCCTGCTGCGCCTGGCGGCCCGCTCCACCCAGCCCGGCGCCAGCGGCGACACCGTCGCGCTGCCGATGAGCCGTAGCGATATCGCCGACCATCTCGGGCTGACCGTGGAAACGGTCAGCCGCACCTTCACCAAACTCAGGCAACAGCAGTTGATCGCGCTGCCGCAGCTGCATCTGGTGCAGATCCTGGATTACGCGGCGCTGCGCAGCCTTGCCGGCGATACCGTCTGAGACTTAATAGCTGGCAAGCCGGAACGCCTCAGCGCCCGCCCGCATTCGCACTTGCCACCGACGCACCACATCCGCCGCCCAGCAACCGCGATTGCCGCAGCCAGGCCCGGTCCGGGTAGTAGGCGAACACGAAGGCGCCTTCACGCAAGGTATCGATCAATTGCTTGGCCACCGCCGGACGCACCGCCGGGCAGCCCAGGCTGCGGCCGAGCCGGCCCTGCGTGCGGATCACCGCCTCGCTGACATAGGGCGCACCATGGATCACGATCGCGCGGTCGCGCGCATGGTCGTTGAACCCGGGCTCTAGGCCCTTGAGCCGCAACGAATAGCCGTTGTGGCCGGTATACGACTCCTGCGCGGTGAACGCGCCCAGGCTGGACTGGAAACTGCCGTCGTCATTGGAGAACTTGGCCGCCAGGTTGTTGCCGGTATTGCGCCCGTGCGCCACCCATTCCTGGAACAGCAGCCGCTGCCGCTCCAGATCGAACACCCATAGCCTGCGCTCGGTCGACGGCCGGCTGTAGTCGATGACGCTGAGCACGCGCTCGGTGCCCACCTGCTGGCGCTGCCGCGCGCATTGCAAGGCTTCGGCCGCCAGCGCCAGCACCTGGCGATCCAGCGATGGCGCCTGCCGCGCCAATGCATCGACCAGACCGATACGCGGTGCGCCCAGCGTCGGCAACGGCGAGGCAGACATGACATCGGCCGCGCTGGCCGCTCCAGCCGCTGCCCACCCGCACAACGCGGCGGCAACGGCGATCACTCGATAAGACATGCACCAACCCACATCGGACGCGGCGCCACGCTGGGGCCGCACCCGCTAGAAATAGCCCCATGGGCGGCACTTTCCAACCCCAATAGCCTGAACACGTTCGGTCAGGCCGCATCCGCAAGCAGGCGCTGCCGGAACGCGGCATAGTCCGGCGCCAGCGTTTCGGCATGCGCGGGACGCTGCAGCAGCGCGGCCAGCGCCGGCGGCACGGCCACCTCGCGCCCGATCAGGGGCTCGACCACGCCCTCGAACTTGGCCGGATGCGCTGTGGCCGCCACCGCCCAGTCGCCGGTGCCGCCTTCGGCCCCTTCCGCGCGCAGCTGCTCCAGCACATGCACGGCGGTGGCGGTATGCGGGCAATGCACTTCGCCATAGCGGGCAAAGCGCTGCTGCACGGTCTGGCGGATCGCGGCATCGTCCACCGAAAGCGCACGGAATGCCTCGCGCAACGCGGCATCGTCGCCGTCGTAGAGCCAGCGCAGCCGTTCGAAGTTGCTTGGCGCGCCCACGTCCATCGCATTGGCCAGCGTCGCCACGCTGGGCTGCGGCGCGTAATCGTCGCCGGCAAAATAATCCGGCACTACATGATTGGCATTGGAGGCCAGCGCGATACGGCCCAGCGGCACGCCGAGCGCACGCGCCAGGATCGCCGCCAACCCGTTGCCCAGGTTGCCGGTGGGCACCACCAGGTTCAGCGCGGCACCTGTGCCGGCATGGTGCTGCAGGGCGGCGTGCGCGTAATAGCTCATCTGCGGCAGCAAACGGCCCAGGCTGATGCTGTTGGCCGAACTCAGCGGTAGCTGCGCCTGCAGCGCGGCATCGTTCAAGGCCTGCTTGACCATCGCCTGGCAATCGTCGAACGTGCCGGCAACGCGCAGGGCCTGGATGTTGTCGCCGAAGCAGCCCAGCTGATGCGCCTGGCGCGGCGACACGCGGCCATCCGGATACAGCACCACCACGCGCAGACCCGGCTGGCGGTGGAATGCCGCGGCCACGGCAGCGCCGGTGTCGCCGGAAGTGGCGACCAGGATGGTGAGCGGCCGGCCTTCGGCACGCCGCAGGCGGGTCAGGCAGGCCGCAAGAAAGCGCGCACCGAAATCCTTGAACGCGGCGGTCGGGCCATGGAACAGCTCAAGCGCGTAATCGCCGGGCGTGCCCAGGGCCACCAACGGCGCCGGGAAGTCGAACGCTTCGGCACAGATGGCCGGCAGCTCTGGCGCCAATGCATCGCCGTCGAAGAATGGCTGCAGCAACGTGGCGGCGGTGTCGGCCAGCGTGGCGCCTGCCGTCAGCGTGCGTGCCGGTGGCAGGGCCTGCGGCACGTACAGGCCGCCATCGGGTGCCAGGCCGGCGGCAATCGCCTGGCTCAGGCTTGCGGCGGATGCGCCGCCACGGGTGGAGAGGAAGTTCATGGTGACGACTCCAGACAAGGCGAAGACGGGGCATGGCCCGCGAATGAAAAGACCGGACACTGCGGCATGGCCGCGCTGCGCCGCAGGGGCGCCCGGCAGGAGCGGCGCGGCGCTATGCTGCGCGCACCTTCCAGTGGAGCCGGCAGATGATCAAGGTCAGCGTGATGTACCCGTACCGCGAAGGCGCCCGCTTCGACCATGCCTACTACCGCGACGCGCATATGCCGCTGGTGAGCGCGCGGATGGGCGCGGCCTGCCTGCGCTACACGGTGGACAAGGGCATCAGCGGCGGCGAGCCGGGCAGCCCCCCGGCTTACATCGGCATGTGCCACATTTTCTGCGACTCGGTGGAGGCCTTCAACGCAGGCTTCGGGCCACATGCACAGGAAATCCTGGGCGACATTCCCAACTACACCGATCTTGCGCCGGTCATGCAGATCAGCGAGGTCGTGGTCGGTTGACGCGTGCCTTGCGCGCTGCACGGCCCGCCTGCCGTGCGCGGGCGATCGATCGACAACGACAGGCGCGCGATGGCTCATGCGAGCAACCGCGCGGCCGGGCTGGCGATCGGGGATACCCAGTGCTGGCTATGCAGGCCAACCCCTGCGAAGGCGGCCTTGACCGCTGCGGCGGCAGCGTTGGCGGCCGCGCGCGATGCGAACCAGGCGAATACGCTGGGTCCGGCGCCGGAAATGCTGGCACCGAGGGCATCATGATCCAGCGCGGCCTGCTTGGCAGCGGCGAAGCCGGCGATCAACGGCGCGCGGCGTGGTTCGATCAGCACATCGCGCAGGCCCGCACGCACCAAATCGGCATCACCGGCATGGCAACCGGCCAGCACCAGGGCCAGGTTGGTGCTCTGCGCGACGAACTCGCGCAGTTGATAGTCGCCGGCCAGGGCTTCGCGCGCGCGCCGCGTTTCCAGCACCGCGTCCGGATGCACCAGCAGGCTGTGCCACGCCGCCGGCACGTTGATCGGCACCAGACGCTCCAGCGTGCACAACACCAGGCCGCCTAGAAACAGCGGGCCCAGGTTGTCGCCATGGCGGCTGCCGCTGGCCACCGCCTCGCCATCGAGGGCGTGCTGATACAGCTGCTCGTTGCGCAGCGGCGCATCCAGCAGCGCGTTGGCGGCAACCAACGCCGCCACGCAGGACGCTGCCGAACCGCCCATGCCCGAACTCAGCGCGATGCCTTTGTCGATCTCGATCTCGAAACCGAACGGCAGCGCCAGCGCCGCGCGCAACGACATCAAGGCCGCACCCGCGGTGTTACGCGCGGCATCCAGCGGCAAGGCCACGGTAGTGCCGCGGATGGCGGCGATGCGCACCAGCGGCGCCTCGATACGCCGCACCGTGACGGTGTCGCCGACGCCGTCGATGGGATAGCCGAGCAGATCGAATCCCACCGCCACATTCGCCACCGAGGCCGGTGCGAAGGCGCGTGCCTGGCCCAGCTCGCGCGCAGCAATCGCCACCTGTTGCATCTGCGCGGCCTGGTCTGCAACCGCCTGGTTCACAAGCGTGCCCCCTCGCCCGCCGCCACCCGCAGCAGATCGGCAAACACGCCGGCCGCGGTGACTTCCGGGCCCGCACCGGGCCCCTGCACCACCAACGGATTCTCGCAGTAGCGACGCGTGGTGAACTGCACCACGTTGTCGGTCAGGCGCAGATTGGCGAAGGCGTGATCGGCCGGCAGCTCGACCAGGCCCACGCTGGGCGCGCGATCCGGCGGCAGCTGCGCGACATAGCGCAGCACATTGCCGCGTGCACGTGCATCGGCCAGGCGCTGTGCGAAGGTCGCATCCACCTCATGCAGGCGCGCCATGAAATCGTCCACGCTGGCCTGACGCAGTGCTTCGGGCACCAGGCTCTCGACCTGCACGTCCTCCAGGCTGATCTCGCGCCCGGCTTCGCGCGCCAGGATCACCAGCTTGCGCGCCACGTCCACACCGGACAGATCGTCGCGTGGATCCGGTTCGGTATAGCCCATGCCGCGTGCCTGCGTCACCAGCTCGGCGAACGGCACGCTGCCGTCGTATTTGTTGAACAGCCAGGCCAGCGTGCCGGAGAAGATGCCTTCGATCGAGGTCACCGTATCGCCGGTATCGACCAGGTCGCGCAGCGTGGTGATCACCGGCAGGCCGGCGCCAACGGTCGCTTCGTAACGGAAGCGCGCGCCGCTGGCATCGGCCGCCGCACGGATCGCCTGATACCGCTGCAACGGACCGGAGCCGGCCTGCTTGTTCGGCGTCACCACGTGGATGCCGGCAGCCAGCCAGTCCGCATAGCGATCGGCCACGTCCGCGCTGCCGCTGCAATCGATGATCACCGTATGCGGCAGGTGCGCGGACAACAGATGCGTGGTGAAACGCTCCAGATCGGTCGCGGTGGCTGCGGAGGCGAAGGCATCGCGCCAGTTGCCGACCAGGCCGCGCTCATCGAGCAACATGCGGCCGCGCGACACCACCGCGCGCAGGCGCAGATCCAGGTTGGCCTTGCCCAGCAACTGCGGTTGCGCGATGCGCAACTGGTCCAGCAACGCCGCGCCCACATTGCCCGGGCCGATCACGCCGACAGAGAAGGTCTGCGGCGACAACCAGAAGCCGGCATGCGCCGCACGCAAGGCCTTGGTCGCATGCGCCGCGTCGATGGCCACCGAGATGTTGCGCTCCGAGGAGCCCTGCGCGATCGCCAGGATATTGACCTGCGCACGCCCCAGCGACTCGAACAGCCGCGCCGCCACACCCGGCTGCCCGGCCATGCCATCTCCCACTGCAGCGAGCACGCTGATGCCGGTGGTCAGTTGCACGCGCTGCACCTGGCCGACCGTGAGTTCATGCGCAAAGGCCTGCAACAAAGCATTGCGCGCGCGCTCGGATTCATGCTGCTTGACCACGCAACAGATCGAATGCTCCGACGAGCCCTGCGAGATCATCACCACCGACACCTGCGCCGTGCGCAGTGCCGCAAACACGCGCTCGGCGGTGCCCGGCACGCCGATCAGGCCGGTGCCTTCCAGGTTGAGCACAGCCAGATCCGGGCTCAGTGTCAGCCCCTTGATCGGCCCGCTCACCGCGCTGCTGGCGGTGATGCGCGTGCCCGGGTGTTCGGGCTGGAAGGTATTGCGGATGATGATCGGCAAGCCGCGCTCGATCGCCGGCGACATGGTCTGCGGATGCACCACCTTGGCGCCGAAATAGGCCAGTTCGCAGGCTTCGTCGTAGCTCAACGTTTCCAGCTGTACCGCTTCGGGCACCACGCGGGGGTCCGCCGACAGCACGCCATCCACATCGGTCCAGATATGCAGCTCATCGGCATCGAACAAGGCCGCGAAGATCGCGCCGGAATAATCGCTACCGTTTCGCCCCAACGTGGTGATGCGGTCGGCGCGGTCGCGCGCCACGAACCCGGTCACCACCACGCGCGTCTGCGGATGTGCCTGGCGCCAGGTCGCAAGCCGCTGCGCGCTGACCTCCCAATCCACATCAACGCCGAGTTCGCCGCGGTTGACCACCAGCACATCGCGTGCATCCAGCACCGCGCAATCCTCGCCAAGCGCGCGGAAATGATCGCCGAGCAACTGCGCCGAATACACCTCGCCCAGGCCTTGCACGCGGTCGAGCACCTCGCGCGGCAGCTCGCCTATCACCGCCAGCGCACCGAGGATCTGCGCCAGATGCTCGAAGCGCTCGTCCAGCCACTCCACCGTCGGCCCGGAATGCTCGCCCAGCAGGGCCACCGCCGCACCGCGATGGCGTGCCCGCGTTTCATGCCAGCGTTCGCGCCACTCGGGGCGATCTTGCGCCGCCAGTTCGGCCAGTTCGATCAGCGCATCGGTCACCCCCTTCATCGCCGACACCACGGTGACCTGCACGGTCTCCTCGCGCGCCAGCAACAACTGCGCCACATGCCGGTAGCGCTCGGCATCGGCCACCGAGGTGCCGCCGAATTTGTGTACGACGATGCGCGCAGAGGACGCGAGAACAGCAGCGGGTTCGAGTGAAACAGCAAGCGATGACATCGACAGACCTCGTTGGGGAGGCCCCGTCCGCATCAGATGAGGGAGGAAAGCCCCCGCATCCTGATCCGGGTGCGGGGCCGTGGTTTTCGGAAGTTACGCGAAGACGACGGGCCGCACCGGGCGAATGGTGACGGTGGTAATGGTGGTGCTAATGCCGGCCACGCCCGCACCCGGCCGCAGCTGCGGCTGGCAGGTAAGCGAGGTGGTGGCGAAGGCATCAGGCATGTACGCAAAAGACATCACCGGGGTGAAGGCTGTCAAGCACTGCGCATCAAGCCAGCCTTGCGCAACGCAAGACCCACGCAGAAAGCCTTGCAGGACAAACATTTAAGCGATGCAGCCACAAGCGATTGATTGCTATGGAAACTTTTTGTGCGCCGCGCCGAGCGGCGCTTGCGCAGCATCCTGTCGCGGAGACCTGGTGCCGGACAACACGGATCCGGCTAGTCCAGCGTGGCGGCCACGCCACCTCTCGCGCCTGACGCAGAGGTGCATCAGACGCTTTTGACCCATGCAGGCCCTAGCCAAGCACCTGCGGATTGAGTTGCCACACCGCATGGTTCAACGCCGCCGCAAAACTCACCCACAACAGATATGGCACCAACAGCCACGCGGCAGCGCGTTGTCGCCTGGCGAAAGCCGCAATCGTCAGCACCAACGTCAACCAAAGCGCCACGATGTCGACAAATGCCCACGCCCCCATGTGCCAGGCAAAGAACAGCCAGCTCCACAACCCGTTCAACCCCAACTGCAACACGAACAGGCTCAGCGCCCCACGGGCACTGCTCCACCCACCGCGCCGCCAGACCAGCCACACGGACACCGCCATCATCCCGTACAACACAGTCCACACCGGCCCGAACACCCATCCCGGCGGTGCCCAATCCGGCCGCAGCAAGCCGGCGTAGAAGCTCGCCGCCTTGATTGACGCCGCCGCCCCTAATGCCGCAACCAGATAGCACAGCACCAACCAGCCCAGCAGTCCCAGCAATCGCGATTTACCCGTCATTTTCCTGTCCAATCTCACTACGCCTGCTTTCGCAAAAAAAAACGCTTGCCGTCGTGCCAACCCCTTCACTTCCGCAGCGCTAGCCAATGCCCAATAAATCAGAGCACGTAAATCATACATCGACGGGAGATTCAGCCCCCCGCATTCCCAGTGATCCACCTGATTTAGCGGCCGCCTGAATTTCCAAGCAGTTCCATTGACATCGATTCAAGCCCGCCAACTCGCGAAACCGATTAACTCAGGATAAAGTCAATCGACGGAGCAGTATTCAATAAAAGCAAGGTTATTATCTATCACGAAACCTGCGCGGGCACTGCAACCAAGGAATATCATATTCGCCTAGACGCCATGACTGATTATTCCTGCTGGATGAGCTGGGCTGCACATCATGATGTCGATCATTGTCCGGTCTGTTTTGATGAGCGTCTCCCGCTTGTCTACGGCTCCATCAGTCGACGGTGGACAGTGGCGCCAGTCGTCGACACACTGGTTAAGTGTGCTGTACGTCACAATTCAAGCGAACTGATCCGATGAAGGTCGCGTCAATTTCTTGACGACGTAGACTTTACATAGGCATACGCAGTATCGCCGGTCGTCATACGCCCGGATCGCTAATGCACTGCCTCCTCCCCCAGCTTTTGCAACCACGTGCGTCGCGGTTGTCCTGACCGCTCAGGCGCATTCACCCCTCTGCTCAGCCTTGCTTTGATTGCCGCATGTGTGCCCCAGGCGCACAGTGGTGAAGTGCGGCCGAACGGGGTGACTGACGCCTCCACCGCCCTCACTCCCATGCGGCAGGCCGAGCAGTTACGCGGCCAGCAGCGGTATGCGGATGCTTTGGCCATTTACGAGCGCGTGTTGCGTGCGAACCCACGGGATCGTGGCGCCTACACCATGCGCGCGATCACGCTGAGCGACCTCGGGAGCGCACAGCTTGCGGCAGAGGCCGTATGGCGGCATCCGGACTGGTTCTCGCAGCAGGAGCGCGAGCGCATCGAAAACGACCGCGTCGCCCGCATGATCGGGTGGGCCAGCGCCGAGCCCATCGATGCCGTGCACCGCTACGCGGAGACCGACCAGGCCCTGGTCAACATCGCCCGCATCGAACGCGAATCACCGCCGACGTCGAGGTGGGAAGCCACGCGGCTGCGTGTCGATGGCCTGGCCGCACTCAACCAGCGTCAGCGCCATCGCGACGTGGTAGCCAGCTACCAGGCATTGAAAGCAGAAGGCATCGACGTTCCCGCGTATGTGCTGCCGACGGTCGGCGATTCGCTGATGGGCCTGCGCCGCCCGGCCGAGGCCGAGGCCGTGCTGCAGCAAGCCTTGCAGCACACCCCGGACGACTTCAATACACAACTGTTGCTGGGCTACGCCCTGCTGGAGCAGGAACGCTTCGATCTGGCAATGCCCCTGTTCGAAACGCTCGCGGCCACGCAGGCGCCCTGGCCGCGCCGCAATGGTGCGAACAGCGGCTACGAAAACTGGGATCGCTTCAGCGCAGACATCGCCCTGGCCACCGCGCGTTCGGCCGCCAATGACAATCGCGGCGCTGAAGGCCTGCTGCGCGAGCGCGTGGCCATCGGCCCCGACAACGCGGAACTGCAGGCGGCACTGGCCTCGATCGAATTCCGTCGCGGGCACCCCGGCAAAGCGCTGCAGCGTAACTCGGTGGCATTGACGCTGGATCCGCATCAAAAACAGGCGCGCAGTGGCGTGGTCGAGGCGCAGCGCGATCTGGATCGCCTGGACCTGGCCGATGCGACATTTGCCCCGCTGCGCAGGGAATATCCGGATGACGCCGGCCTGCAACGGCTTGGCGCTTCGCTGGAACGTCAACGCGGCTGGCAGGTGCATCTGAGCCATGCACGCGGACGCAGCGACAACGACACGTTGACCAACAGCACCTCGCCGCTGGGCAACGACTTCGGTAGTACGTTGCTGGAAGCCGAATCGCCATTTCTCGGCGAAGGCTGGCGTGTGGGTTTGCGTGCACGCGACGACTGGGCCGACTTCCAGGACACGCGTGTGCGCTATCGCAGCTTCTGGCTGGGAACGCACTATCACTACGACCGCCTGGATGTCAGTGCGTACGGCGGACGGGCGCTCGACGACTTCGATCGCGATGGCACCGCCTGGGCACTGGATGCCGGCTGGCGGTTTTCCGATGCCTGGTACGGCAGCGTTGCGTGGCGCACGCGCGATCCGGAAGCCTCATTGCAGGCCCGCCGCTTCGGCATCACCGGCGACAGTATCGGCGCGGCCCTGCGCTGGACACCCAACGACGAAAGCCGTTGGGAACTGCAGGCACGCCAATTGCGTTACAGCGACGGCAATCGGCGCGATCAACTCGATCTTTCGGGCAGCCAACGCCTGTGGGCCAGCCCGCATGTGCTGCTGGATGGCCTGCTCGCCGCTTCGGCCGGACGCGCCGAAGACGAGCGCGCCGTCACTTACTTCAATCCGCGCCGCAACTCTGCGGTGGCCGCCGGCGTGCGCATCGATCAGATCGGCTGGCGTCGCTACGACTACGCGTTCCGGCAGCGGCTGGAGGTCACGGTCGGGCCGACCTATCAGTCCGGCTTCGGTAGCCAGTGGGTGCCCGGCGCGGCCTACCGGCACCTGTGGTCGCTGGGCGACGGCAGTGCGCTGAGCTACGGCGTGAGCTGGTCGCGCCCGGTCTACGACGGCCAGCGCGAACAACAACTTGGATTCGACCTGGATTTCCGATGGGGAGGTACGCCTTGATCCGCCTGCCGCTGTTGCTGGTCGCCTTGTTGCTGATGACGTTCGCGTCGTCGGCGCAGGCGGGCCTGCTGGTGCTCAGCTACCACGATGTTCGCGACGATGTCGCCGCCAAGGGCGATCCCGATCGTTATGCGGTGTCCACCAGCAACTTCGCCGCGCATCTGGACTGGCTGCGCTCGCACGCCTATCACCCGGTGAGCGTGCAGCAGGTGCTGGATGCACGTGCCGGCAAGCGTGCCCTGCCCTCCAGGCCGGTGTTGCTGACCTTCGACGACGGCTTGCGCAGCGTCTACACGCGTGTATTCCCGTTATTGCAGGCCTACGGCTATCCCGCGCTGGTTGCGCCGGTGACTAGTTGGGTCGAATTGCCCGCCGGCCAGGTGGTGCCCTACGGCCATCGCGATTTCACCCACGAGGATTTCGTCACCTGGGCGCAGCTGCGCGAGATGCAGGACAGCGGCCTGGTCGAAATCGGCTCGCATAGCGACGATCTGCACAAGGGCATCGCGGGCAACCCATTCGGCAATCAGACCCCGGCCGCGGTCACCCGGCGCTGGGATGCAGGCAAGGGCTACGAAAGCGAAGCGGAGTATCGCCAGCGCATCCAGACCGATCTGCGCCATAGCCGCGACGCCATCGTGGCGCATCTGGGCACACCGCCGCGCGCCATGGTGTGGCCGTATGCCGCCTACAACCGCGCCAGCAACGCCATTGCCGCGCAACTGGGCATGACGCTGAGCTTCGACCTGGAAGGCCGCTCGCACGAAGCCGATATCGGCCAGCAGGGCCGCGACCGCGTGGACGGGCAATCGCTGGCCAGCCTCGGCCGCCTGTTGCTGTTCAACAATCCCGATGTGCGCGACCTGGCCGGCGAACTGCGACGCGACCTGTCGCGCGATGGCCTGCGCGCGATCCAGATCGATCTGGACTACGTCTACGACCCGGACCCGGCGCAGCTGGCACGCAACCTGGACATCCTTGTCCAGCGCGTCAAGGACATCGGCCCCAGCCATGTGTTCCTGCAGGCCTTCGCCGACCCGGATGGCGATGGCGCCGCCGATGCGTTGTATTTCCCCAACCGCCATCTGCCGATGCGCGCGGACCTGTTCGGGCGTGTGGCCTGGCAGCTGCGCACCCGTGCCGGCGTGCGCGTGTTCGCCTGGTTGCCGGTGCTGGGCTTCCATCTGCCCGATGCACAGCAGCAGGCGGCGCTGCAGATTCGCGGCAAGGACGCCAAGGATGTGCCGCGCCTGGATCCGGGTAACCCGCGCACGCATCAGCTGGTCGCCGACATCTACGAAGACCTGGCCGCCAACACCTACTTCGAAGGCCTGCTGTTCCATGACGATGCCTACCTGCGCGATGACGAAGTGCCTGCCTACGGCAATGGCGACCCGACCAGGCGCACGCAGCAGCTGATCGGTTTCACCCAGGAGCTGAAGGCAGCCGCCGAACGCTGGCGGCCCAAGCTGGTGACGGTGCGCAACCTGTTCGCGCAGCCAGTGCTGGAGCCGCACAGCGAAGCCTGGTTTGCGCAGCGCCTGGACGCCTTTGCTTCGGCCTACGACTACACCGCGCTGATGGCGATGCCGTACATGGAACAGGCCAACGATCCGCAGCAGTGGCTGCAGCAGCTGGCACAGCGTGTCGGCCAGCAGCCGCATGGTTTGGAGAACACCATTTTCGAACTGCAGACCGTGGACTGGCGCACCGGCAAGCCATTGCCTGACGGTGTGCTGCTCGCACACAGCAAATTGCTCCTGGCTGCGGGCGTGCGCCACTTGGCGTACTACCCCGACGACTTCATCGGCAGCCACCCGTCTCTTCCCGAAGCGCGCGAGGCCATGTCGGCTCGGCAATTCCCATATATCGAGCGGTAACCGATGACGACCAGCCTCCTGTTGGGCGCCCTGTTCAACTTCGCGTTTTTCTATCCCATCATCATGGCGTTCTTCTGGATGATCGGAGGCACGTACTACTACCTGCGACGCGAACGCGGCACGCCCGGCCCCTCGTCGCCGCCACCGTTGGCCAGCGAGCCGTTCGTATCGCTGCTGGTGCCCTGCTACAACGAGGCCAAGCATGTCGGCGAAACCATCGCCGCGATGAGCGCGCAGAACTATCCGGATTTCGAGATCATCGCCATCAACGATGGCAGCAGCGACAACACGGCCGAGGCGCTCGACGATCTCACCCACCAGCATCCGCGCCTGCGCGTGGTGCACCTGGAACAGAACCACGGCAAGGCCAACGCGCTGCGGGTCGGCACGCTGGCATCGCGCTCGGACTACCTGGTGTGCGTGGATGCCGACGCCATCCTGGACCCGAATGCCACGCGCTGGATGGTGGGCCACCTGATCTCCGGCCCGCGCGTCGGCGGCGTCACCGGCAATCCGCGCGTGCGCAACCGCACCACGCTGATGGGCCGCATGCAGGTGGGCGAATTTTCCGCCATCGTGGGCCTGATCAAACGTGCGCAGCGCGTCTACGGGCGCCTGTTCACGGTGTCGGGCGTGATCTGCGCGTTTCGCCGCTCGGCGCTGCACCACGTCGGCTTCTGGTCCGACAACATGGTCACCGAAGACATCGACATCTCCTGGCGTCTGCAGCTGGACGACTGGGATATTCGCTACGAGCCCAACGCGCTGTGCTGGATCCTGATGCCGGAGACCTTCCGTGGCCTGTGGATGCAGCGCCTGCGCTGGGCGCGCGGCGGCGTGGAAGTGCTGCTGAGCCATGGCCGTCGCGTGCTGTCCTGGCGCAGCCGACGCATGTGGGGCGTCTTGCTGGAATACGCGCTCAGCCTGGCCTGGGCCTACACCATGCTCTTCATCATCGTGCTGTGGCTGCTTGGCAAGGTCATCCCGCTGCCGCCTGCGCTGTACGTCGACACCATCCTGCCGCGCTGGCACGGCCTGGTGCTGGCGGTGGTGTGCCTGATGCAGTTCGCCACCAGCCTGGTGATCGAACGCCGCTACGAAAAAGGCCTGGCGCGCCAGTTCTTCTGGGTGATCTGGTACCCGGTCGCCTTCTGGATGATCGGCATGCTCACTGCCGTCATCGCCTTCCCCCGCGCCCTGCTCGCACGTCGCAGCAAACGCGCCCGCTGGAAAAGCCCCGACCGAGGAATCCAATGACACCGCCCATCATCAACCTGCCACAACGCCTCGGCCGCTCGCGCCGCCTCGCCTACGGCGCCGCCACCGCCGGCGCCTGGATGGTCTACTTCTATCTGTGGGCACCACTGGCGACGCTGATCGCCTGGTTCTTCGGCCTGCGCAGCGCCTACACGGAGCTGTATCTCAAGCACAACTCCCTGGATCCATTCGCGCTGGGCGCCCTGCCGGTGATCGCACTGATGAGCGCCATCACCACCGTCGGCTGGGCCGAGTACAACCGCATCCGCTTCGCCAAGGCCGACCGGCGCAAGCGCCGCCCCACCGTGCTCGAACCGGAAGTCGATCAGCGCCTGGGCGTCCCCGAACAGCTCGGCAGCCTGCTGCGCCATAGCCGCATCTCATCGGTGGCGATGGACAAGTTTGCGCGGCCGGTGGGGGTGCGGGTGGTTAGGCGCGGGTGAGTGGTTCTTGCAGTTCGTGCAAGCCTCCGCGTTATCCATCAATCTGCGCCCCAATCCGTTCCCCTCGAAGCCGGGTAGAACGAAAGCGGCGAACACACATCCTTCCTCGACATCCACCATAGAAAAACCGACGGGGGCACCATTGACCTCGGCGACCCAAGCGCATGGAGCTTCTAGAATAGCCTTTTGTACGGTTGCGGGGGTAATGCCCATTTCCACCAATTGATCGCGGGATAAATGATTTTCGTGAACCCGGGTGCGAATATCAAAAATTGCATCGATATCGGCCGGGCCAGCGAGTCTGATGGTTTTCTCCATGATGCACTGCTTTGTATTCAATCCATATGATCCAGATGGTTTTTAGATATCTGGCGCAATCAACGGCGGCCTCGTTCGCATGGCAGCAGCTCCGTCATCTCACTCCTCCCGCTGCGTCGCAGCCGTGGCGGTACGTCTTTGAGATCGGCTTACGCATCATGACCGCTCATGCGTGCCGGTTGGACCAGCCCATGACCGCCGCTGCCCATTTGCCAGATCATTCCGATCAGGTGGAAACATATTCGAGGATGAGCCGGCACACATGTGCCTGCCGAAACCAAACCGATCGAGATGCTAAGTGATTGATTCCTGGTGACCCCGGCCCGATTCGAACGGGCGACCTTCCCCTTAGGAGGGGGACGCTCTATCCAGCTGAGCTACGGGGCCAAGGTGGGCATTGTCGCACGATCGTTGCGATTGCCAAGCCGGTGGGTGGTTGGCGGAGCCTGCTAAAATCGGCGGCTACCCGTGTCGCGGTGGCCCTGGCTGCCGCGCGACCGTCCCGACCTTTGGAGATCCCATGTCCGCTGACCTGCTCAAGGCGCTCGACCTCGCCGCGTCCAATTCCGGTACCTATCTTGGCGAGGCGACCTGGTCGCAGGCGACCGGCGCCGGGGTGCTGCAGCCGCTCAATCCGACCACCAATGCGGTGATCGCCGATGTGCAGGCGACCACGCCGGAGGATTACGAGCTGATCGTCCAGCGTGCGCAGGCCGCCTTCAAGGTCTGGCGGACCACGCCTGCGCCGCGCCGTGGCGAAGCTGTTCGCCTGTGTGGCGAGGCGCTGCGCGCGCACAAGGATGCGCTGGGCTCGCTGGTGGCGCTGGAAATGGGCAAGAGCAAGCCCGAGGGCGATGGCGAGGTGCAGGAGATGATCGACATCGCCGACTTCGCAGTGGGCCAGAGCCGCATGCTCTATGGCTACACCATGCATTCGGAGCGTCCCGGCCACCGCATGTACGAGCAGTACCAGCCGCTGGGCCTGGTGGGGATCATCAGCGCGTTCAACTTCCCGGTGGCGGTGTGGGCGTGGAATGCGTTCCTGGCGGCGATCTGCGGCGATATCTGCATCTGGAAGCCGTCCAACAAGACCCCGCTGACCGCGATCGCGACGATGAAGATCTGCAATGCGGCGCTCAAGGACGCCGGCTTCCCGGACATCTTCTTTCTGATCAACGATGCCGGCACCTCCCTGTCCGAGAAGCTGGTCGAGGACGGCCGCATCCCGCTGATCAGCTTCACCGGGTCGACCCAGATCGGCCGCGTGGTTGCGGAAAAGGTCGCGCGCCGCCTGGGCCGTTGCCTGCTGGAACTGGGCGGCAACAACGCAATCATCCTGGACGAAACCGCCGACCTGAAGCTGGCCATCCCCGGCATCGTGTTCGGCGCGGTGGGCACCGCCGGGCAGCGCTGCACCACCACGCGCCGCCTGATCGTGCATGAATCCATCTACGACAACGTGCTGGCCACGCTGGTCAAGGCGTACAAGCAGCTCGACAGCAAGATCGGCGACCCCACCGACCCGGCCAACCTGATGGGCCCGCTCAACAGCCAGGGCGCGGTGGAGCAGTTCCTGGCCTCGATCGCCAAGGCCAAGGCGGCCGGCGGCACGGTCGAAGTGGGCGGCACCGCGATCGATCGCCCTGGCAACTTCGTGCTGCCGGCGATCGTCACCGGGCTGCAGAACAGCGACGCGGTGGTGCAGCACGAGACCTTCGCGCCGATCCTGTACGTGATGAAGTACAGCACGCTGGACGAGGCGATCGAGCTGCAGAACGGCGTGCCGCAGGGCCTGTCGTCGTCGATCTTCACCCAGAACCTGAAGGCGGCCGAGAAGTTCCTGTCGGCGGCCGGCAGCGACTGCGGCATCGCCAACGTCAACATCGGCACCTCCGGTGCGGAGATCGGCGGTGCGTTCGGTGGCGAGAAGGAGACCGGCGGTGGCCGCGAATCCGGCTCGGATGCGTGGAAGGTCTATATGCGTCGCCAGACCAATACGATCAACTACTCCGACTCGCTGCCGCTGGCACAGGGCATCAAGTTCGATCTCTGATCGACGTGTGCAGGCGCGCCGGGCATCGCGCCGGCGCTGTCGCATGCATGCCGGACCATGGCTGCTCCGGTGCGTCCGCGCCCGGCATCCACGCTCCCGGCGGCGTGGCCCCGATGCCGTGGTCACAGCCGTGAGTCGCACCTGCGCATCATTTGAGCACCCAAGGTTTCCCTCGCCGCTCAGTCCGATGCCGGGGCGAGCAGACCTCCAGCCCCGCCCGTTCGCGTCAAACCCGACCACGCGATTGCGTTTGGCCGCAGATGGCACGCCATTCGGGCGGCGGCTCTGGGATAATCGGGCCACGCCAGCCGTCGGCTGCCGCCACTTCAGGAGTTCATGATGAACGTCGTCGTTCGACAGACCAGCGCCATGGCCATCGTCAGCCTGGTCTCGGGCATTCTCGGCTGGACGCTGATCCCGTTTCTCGGCAGCCTCTGCGCCATCATCACCGGCCATCTGGCGCGCGGCGAAATCCGCCGCAATCCGCAGGGGCTGGACGGCGACGGGCTCGCCATCGGCGGGCTGATTCTCGGCTGGTTGGCGGTTGCGCTCTGGGTGGCAGGGGTGGCGATCTTCATCCTGTTCTTCGGCGGCCTGGCCTGGCTTGCGGCCGCCAACAGTTGAGCATGGCCGCGCCCTCCTCCGCCCAACGCTTCAACGACCGCGTCGCGGCCTATGTGCGCTACCGGCCAAGCTATCCGCCACAACTGCTGCGCTGGCTGCACGAAGAGCTGGGCGTGACGCCGGCCACCACGGTGGCCGATATCGGTGCCGGCACCGGCATCTCCAGCCGGCTGTTCCTGGAGGCCGGCTATCCCGTCACGGCGGTGGAACCCAACCCGGCCATGCGCGAAGCCGCGCAACAGTGGCTGGCGGAATTCCCCACCTTCCGCGCGGTCGACGGCACCGCCGAGGCCACCGGGCTGGCCGATGCCAGTGTCGGATTGGTGTCCGCAGCACAGGCCTTCCACTGGTTCGACGTTCGGGCGGTGCGCGCCGAATGGGCGCGCATCCTGCAGCCCGGCGGGCTGGCGGTGATCTACTGGAACAGCCGCGAACTGGACACCACCGACTTCCTGCGCGGCTACGAACAGCTGCTGCTGGACTACGGCACCGACTATTCGGCCGTGGCCGAGCGCTATCAGGACGATGCCACCATGCAGGCGTGGTTCGGCGACGGCTTCCGCGCGATGGCGCGCTTTCCCAACGTGCAGCGGCTGGACTTCGATGCCTTGCGTGGCCGGCTGTTGTCTTCGTCATATGCGCCGCTGGCGCATGACCCGCGTCATGTCCCGATGCTCGCCGCGCTGCGCACGCTGTTCGATGCGCACGCGCGCGACGGGCTGATCGACTTCCAATACCAGACCCGGGTGTTCGCCGGGGGATTGAACTGACCCACATGTATTCGCTTGCCCGCCCCTTGCTGTTTTCCCTCGACGCCGAGCGCGCCCATGCGCTGGCACTGCGCTCCATCGATGTTGCCTACCGCACCGGTACCACGTCGCTGCTGGCCAGGCGCCCGGAACCGCTGCCGACACCGGCCTTCGGGCTCATGTTTCCCAACCCGGTCGGTCTCGGTGCCGGCCTGGACAAGAACGGCGAGCACATCGATGCGCTGCTTGCGCTTGGCTTTGGGTTTGTCGAGATCGGCACGGTGACCCCGCGGCCGCAGGAGGGCAATCCCAAGCCGCGCATGTTCCGCTTGCCGGAGTACCAGGCGGTGATCAACCGCATGGGCTTCAACAACCTGGGCGTGGATGTGCTGGTGGCCAACGTGCAACGCGCGCGTCGTCGCGGCGGCCTGCTCGGCATCAACATCGGCAAGAACAAGGACACGCCCAACGAAGAGGCAACCAGCGATTACCGCTATTGCATGGAGCGCGTCTACCCGCTGGCCGACTACATCACCGTCAACATCTCCTCGCCCAACACCGCCGGCTTGCGCGAACTGCAGGAAGAACAGGCGCTGCGTCGGCTGATCGCCGACCTGCGCGAAACCCAGGAAGCCCTGGCTGCGCAACACGGCAAGCGCGTGCCGATGCTGGTGAAGGTGGCGCCGGACCTCAACGACCGCGACATCGATGCGGCCGCGCGCGTGCTGGCCGACCTGGCGGTGGATGGCGTGATCGCCACCAACACCACGGTGACGCGCACCTTGATCGCCAATCATCCGCTGGCTGGCGAGGCTGGCGGCCTGTCGGGTGCACCGCTGCTGGGGCAGTCCACGCTGGTGCTGCGCCGCTTGCGCGCCCGCCTGCCCGAGTCGATTCCGTTGATCGGCGTGGGCGGCATCAACTCCGGTGCCGACGCGGTGGCCAAGATGGCGGCCGGCGCGACCCTGGTGCAGTGCTACAGCGGCCTGGTCTATCGCGGGCCGCCGCTGATCGGCGAATGCGTCAATGCGATCCGCCGCCGCCGCGAGGCGCCCAGCGGCGGTGCGGTGTCGCCGTTATGAGCGCTGCAGCGCAGGCCGGCTGGCGCTTGAGCGAGCACGCGCCACTGCGCGCGCTCAATACCTTCCATGTGGAGGCCACGGCACGCTGGTTGCTGGGCATCCACGCACCCGATGCGCTGCCGCAGGCGCTGGCGGCACCGGAGATCGCCGGGCAGCCGCTGCTGGTGTTGGGCAGCGGCAGCAACGTGCTGCTGGCCGGCGACCCGCCGGGCTGCGTGCTGTGTTTCGAAAACCGCGACATCGCCATCATTGCGCACCACGCCGACCATGCCATCGTGCGCGCCGGTGCCGGCGTCAACTGGCATGCGCTGGTGTTGTATTCGCTGCAGCAGGGGCTGTCGGGGCTGGAGAACCTGGCCTTGATTCCCGGCACGGTCGGCGCCTGCCCGATCCAGAACATCGGCGCATACGGCGCGCAGGTGGGCGACTTCATCCATGTGGTGGATGCCTTCGACCTGCAGGCACAGCAATTCGTGCGACTGACGGCGGCCGAGTGCGCCTTTGCCTATCGCGACAGCGTGTTCAAGCAGCAGCCGGAGCGTTACCTGATCGTCGCGGTGGAATTCAATCTGCCGCTGCTGCATGAGTTGCGGCTGGACTATGCCGGCATCCGCGAGGAACTGGCCAGCATGGGCGCCGAACTGGCCGGTGCCGCCGATGTGGCGCAGGCGGTGATCAATATCCGTCGGCGCAAGCTGCCGGACCCGGATGTGCTCGGCAATGCCGGCAGCTTCTTCAAGAATCCGTTGCTGCCCAGCGAGCAGATCGCCGCGTTGCAGGCCACATTCGCCGACATGCCGGTGTATCCCGGCGAACAGCCCGGCCAGGGCAAGTTGTCGGCGGCCTGGTTGATCGAACAGTGCGGCTGGAAAGGCCGGCGCGAGGGCGATGCCGGGGTATCGCCGGACCACGCGCTGGTGCTGGTCAACTACGGCACTGCCAGCGGTGCGCAACTGCTGGATGTTGCGCGGCGCATCGCCGAGTCGGTGCGCGAGCGTTATTCGGTGATCCTGGAACCGGAGCCACGCATCATCGGAGCGCATTGGTGACCGCAGCGCAGGCGTCGCGACGTGCCGCGCTGTGGATGCTCACCAGTACCTTCGCCTTCGGCCTGATGGCGATCTGCATCCGGCTGGCGTCAAGCACGATCGCCACCACCGAGATCGCGTTCTTTCGCAATGCGTTTGGGCTGCTGGCCCTGTTGCCGCTGATCCTGCGCCCCGGCAAGGCGCTGCCGCGCACGCGGCAGTTGCCGCAATATCTGGCACGCACCCTGATCGGCCTGGCCTCGATGCTGTGCGGGTTCTGGGCGATCGGCCACCTGCCGTTGTCGCAGGCGATCTCGCTGTCGTATTCCACCCCGTTGTTCGTCACCGTCCTTGCCGTGGTGTGGCTGCGCGAACAGGTGCGCCTGCGGCGCTGGCTGGCGGTGGCGGCCGGATTCATCGGCGTGCTGGTGATCCTGCGGCCGGGCTCGTCCACCTTTACGCCTGGGCTGCTGATTGCGCTGCTGGCAGCGGTGATCAGCGCCGTGGTGGCGATCCAGATCAAGCAGCTCTCGCGCAGCGACGACTCGGACACCGTGGTGTTCTACACCTATGTGTTCTGGGTGCCGATGTCGCTGATTCCGGCACTGTTCCAGTGGACCTGGCCGCACGGTATCGACTGGTTCTGGCTGGCGGCGACCGGCATCTTCGGCACCGCCGGGCAGCTGTTCTGGACGCGCGCGCTCAAGCTGGGCGAAGTCTCCGCACTGCAGCCGATCAGCTTCATGCAGCTGCCGCTGGTGGCGCTGCTGGGCTGGTGGCTGTTCGGCGAGGCGATCGAACACCATACCCTGGTCGGTGCGGCCATCATCATCAGTGCCAACGTCTACATCGCGCATCGTGAAAGCGTGCTGGCACGCCGTGCCGCCACGCATGCGCCGCTGGAAGGCGCAAAACCGGGCGAGTGATCGACCGTCCGCAGGCGGCCTGGCCGGCGCGCGATGGCGTGGTGACGCTGCCGACGTACACTGCGCCGATACACGCTCCCCGAGCATCGAAGGGCGATGCGTACGCACATTCGTTGACTGTTCCAAGGGGAGGTCGGCATGCCGGTTCCAAGCAAAACCATCGGCCTGATCGGCGGCATGAGCTGGGAATCCACCCTGCCCTACTACCGCATCATCAATCAGTGGGTGCGCCATGCCTGCGGCGGCCTGCACTCGGCCAAGGTCTTGCTGTACAGCGTCAATTTCCATGAGATCGAGCGCCTGCAGCACGCCGGCGACTGGGACGGCGCCGGCCGGGCAATGGCAGCAGCGGCGCGCGCGCTGCATGCCGGTGGCGCCGACTTCCTGGTGCTGTGCACCAACACCATGCATTGCGTTGCCGATGCGATCACCTCCGCCACGCCGCTGCCGTTGCTGCATATCGCCGATGCCACGGCCGAGGCGCTGATTGCGGCGGGCGTCACCCGGGTCGGGCTACTCGGCACGCGTTTCACCATGGAGCAGCCGTTCTATCGCGAGCGCCTGGCTGCGCGCGGCCTGCAGGTGCTGGTACCGCCGGCCGACGTACGCGCGCAGTTGCATCGGGTGATCTACGACGAACTCTGCCAGGGCATCGTCCGGCCGGAATCGCGCGGCTATTTTCGTCAGGTCATGGCCGACCTCGGCCAGGAGGGTGCGCAAGCGATCATCCTGGGCTGTACCGAGATTTCGCTGCTGGTGGACAGCAGCGATGCACAGTTGCCGTTGTTCGACACCACCGCCCTGCATGCCGAAGCGGCCGCGCACGCAAGTGTGCACGACTGACCGCCACCAAAGGCGCAGCCAGCGCGCCTTTCCCGAAGTGCGTCCGCCCCGCCGTTGCGTGCAAACGTGCAAGCTGCGCATTGCCGCAGCGATGGCATGGGTGCCTCACACCCCGCGGCTGCAGCACACGCATGCGCGCGATCACCTGCCACAGGATGTCATGCCTTGAAGACCCGTCCAGCAACAGGCACTGCACCAGCAAGCCAGCTCACACGCGGTGATTACAAGACGCTGGCCTTGTCCGCACTGGGCGGCGCACTGGAATTCTACGACTTCATCATCTTCATTTTCTTCGCCACGGTGCTGGGGGAGCTGTTCTTCCCGCCGGGCATTCCGGAGTGGATGCGGCAGTTGCAGACCTTCGGCATCTTTGCAGCCGGGTACCTGATCCGCCCGCTGGGCGGGATGGTGATGGCGCACTTCGGCGATCTGCTCGGTCGCAAGCGCATGTTCGCGCTGAGCATCGGGCTGATGGCGTTGCCGACGCTGGCCATCGGCGTGCTGCCGACCTACGCGCAGATCGGCCTGGCCGCCCCCTTGCTGCTGCTGACGATGCGGTTGCTGCAGGGCGCGGCTATCGGCGGCGAAGTCCCCAGTGCATGGGTCTTCGTCGCAGAACACGTGCCTGCACAGCGCAGGGGACTGGCGTGCGGAACCTTGACGGCCGGCCTGGCAGCCGGCGTGTTGCTCGGCTCGCTCAGTGCCGGGGCGATCAATCGCGCCTTCACACCGCAGGAAATCGCCGAAGGCGCCTGGCGCCTGCCGTTCCTGGCCGGTGGCATCTTCGGCCTGCTTTCGGTGTATCTGCGGCGCTGGCTGCACGAAACACCGGTGTTCGCCGAGCTGATGGCGATGCGTGCCCTGGCGCGCGAGACGCCGCTCAAGGTGGTGCTGCGCGATCATCCACGCAGTGTGGCGCTGTCGTTGTGGCTGACCTGGATGGTGGCGGCCGGGGTGCTGGTGGTGTCGTTGATGACGCCGACGCTGCTGCAGAGCGCCTATCACTATCCGGCAGCGGTCGCCTTGCAGGCCAACCTGCTTGCGGTCCTGCTGCAGGCGGCCGGCTCCATCGTGGCCGGCGCCTTGTCCGATCGCTACGGCAATGGACGCGTGCTGCTTGCCGGCAGCGTATTCCTGGGCGCCAGCGCCTGGCTGTTCTATCGGCTGGCCGGCGATCCGCAGTTGCTGTTTCCACTATATGCCCTGATGGGCGCGGCGCTCGGCGTCCTGGGCGCGATCCCGCGCGTCATGGTCGAGGCGTTTCCGCCGGTGGTGCGCCTGTCCGGCGTGTCGTTTGCCTACAACCTGGGCTATGCGGTGTTTGGTGGCCTGACCCCGCTGGTGGTGGTGATGCTGCTCAAGCAGCACCCGATGGGACCGGCGTATTACATGATTCTGCTGGCCGTGATCGGCAGCGTGATCGGGCTGCAGTTGTGGCGCCGGGAACGTGCGAGTCGTCGCTGAGTCAAAGGCAGCACGGCGCCACTTTCGGTACCCGCACTTACGCCGACCGCGTTCGACCGCAAAGCGGTCGTGCCCTCAGGTCGAAGCGGGATGGCGACGCCAATGCGGCCGCCGCGCGCCGCGAAACATCACCAGATACAGCCCGACCACCCACACCAGCGCGGCCGACCAGCCGCCCAGGATGTCGGAGGGGTAATGCACCCCCAGGTAGATCCGCGACACCCCCACCAGCACCGCGAACCCACTTGCGGCAATGGCCACCGGCCAGCGCCAGCGGGTGTTCCAGGCCAGCGAGACGACCACCGCGGCGAGCGTCATCGAGCCCATCGCATGCCCGCTGGGAAAGCTGAAGGTGCTTTCCGGGGCGATCGATTCCCACAGGCTGGGGCGGTCGCGCTGGAAGACCTGCTTGGCGCCCATGTTCAACAAGGCCGAGCCAGCAAAGCCGAGTGCGGCAAAGGTTCCCTCGCGCCAGCGCCGCAGCATCAGCAATACCAGCACGATGGCGATATCGGCCGGGATCACCCCGCACTGGTAGCCAAGCTTGGAAACCACCCCGAAAAACGCATCCAGCCCCGGCGTGGCGATGCTGCGCATGCTCCACAGCAGGGGCTCGTCGAAGTAAAAATTTTCCAGTTCGTGGACTTCGTCGGCCAGGTCGACGAACAGGCCCAGCGGCAGCAGCACGCCGGCAAACAGCAACGCCATGCGCCACGCATTGCTGCGCAGCCATCCCCTGAAACCGGCCGGCGATTCAGCCGGCGCGGCGGACATAGGTGCGTTCGACGTACTGATCGATCAGATCGATGAATTCGTAGGCAATGTTTTCGCCACGCAGGGTGACGCTTTTCTCGCCATCGATGAACACCGGCGCCGACGGCGCCTCGCCGGTGCCTGGCAACGAGATGCCGATGTTGGCATGGCGCGATTCGCCCGGCCCGTTGACCACGCAGCCCATCACCGCCAGGGTCATGTTCTCCGCGCCGGGGTTGCTGATCTTCCACTCCGGCATCTTGGCGCGCACATGGTTCTGCACCACGCCGGCCAGTTCCTGGAAGAACTCGGAGGTGGTGCGGCCGCAACCCGGGCAGGCGGTGACCATCGGCGTGAAGGCGCGCTGGCCGGTGGTCTGCAGCAGTTCCTGCGCGACGACCACTTCCTGGGTGCGCGACTGGCCCGGCTCCGGCGTCAGCGAGATGCGGATGGTGTCGCCGATGCCTTCCTGCAGCAAAACGCTCAGCGCCGCGGCCGAGGCCACGATGCCCTTGCTGCCGATACCGGCTTCGGTCAGGCCCAGATGCAGCGCAAAGTCGCAGCGGCTCGCCATGTCGCGATACACCGCGATCAGCTCCTGCACGCCGGACACCTTGGCCGACAGGATGATGCGCTCGCGCGCCAGGCCCAGTTCCACCGCGCGCTCGGCCGAATCCACTGCCGAGCGGATCAGCGCCTCGCGCAGCACGCGGCCGGCATCCCAGGGCGTGTCGCGCTGCGAGTTCTCGTCCATCAGCTGCGCGGCCAGCGACTGGTCCAGCGAGCCCCAGTTGGCGCCGATGCGCACCGGCTTGTCGTACTTGATCGCAAACTCGATCAGCTGCGCGAACTGCAGATCCTTCTTCTTGCCGAAGCCGACATTGCCCGGATTGATGCGGTACTTGGCCAGCGCTTCGGCGCAGGCCGGCTCGGCGGCAAGCAGCTGATGCCCGTTGTAGTGGAAGTCGCCGATCAACGGCACCTCGATCCCCATCATGCGCAGCTTGTCGACGATGCGCGGAATGGCCGCGGCCGACTCGGCGTTGTTGACGGTCAGGCGCACCATTTCCGAGCCGGCGCGCCACAGGTCGGCCACCTGCTTGACGCTGCCGGCGACGTCGGCGGTGTCGGTATTGGTCATCGACTGGACGACCACCGGGTGGCCACCGCCAACGGTCACGCTGCCGATCTTGACGGCCTGGGTGATGCGGCGCGGCCAGGCGGTGGCGTCGGCGGGAGGGGTTGGGCGAGTCACGGCGTCGTACATCGCGGTATTTTAGCCTGTCATCGGTCCGCTCACAGCTGAAGCGCTGCGCGCGCCGTCTTCCAGGCCGATGCGACGGTTTGTCGCAGGCCGCCACGCCCCCGAGCGCATAGCATTGCCGTGATGAATTCCTCAGACGCCTCCTTCCTGCGGACCCTGTGCAGCCTGCGCTGGCTGGCCACTGCCGGCCAGGCCGCCACCATCCTGGTCGCCACCGGGCTGATGGGCCTGGATCTGCCGCAGCAACCCTTGTGGGCCGGCGTGGCCGCGCTGGCGGTGTTCAACCTGTATGCACAGCTGCGGGTGGCCCATCGCGGCGCGGTCAGCCCGGCCACCGAATTCGGCCACATCCTGGTCGACGTCACGGTGCTGACCTGGATGGTGGGCTGGAGCGGCGGCATCGCCAACCCGTTCGGCTCCCTGTTCCTGGTGCTGATCGCCCTGGCCGCGCTGGCCCTGCCGCTGGGCTGGGCGATGGCGGTGGCGGCGGCCTGCGTGGCCGGTTATGTGATCAGTGCAGCGTTCGGGCTGCCGCTGCCCTACGGCAGTTTCGACCCGCTCAGCCTGCATATGTGGGGCATGGCCGCCAACTTCCTGTTGTCCACGGTGGTGGTGCTGGCCTTCGCCACCCGGCTGGCCTTGTCGATGCGCGAACGCGAGCGCGAGATCTCCACGCTGCGCGAGCGCTTCGCGCGCAACGAGGGCATCGTCGCGCTGGCCACGCATGCGGCCTCGGTCGCGCATGAGTTGAACACGCCGCTGGCGACGATGACGCTGCTGGTCGACGACATCGCCGACCAGTGCGACCAGAGCGAGTTGCGCGAGGATCTGGACACCCTGCGCGAGCTGCTGGTGCAGTGCCACGAGCGCGTGCTGGCGCTGGCCGCACCGGCCGACAACGGCCACCTCAGCCGCGAAGTCGCGGTCAAGGACGTGCTGGAACAATGGCGGCTGGTGCGCCCGACCATCGAGCTGCGTCGCAACGACGATGCGCCGATGCGCCTGCTGCTGCAGCCCGGGGTCAGCCATCTGCTGATGGTGTTGCTCAACAATGCGGCCGATGCCGGCGAACGGGCCGGCCGGCCGCAGATCGACCTGACGCTGCGCGTGGAGCAGGATCATCTCAGCGGCGAAGTACGCGACTACGGTCCGGGCTTCGATACCTCGCAAGCCATGCTGCCCGGCACCCTGTTCAACAGCGGCAAGCATGACGGCATGGGTGTTGGGCTGGCGCTGTCGCATGCCACCGTCGAACGGCTGCAGGGCGAGTTGTGGATGCTGCCCGCCGAAGGCAGCGGCGCCCGCGTCGGTTTCCGTCTGCCGCTCTCCGAACACGAGGCACTCGCATGACAAGCACTCCCCTGCGCACCGGCCTGCTGGTCGACGACGACACCTTGTACCTGCGCACGCTGCAACGCAGCCTCGCCCGCCGCGGTGTGGACACCCTGACCGCCACCGATGCGGCCAGTGCCTTGTCGACCGCACGCAGCGCCCTGCCGGATTTCGCCTTGATCGATCTCAAGCTCGGCCATGATTCCGGCCTGAGCCTGATCCAGCCGTTGCGCGAGATCCGCGCCGACATGCGCATCCTGCTGGTCACCGGCTACGCGAGCATCGCCACCGCCGTGGAGGCCATCAAGCTCGGTGCCGACGACTATCTGCCCAAGCCGGCCAATATCCCCACCATCATGCGGGCACTGGGCGAAGAGGACGACGAGCTGCCCGAGCCGGACGAAGAAGAAACCGCCCGGGAAATGATGACACCGCTGAGCCGCCTGCAATGGGAGCACATCCAGCAGGCGCTGCACGAAACCGGCGGCAATGTCTCGGCTGCCGCACGCCTGCTCGGCATGCACCGCCGCTCGCTGCAGCGCAAGTTGACCAAGCGGCCAAGCCCGGGGCCATTACGCGAGCCCGGACGTTGAGACGCGGCCAGTTGCCGTGAGGACAAATCGGTCGAGGGCGCAGCGCCCTCGCCGCTCGCCGGACACGCCGTGACCCCATCCCCAGGGGCGCGTTGGCGGCATCCATGCCGCCAACGTTCCGGCAACCGGCAAGGACACCGCACCAGGCAGTTGGTCGGCGCTCTTGTGAGAGCTGTCTGTCGTGCGGCGCCCATCAGACATGGAGCCGATACGTCACGAGCGCATCCAGCACCGCTCTTACCATGCACACCGACCATCTCAACTGGTCCTTGCCTGCTCACCGTCGCGGGACCCTGAGCGGCATGGATGCCGCGCCGGAGCCTACATGGACGTACTTGCGGCGTGTCCCGCGATGGTGGGCGGGCCAGGGCCCTGCAGCCAACGCGCAGCGTCGAGGGGGCGGCGCCCTCACCGCACCAAACAGTTGGTCGGTGCTCTTGTGAGAGCTGTCTGTCGTGCGGCGCCCATCAGACATGGAGCCCATGCGTCGTGAGCGAACGACGCATCCAGCACCGCTCTTACCGTGCGCACCGACCATCTCGATAGGTCCTTGTCCGCTCACCGTCGCGGGACCTTACGCGGCATGGATGCCGCGTAAGAGCCTCCATGGACGGATTCACGGCGTGTCCCGCCATGGTGGCCGGGCAAGGGCCTGCAACCAAGCGCCGGATCGACCGCTCTACCGACTGTGGAGCTTCAATCTCAACGCGGGCCGAATACGCTCGCCCTGCGCGAGGTCGCGGTGATGCCATCGGCGCCCAGGATCAAGTTGCGGCCCCAACTGCTGAGGCGCGTGGCGTTCCAGCCGATTGCGATATCCAGCGATTGCGTGCTGCTGTCGTTGCCCGACCACGACCAGCCCAGGTAGCCAACGTTGTACTCGCGGGCGCGACGCATGATCGCCGCCTCGTCCACCTGCGCGCCGCGATGGTCTCCTCCGAACTCGCCGATCACCAGTGCCAGCTTTTTATCGCGGAAGGCGCGCAAATACTTGTTGACCGTTGCATCGCTGCCGAACACTTCGTACATGTGCACGCTGAAGATCAGGTTGCGGCGGCTGTCGCGCGCCAGCAAGGCGGCCGCGTTGTCGCGCATGTAGAACTTCCAGTCCTGGCCCCAGTTCGGTGCATCCACCATCAATGCGTGGGTCAGCCCGGTCTTGCGCAACGCGGCGATCGCCGTTGCATGGCCATTGACCCATTCGCTGGCGCTCAACTGGTTGCCGAACGGCTCGTTGCCGATGTTGATGATGACGTGGTCTTCGTTGCCGATCAGTGCCTTGCGGATGCTGGTCCAGTACGCAGTGGCATGGGACAGACCGGCGGCGGCGCCGTCTTCGCCATAGCCGGTGGTGTCGTGCACTTCCAGCACCGCGATCAAGCCCAGACTTTTGCAGCGCGCGATGATGCGCGCCACCTCGGCCTCCGGCGTACGGTTCCAGCGATAACCGGAACTGAGCACCACACGCACGCTGTTGGCGCCGGTGGCGGCAATGGCGGCCAGGGCCGCATCGGTTCGGCTTGCGTACCAGGCGTGCGGCAGATTGACGCCACGCAATACCACGGTATTGCCATTGGACTCACGCAGCTGGGTGCCGGACACCGACAGCCCTGCGTGCGCGGCAGACGACAATGCCAGGCCTGCAACGACCAGCAGCATGCGGCGGGCAAAACGGGGCAACGGTGATTTCACGATCGATTTCCAGGCAGCGGGGAGGATGACGGGCGATGGCGTAACTCACAGCGCCCGTGAACACTGTGTCAATTTGCGGTAGCTGTTGATGCAATGCCTGTCACACAACGAACAAGCACCAAATTAGGTACGCTGAATCGTTACGGCTCGTGGGACGACAAGGCGGGCTTACCACCAGTGATCGGCCAGGCGTCGATAATGTTGAGCAACGCGCATCGGTGCCGACGGCGCTGCCGGCCCGTCGCATCAGGCATGACGCAGGAACCGGCGCGATCGCCGGCCTGGCGCCCAGCCGTCGCCCAAGCCGTTGCCTGATGCCGCCGCGTCGCGGCCGTCGCCGCGGCGCTTCAACCGCGGCCACCGTGCGGGAAAACCGCGTCAACTGAACAAAGCCCGGTGCTGTCGATCAAGGGATCACGCTTCAGGCCGATACGAGCACATGCATTCCGCGCTCGCTCCCGTCAGTTCCCCTCCTCCGCCCGAGGTCGATGAGTCGACCCGGTTGGCCGTCCTGCGTGGTCTTTGCCTGCTGGACTCGCCGCCCGATCCGGTGTTCGAGACCATCGCCGCGATGGCTGCCCGCAACCTGGGCGCGGAAATCGCACTGGTGTCGCTGGTGGACGAGCATCGCCAGTGGTTCAAGGCCCGCATCGGCCTGGAGCCGCAGGAAACACCGCGCGACCAGGCGTTCTGCGCGCATGCGATCCGCAGCCACGAGGTGATGGTGGTGCCCGACGCGCAACTGGATCCGCGCTTTTGCGACAACCCGCTGGTGCTGGGCCCGCCGTTCATCCGCTTCTACGCCGGCGCACCGCTGACGCTGCGCGACGGCCACCGCATCGGCACCTTGTGCGTGATCGGAACCAGCCCGCGCCCGGGTCTGGACGCCGAGGCGATCACCCAACTGGAAGGCCTGCGCGACCTGGCGGTGCTGCGGGTGGAAAACCTGCGCAGCACCACCTATCGCGACGGCCCGACCGGGCTGCCCAATCGGTCGCGCTTTGCCGAAGACCTGGATGCCTGGCTGTCGCAACGCGACAGCGCCCCGGCCACCACCGCCGTGGCGGTCGACATCTGCGGCAGCGATTATTTCCGCGAAATGGTCAAGGCGCTGGGCTGGGACTATGCAGACGGCTATGTGGCGCTCGCGCAGCGCCGCCTGGCGGCCTATCTGCCCGCCGGCACCGCGTTGTATCGGCTGGACCCGACCACCTTCGGCTTCCTGGCCCAGGTCGAGACGCACCGGTTGTCCACGCTGTGCACCAAGGTCTCCAAGGCCTTTGCCGAGCCGCTGGAACATCAGGGCATTCCGCATACCCCGGTCGCCTCGATCGGCGCGGTCTCGCTGCAGACCAGCTATGGCGCGGCCGACACCATCCGTTCGCTGACCACTTCGGTGGACATCTCGCGCGAGCGCGGTGCGCCCTGGAGCATGTACGAGCGCAAGCACGACGTGGCCCAGCGCAATACCTTCCGCCTGCTGGCGGCCCTGCCCGCCGCGCTGGACAGTTCCAGCCAGCTGCGTCTGCACTACCAGCCGCGCGTGGACCTGCACGATCACCGCTGCGTCGGGGTGGAAGCGCTGCTGCGCTGGCAGCATCCGATGATCGGCCCGGTGATGCCCGCCGACTTCGTGCCGATGGCCGAGAAGACCGCGTTGATCAACCGCATCACTGCCTGGGTGATCGACAACGGCATCGCCCAGGCCGCGCGCTGGCAGCAACAGGGCCTGGACTTCAATCTGGCCTTGAACGTATCGGCCGCCGACCTGGACAGGCCCGGCTTCGTCGGCCTGCTGCGGCGTGGCCTGGAGCGCCACAAGCTGGATCCGCGCCGGCTGGAGATCGAATTCACCGAAAGCGCGATGATCCGCCACCCCGAGCATCTGGCCGAGCAACTGGCGGCCATCGCGGCGCTGGGCGTGCACATCGCCATCGACGACTTCGGCACCGGCTACAGCAATTTCAGCTATCTCAAGCAGCTGCCGGCCAGCTCGTTGAAGATCGATCAGTCCTTCATCCGCTCGTTGCCGGACAACCGCACCGACCGCACCCTGGTGCCGGCCATGATCCAGCTCGGCCACAGCCTGGGCCAGCGCGTGGTCGCCGAAGGCATTGAATCGGCGGAGGCCTACACGCAGTTGCGCGCCTGGGGCTGCGACGAAGGCCAGGGCTACTGGATCGCCAAACCGATGCCGGCGGCCGCACTGGAAACCTGGCTGCAGACGCCGTGGCACGAGCAGTTCGAAGCACCGGTCAACCTGCTCGCTGCGAGCCTGGCGGCGGCGCGGGTGTAAGCGGCAACCGCACAACGTCCAAACGCAATGCGGCGCGACACCTGCGTGTCGCGCCGCATATGCACGGCTGATCTCAGCGTGCGGTCCGATCGATTACCAGAACACCGCGTACAGCGCGACCAGGATCGCCACCACCCCGATCGCACCGATCTTGAAGCCCAGCGTGGTGCCGTAGGCCACATCGTCGGTGCGGATCAGATCACGTGCCTGGGTCGGGGCGGTCATCAACGACACCAGCACCGCCAGCACCAGCGCGGCCACGAACACCACGCCGATGCGGTCCATGAACGGCAGTTCCGGCCAGGCGAACTTGAGCGCGAACGACAGCACCACCGAGCCGATCGCCGCGGTCAGCGCGCCGGCTTCGTTGGCGCGCTTCCAGAACAGGCCAAGCATGAAGATCACCACCACACCCGGGGTGAAGAAGCCGGTGAATTCCTGGATGAACTGGAACCCCTGGTCGAAGTTGCCCAGCAACGGCCGCGCGGTCAGGATGCCGATGATCACCGCCACGATGGCCACGATGCGGCCCACGCGCACCAGCTGCTTCTGCTCGGTCTGCGGCCGGAACTTGGCGTAGAAATCCAGGGTGAAGATCGTCGCCACCGAGTTGATCTTGGAGGCCAGCGAGGCCACGATCGCCGCCACCAGCGCCGCGAACACCAGGCCCAGGATGCCGGTCGGCAACAGCTGCATCATGGTCGGATAGGCCTGGTCGGGCTTGGCCAGGTCCGGCGCCAGCACCACTGCGGCAATGCCCGGCACCACGATCACCAACGGCATCAGCAGCTTCAGGAACGCGGCGAACACCATGCCCTTCTGCGCCTCGCCGATGTTCTTGGCCGCCAGCGCGCGCTGGATGATGTACTGGTTGAACCCCCAGTAGCTGATGTTCATCACCCACAGGCCGCCCAGCAACACGCTCAGGCCGGGCAGGTCCTTGTAGAACGGGTTGTCCTTGCTCAGGATCATGTGGAAGTGCTCGGGGTGCGCGCTCCACAGGTGCTTGAAGCCGGCCAGCACGCCGGCACCATCGCCGATCCGTGCCAGGGTCAGCCCGGCCACCAGCAGGCCGCCCAGCACCAGCAGCGTGACCTGCACGATGTCGGTCAAGGCCACCGCCTTCAACCCGCCATACAGCTGGTAGACCAGGGCGAACACGCCGATCAACGCCAGCGCCAGGGTCTGGTCCATGCCGGTGACCTGGCTGACCGCGATCGAGCCCAGCCACAGGATCGAGGTGAGATTGACGAACACGTACAGCAGCAGCCAGAACACCGCCATCAGCGTGCGGATCCACTTGCCGTAGCGCTGTTCCAGGAACTGCGGCATGGTGTAGATGCCGTTGCGCAGGAAGATCGGCAGGAAGAACTTGCCGACGATCAGCAGCGTCAGCGCCGCCATCCACTCGTAGGACGCGATCGCCAGGCCGATCGCATAGCCGGAACCGGCCATGCCGATGATCTGTTCGGCCGAAATGTTCGCGGCAATCAGCGAGGCACCGATCGCCCACCACGGCAACGACTTGCTCGCCAGGAAGTAATCCTCGGCGCTCTTGGTGTGACCGGCCTTCTCGCGCGAGACCCACTGCGCGAGCACGAAGATGCCGGTCAGATAGACCAGCACAATCACGATATCCAACGTCGCCAAACCCACTGCACTCTCCTGTCTGGCTCTGGGCGGCGCGTCGTGGAGCGGACAGGCCTGCAGACTGCCGCCGCCCGCACCGCGTGCGTGGCGGCAGCGCGGCGAACCGCAGCTGCAGGCCTTCCCGGCCTATCGACGCACGCGTCCCGCGGCGGCTGATGACACCACCGCTGAGGGTGGCCGCTGTAGCACGTCGCCGGGACCGGCGACGCGTGTGTCCTGATTACCTGGACACACCCGCAGGCGCGCCTGCGGGTGTGCTGCTTACTTGACCGGGCAGTCGAGCGTGACTTCGGCTTCGTTGAGCGCGCCCAGCGCGATCTTCGACACCGACAGATCCAGCGCCGCAGCGCTTTCGATGCTGGCGACCTGGGTCAGCTTGGTCACGTCCGCACCGGCCACCGCAAAGCACTTCAGCGGCACGCCCAGCACCTTCCACTGGCCCTGCGGCAGCGCGGCCAGGGTCTTCTGCGCATCGACACGGCCGCCGCACTTGTCGCCACAGCCCACGCCCAGCCATACCGGCCCAGTTACCGCGCTGTCGCGGCGCACGGTCAGCTGCAGCTGCACATCGCCGTTGCTCTCGCGCGAGACGTCGACCGGTTTGCCGGACACCAGCAATACGCTGGAGGCCTTGGCACCGGACCACACCAGGCGCCGCGCATCTTCCTGCGCCTTGTGATCGACGGCGGTCATCTTCAGGCTGCCATCGGACAGACCCACCGGCAGCGTGGTCGCCGGCATGTTGGCCTGGCCGGCGTTGGACAGCTGCATCGCAATGCCCAGCGCCGGCTTGCCGCGCACGAAGTACACCCCGCCCACCGACTGCTCGCCGGACACGCCCGATTCCTCCGGCAGCGCGGCCAGGTCGCCCTTGTCGGCATAGGTCAGGCCGAAGCCGAACTTGAACTGCGGGTCGTAATCCTTCTGGCCGACGTTGTTGGCGAACTGCACCGCGGTCCTGGGCCAGGAGAAGCTCAGCTTGCCCTTGAAGTCGTTCTGCACCGTGCCATCGGCCTTGCGCAGCAGCACGTCGGCAATGCCCTCGCCTTCGGAACCCGGCAACCAGGCGGCGACGAACGCATCGGCCGCATTGATGTACTGGTTCATCCACAACGGGCGCCCGCTCAGGAACACCGCCACCACCGGAATGCCTTCGGCCTTGAGCTTCTTGATCAATGCCAGCTCGCTCTCGTCGCCCGGCTTGTACAGCAGGGTGGCGATGTCGCCCTGGAACTCGGCGTACGGGTTCTCACCGAACACCACCACCGCCACGTCGGGCTTGGTCTTGTACGCACCATCGACTGCCAGCTCGGCGGTGCCGCCGGCGGCCTTGATCTGCTTGTCCAGGCCTTCCCAGATGGTGTTGCCGTTGGGGTAGTCGCTGCGCTTGGTACCGGTGCCCTGCCAGTTCAGCGTCCAGCCGCCGGACTGCTTGCCCATGTCGTTGGCGCCATCGCCCAGCACCAGCACGCGCTTTTTCGGATCCAGCGGCAGGATGCCGGCCTGGTTCTTCAGCAGCACCAGCGACTCGCGTACCGCCTGGCGGGCGATCGCGCGGTGTTCCGGCGCGCCCAGCAATTCGTACTTGCCGCCGAGCGGGCGCTTGGACGGCTTGCCGGCTTCGAACAGGCCCAGACGCAGCTTGACGCGCAGGATGCGGCGCACCGCATCGTCCAGGCGCTCCATCGAAATCTGGCCAGACTTCACCGCGGCCAGCTCGGTCTCGTAGATGCCCTTCCAGCTGTCGGAGGCCATCGCCATGTCGACGCCGGCGATGAACGAGGCCGGGCAGTTCTCGTTGGTGCAGCCCTTGACTTGGCCGTGGCCATTCCAGTCGCCGACCACGAAACCGCCGAAGTTCATGCGGCCCTTGAGCACCTCGGTCAGCATGACCTTGTTGCCGTGCATCTTTTCGCCGTTGAAGCTGTTGAACGAGGCCATCACCGTCTGCGCACCGGCCGCGATCGCCGGCGGATAACCGGCCGCGTGGATGTCGCGCATGGTGGCTTCGGACACCTTGGTGTCGCCCTGGTCCTTGCCGTCGGTGGTGCCGCCGTCGCCGACGAAATGCTTCACCGAGGAAATCACGTGGCTGCCGTCGAGGAACTGCGGGGTGCCCGGCGTGCCCTGCACGCCTTCGACCATCTTGCCGGCGAAGCTGGCCACCACGTCCGGCGACTCGGAATAGCCTTCGTAGCTGCGCCCCCAGCGGTCGTCCTGTGGCACCGCCACGGTGGGCGCGAAGGTCCACTCCATGCCGGTGACGCGGGTTTCGGCGGCGGTGACTTCACCGATCTTCTTGATCAGCTCCGGATTGCGCGTGGCGCCCAGGCCGATGTTGTGCGGGAACAGCGTGGCACCGACGATGTTGCTCTGGCCGTGCACCGCATCGATGCCGAAGATGATCGGGATCGCATTGCCGCCCTTGGAGGTGTCCATCGACGCTTCGTAGAAGGCGTCGGCCAGCTTCAGCCACTCGGCCGGCTTGGCGTCGTACTTGCCGCCCGGGTCGGAGTTGCCACCGGCCAGCACCGACCCGATGCGGTACTTGCGCACGTCGTCCGGGGTCATGCTGGCGATGTCGCCCTGGATGGTCTGGGCGACCTTCTCTTCGACACTCATCTTGGCCATCACATCGGTGATGCGCTGCTCCAGGGCCTGGTCCTGGGCGAACGGCCACTTCGGCGACGGCCACTGGTCGGGATGGATGGCGGTGGACGCCTCGGCGGGCGCGGCGGCCGGTGCGGTCTTGCTTGCCTCGGCGGCGGTGTCCTTGCCTTGGCAGGCGGCCAGCATCAGCACCGCGGCGGCGGTAGCCAGAGAGAGGGCACGACGCGCGACAGGCGCGGCGGTACGACGAAGCAGCTTGTCCAAGATCCAGGTCTCCAGGTGGTTCTCCCCACGGCGATGCGTGACGCCGCAGGCCATTAGGCGGCGTACGCTTGCGTGATTCCCCTACCCTGTCAACACCGCGCGCTCGTATGCCAAACGACGGGCAACTTATTGGCCCGGGCTATAGGCTTGGAATACCGGCAGCACCCGTCAAACCACGGGAAACCGCCAAATCCGGCGTGGCGCCTGGGCTTGCGTGGCGGCGCACTTTGCTGCGATGCACCACCATGCCGGCTCCGCACTGCGCAGCCCACCTCGCCGGTGCAGGTATTGCCGGGTTCGCTTGCGGCGCCCTGTTCGAATGCCCGCCAACAGGTGAGCTCGCCGTCAAACAACTGTCATACCCCGGGCCTAGCGTGACCGGCTTGCCGATGCGCCACCGGCCATCGTTGATCGTCGTCTTTGCCTGGAGTTTCGATGCCCGCCTCCCCCGATCCCGCCCGCCGCCGCCTGATGCACCTGCTGGCGTCTGTCCCGCTGTTGCCGCTGGGCAGCGCCAGCGCCGCCGCCCTGCAACACCTCGGCGGTGCGGCATTGGCCGCACGCCCGCTGCGGCCGTCGGACACCCCGACCCAGCTGGTGTCGGCCACCTTCCATGGCATGCCGGCGCCCAGCCTGGCCAACCCCGCGGCGATGGCCACCACCACGGTGGGCTCGTCGCTGACGGTGGCGCGCAGCGACGGCAGCACCCAGCGGTATGCGCTTGCGTACCACCCGTTCTTCGTCACCGGCGACCAGGTGCCCGACGGCAAGGGCGGCGCCGTGCTGGCCGGCGGCTACTACGACATCCAGCACCGCCCGATCATCGACCGCTCCAAACCCGGTGCCGAACGGCCGTTCTTTTCCGACTGCCCGGACGGCTCCTCGCTACTGACCCTGCCCGATGCCAAGGTGCCCGGGGTCAAGGGCAATCACGTCTTCGCGGTGGTGCAGTTCGAATACACCACCCGCGACCAGGCCGGCAACGACACCAACCGGCACCTGCCCGCGCCGATCGCCGTGCTGACGCTGGATCAGGACCCGGCCACCGGCAAGCTGTCGCTGGTGAAGTACCACAACGTCGACACGGCACCGGTGCACGGGCTGTGGACCACCTGCGGGGCCAGCCTGTCGCCGTGGAATACCCACCTGTCCAGCGAAGAATACGAACCCGACGCCACCGCGCTGGCCGGCAATACCCAGTTTCGCAGCTACAGCACGCATCTGTACGGCGACCCGGAAAAGGCCAACCCCTATCACTACGGCCATCTGCCCGAAATCACCGTCCACCCGGACGGCACCGGGAGTGTGCGCAAGCACTACTGCCTGGGCCGTATCTCGCACGAGCTGGTGCAGGTGATGCCCGACCAGCGCACCGTGCTGATGGGCGACGACGCCACCAATGGCGGGCTGTTCATGTTCATCGCCGACCGCAAGGCGGACCTGTCGGCCGGCACCCTGTACGTGGGCAAGTGGCAGCAGACCTCGGGCGTCGGCCCGGGCGCGGCCACGTTGCGCTGGATCAAGCTCGGCCATGCCACCAGTGCCGAGATCCAGGCCATGGCCGACCGCCTCACCGCCGCCGACATCCTCGACGTGCATCTGAGCGACCCGGGCGATGCCGCGTTCACCAAGATTCCGTTCAACGGCACCTTCAACTGGATCCGCATCAAGCCCGGCATGGAGAAGGCGGCCACGTATCTGGAAACCCACCGCTACGCCGCCCTGGCCGGCGGCAGCCTGGGCTTCACCAAGCTCGAAGGCACCACCGTCAATGCCCGCGACAAGATCGCCTACATGGCGATGTCCTACATCGTCACCAGCATGCGCGACGGCTCGGGCGACGTGAAGGTGGAGGGCCCGGACGCGGGCGCGGTGTACGCCTTGAATCTGCGCGGCGGCCAGCGCGACCACCACGGCGCGCCGATCCACAGCGACTGGGTGCCGATCGACATGGCCGCACCGGCCGCGCTCACCGGCCACGACTTGGCCAAGGCCGACGCGCTGGGCAACCTGGCCGATCCGGAGCGCCTGGCCAACCCGGACAACCTCAAGTTCTCAGAAGCGCTGCGCACCTTGTTCATCGGCGAAGACAGCAGCCTGCACGTCAACAATTTCCTGTGGGCCTACAACGTGGACAGCGGCAGCCTCACGCGCCTGCTGTCGGTGCCGGCCGGCGCCGAATCCACCGGCCTGCATGCGGTCGACCAGATCCACGGCTGGACCTACGTGATGAGCAATTTCCAGCACCCCGGTGATTGGGAAAGCCCGCTGCACGACACCGTCAAGGCCACACTGGATCCCCTGGTGCGCGCCAACTACAAGAACCGCTTCGGCGCGGCGGTGGGCTACCTCACCGGCGACCCGGTGGCGGTGAGGTTGGGTAAGACCTAGGCGCCGCCGTTCCAGTTGCAGCGTTGCGTGGCGCTGCAGCTGACACATACAGCATGGCGTTCTCGTTGCTGTCGCAATGCCAGTAGGAGCGCACCTGGGCGCGAGGAGCTTTGCCGGTATGCCTGTCGCGCCCGGGTGCGCTCCTACCGGTGAGGTCGATGGATGTCGGGCCGCGCCGCAGCGCTGCGTGACGTTACAGCTGACACGTACAGCGTGGCGTTCTCGCTGCTGTCGCAATGCCGGTAGGAGCGCACCTGGGCGCGAGGAGCTTTGCCGGTATGCCTGTCGCGCCCGGGTGCGCTCCTACGGGTGAGGCCGACGCGTGCGCCGTGGCGTCTCGCTGCTGTCGCAAGGCCAGTAGGAGCGCACCTGGGCGCGAGAAGCGGATCAGACCGCAAGTGCATGAGCGCGCGGCTCAAGACTGCCGCAACTCCAGCGCCGCCATCACGATGGGCTTGGCCCAGCCGGGCACCTGCGCCAGTTCGTCCGGCGTGGTCGGGTACTGCAGGCCGTTGCGGTCCAGTTCCAGCACCAGCAGCGGTGCGGCCTGCCCGGTCGCATCGGCGGGCACGCTGTTGTCGTAGACATGCAGCACCGCCAGATGCGGCAGCAGCGCGATCAGGTTGGCACGCGAGGCATCGTAGCGCTCGCGAATCTTGTGCTCGGGGATGGCATGCCCGCCGGCGGCCACGCGCGCGGCCACCCGTTCGATATGCAGCTCGACGCTGGACAGGCCGCAGAACCAGATCGCCACGGTGTGCTGCGCGCAGGCCTGCCGCAGCAGGCGCGGGATGGTCGTCGCGCCCAGGGTGGTTTCGAATGCATAGTCATGGCCGGCGTCCATGGCCTGACGCAGCCGTTGCACGCCCTCCTGCCAGGCTTGCGCATTGGCCTGTTCCGGTGGCCACCCCTGCTCCACCAGCTCCCGGGTGAACGCGTCCGGGTTGAACCAGGTGCCGCCTTCTTCCCGCAACACGCTGCCCAGCAGCGAACTCTTGCCGGCGCCGTTGACGCCGGCCAGCACCAGGATGTTTCCCACGATCTAGAGCGACGGGCCCAGGGTGACCTTGCTGCGCCGGCGTGCCGGCTTGCCGATCACCTGGGCCAGGCCTGGGCCATCGGTCACTGCCGCCAGATGCGCGTCGAACCTGGCCTGCAACGCCTGCAGCGATTGCGCCCGCGTCGAGGCGGCCGCCGCTGCGCTCGCCTGCCTCACCAGACGGTGGTATTCCTCCGCATCCACCACGACCGCCTCGGGATGATTATGGTTGGTGATGACCACCGCGCCATGCGAGCGCACCTTGCGCATCAGGCTGGGCCAGCCCTTCACCTTGATGTCGGCGGCAGGGGATGTTTCGAGCTCGGGCAGATCCTGGAGGCGAGACATGGGACGGTCCTGCACGTGGTGGTGACTCACAGCCTACGCTCAACTTCCCATTTTGGGAAATTTGGCTATTTTGACCCAATCCCACGCCTGCTAGTCCGCCGCACAACGAAAACGGGGCCCGCAGGCCCCGTCGTCTTGCAATCCATGCGCCAGGCTCAGCCGCGCAGCTTGGCCAGCAGTTCGCGCGTCACCGGGTCTGCCACGTCGGCTGACTTGCCCTTCAGTGCCGGCAGCAACTGGCTGGCCAGCTGCTTGCCCAGCTCCACACCAAACTGGTCGAAGGCATTGATGCCCCACATCACCGACTGCACGTAGACGCTGTGCTCGTACATCGAGATCAGCGCGCCCAGCGCTTGCGGGGTCAGCGCGTCGAGCAGGATCACCGTGCTCGGGCGGCCGCCCGGATAACTGCGGTGCGGATCGCTGCTGTCCTGGCCGTTGGCCAGCGCCTCGGTCTGCGCCAGCACGTTGGCCATCAGCGCGACATGGTTTTCCGCGTACGGATCGTCGTTGTGCACGGTGCCGATGAAATCGGCCGGCACCACGCTGGTGCCCTGGTGCAACGCCTGGAAGAAGCTGTGCTGCACATCGGTACCGGCACCGCCCCACCACACCGATACGGTGTCGCTGTCCACGGCAGAACCATCCAGCTTGACCCGCTTGCCCAGGCTTTCCATCACCAGCTGCTGCAGGTAGGCCGGCAGCAGGGCCAGGCGCTGGTCGTAGGTCATCACCGCATGCGTGGCGCTGCCGAGCAGGTTGCGGTTCCACACCGCCGTCAGGCCATGCAGCACGGCGACGTTTTCTTCCAGCGGCGTGTCGAGCGCATGCGCGTCGAACTGCGCCGCGCCTTCCAGCAGTTGTTCGAAACGTTCGAAGCCGATCGCCAGGGCGATCGGGAAACCCACCGCCGACCACAGCGAATAACGGCCACCGACCCAGTCCCACATCGGCAGTACGCGGCTCGGCGCGATGTCGAAGGCCTTGGCGGCGCGCTCGGGATTGGCACTCACCGCGTACAGCCGCTCGCTGCCACCCAGCCAGGCATGCAGGATGCTGCCGTTGAGCAGGGTTTCCTGGGTGCCGAAGGTCTTGGAAATCAGGATGCCGGCAGTGTGTGCCGGGTCCAGCGTGGCCAGCGTGCGCTGCATTGCCGCGCCGTCGACGTTGGAGACGAAATGCACACGGAACCGCGCACCGGACGGCGCACGCAAGGCCTCGGCCACCAGCCGCGGCCCCAGGTCCGAGCCGCCGATGCCGACGCTGACGATATCGGTGACGTCGGTGGCTTCCAGTTGCTGGATCAGCGCGCCCATGCGCTGGCGCACTTCCGCAGCGGTTGCATACGCTTCGGAGGCCACCGGCGCATCGGTCAGGTCGCCGCGCAACGCGGTATGCAGTGCAGCGCGCTGCTCGGTGACATTGACCTGCTCGCCGCGGAACAGGCGCTGGAACGCGCCGGCCAGATCACGCTCGCGCGCGATGGCGAACAAGGCATCGAGCGCGGCGCGGTCGTACTTCTGCCGCGCGAAATTGAAATACAACGGACCGACCTGCCTGGCGTACTGCGTCGGCCGTTGTGGCTCGGCGGCAAGCAATGCGGGGATGGCAGCGCCGCGCAGGCGCTGGGCGTGGGCGTGAAGCGCGTCGAATCCGTTGGTGTGTGTCATGCGGCCTGCGTGGGGATGCTGTGGTTGGTGTGGGTGATCGCGTTGCTGCCGTCCACATATACCAGATTGGGCTTGAAGGTCTCGGCTTCGGCTTCGCTCATGCTGGCGAAGGCGGCCACGATGATCAGATCGCCCACCTGCACGTGACGCGCGGCGCCGCCGTTGAGCGAGATGATGCCGCTGCCTTCCTCGGCACGAATGGCATAGGTGCTGAAACGCGCACCGTTGGTGACGTCCCAGATATGCACCTGCTCGAACTCACGGATGCCGGTGGCTTCCAGCAGCAGGCCGTCGATGGCGATCGAGCCCTCGTAATTGAGCTCGGAATGGGTGACGGTGGCGCGGTGGATCTTGGCTTTCAGCAGGGACAGGTGCATGACGGGCAACGGCAAAGGAAAGCGGGCATTTTAGCGGAAAGCGCCGGTGTCCACCGACCTGCCCCACAACCGGTGGTGAGTGCTTCAGGCCGGCGCTGGACAAACATGCCCGTGCGCCGGCTCGCAGGCGGCGCCGGGCATGGCCCGACCCGACGCTTGCAGCGGCATTGGACCGCTCAGAATTCCAGGTTGTCGATCAGCCGCGTGGCGCCCAGGCGGGCGGCGATCAAGGCCACGCGCGCGCCGGTGTGGCCATCGCCCGGCTCGCTCAGATCGGGCAGCCGCACCACCGTGTAATCGACGCGGAAACCGGCCTGTTCCAGCGCCTGGGTGGCGGCCTGTTCGACCTGCGCACGCGGGGTGCCGGCGGCGTAGCTGTCGCGCATCTGCAGCAGCACCTTGCGGATCTGCGTCGAACGTGGGCGCTCGTCGGCCGTCAGATACTGGTTGCGCGAGCTCATCGCCAGGCCATCGGCCTCGCGCACGATGCTGCCGCCCAGGATCTCGATCGGAAACGCCAGGTCGGCCACCATCTGGCGGATCACCGCCAGCTGCTGATAGTCCTTCTTGCCGAAGGCGGCCACGTCCGGCTGCACCTGGTTGAACAGCCGCGCCACCACCGTGCACACGCCGTCGAAATGCCCGGGACGGCACACCCCTTCGAGCACGTCGCTGACGCCCGGCGCGTGGATCGGCGTGGCCAGTGCGGTGCCGAGCGGATACATGGTGTCCACGTCAGGCAACCACAGTGCATCGCAGCCGGCGTCTTCCAGGCCGCGCAGGTCGGCCTCCGGCGTGCGCGGGTAACGCGCGAAGTCTTCGTTGGGGCCGAACTGGGTCGGGTTGACGAACACGCTCGACACCACGCGGTCGGCGTACTGGCGCGCCAGCATCACCAGCGAATAGTGGCCGGCGTGCAGGTTGCCCATGGTCGGCACCAGCGCCACGCGCAAGCCCTCACGCTTCCAGCCGGTGACCAGCGCGCGCAGGGTGGAAAGATCGGTCAGGGTCTGGATCATGCGGCGTACGCGTGCGCTGCATCGGGGAAGCTGCCGTCGCGCACGGCCTGCGCGTAAGCGCGCACCGCGCCCGCCACCGAGCCGCCTTCGGCGAGGAAATCCTTGACGAACTTGGGACGGCGGTGGCCGCTGTCCAGGCCCAGCATGTCGTGCATCACCAGCACCTGGCCATTGCAGCCGGGGCCGGCGCCAATGCCGATGGTGGGCACCTGCAGCTCGGCGCTGATCTGTGCGGCGATCGGCGTGGGTACGCATTCCAACACGACCAGGCTGGCGCCGGCATCGACCACGGCCTGCGCATCGCGGCGCAACTGCTCGCCGGCTTCGCCACGCCCCTGCACCGTGTAACCGCCAAAACGCAGCACCGATTGCGGGGTCAGTCCCAGGTGCGAGCAGACCGGGATCTCGCGCTCGACCAGATAGCGGATCACCTCGAGCTTGTGCCCGGCGCCCTCGATCTTGACCATCTCCGCGCCGGCCTGCAGCAGTTGGGTGGCAGCGTCCAGTGCGCGTTCGGGCGTGGCATCGGCCTGGAACGACAGATCGGCCACCAGCAGTGCCTGCTCCAGCACCCGCGCCACCGCCGCGGTGTGGTAGACCATGTCGGCGGTGGTCACCGGCAAGGTGGAATCGTGCCCCTGCACCACCATGCCCAGCGAATCGCCGACCAGGATCAGGTCGACGCCGTTGGCATCGAAGGTCCGCGCGAAACCGGCGTCGTAGGCGGTCAACATGACCAGTTTTCGACCCTCGCGCTTGGCCTGCGCCAAGGCGGGCACGGTCCAGGGCTTGCTGTCGGTATGGCTGCTCATGAAGTCATTACGTGGGGTGATAAGCCGGCCATTATCTACCCAATCGGCTCCAGCCCACAGGCATCGATGGCCTGCAGGGCGTGTCGCACTGTTCCATGGCCCGGAATGATCGCGTCCGGGGCAAGCTCGGACAGCGGCAACAGCGCAAAGGCGCGCGCCTGCAGATGCGGGTGCGGTACCTGCAAACGCGGCAGGTCGATCACCTGGTCGGCGTACAGCAGCAGATCCAGGTCCAGCGTGCGCGGGCCCCAGCGCTCGCTGTCCACGCGCTGCCGACCGAAGGCCTGCTCAATGCCGAGCAGGGCCTCCAGCAGCGGCAGTGGCGCCAGCGCAGTGCGCAGCTGCGCCACGGCATTGATGAAATCGGGCTGGTCTTCGCGGCCCCAGGCCGGCGTGCGGTACAGGCGCGAGGCGGCAATCAGCGTGGACTGCGGCAGCTCGCCCAGCGCGGCGATGGCCGCGCGCACGCTGGCCTCGGCCAGGCCCAGGTTGGCGCCCAGGCCGACAAAGGCGGTCTGCACGCCCTATTCGCCTGCGGGCGCGCCGGTGCGACGGCGGCGACGGCGGCGCTTGCGCGGTGCATCCTCCTCGCCGGCGTGATCGGCCTGCGCGGTTTCGATCGCATCGACCAGTTCCTGGCCGGAGGACTTCTGTGCCTCGCGCCAGAATTCGACATCGGCGGCATGGTCGGCCGAGGCGAACTGGCGCAACACCAGGAAATCGAACGCGGCGCGGAAACGCGGATGCGACAAGGTGCGGAACACGCGCTTGCGCTGGCGCGAGGAGAACCGCGTCTGCAGCAGCCAGATTTCCTGCATCGGCAGCGAGAAACGGCGCGGCAGCGCCACGCGTTCGAGTTGATGCAGGGTGACCCGGTCGGCGGCGCGACGCTGCGCGTCCTCCGGCTGCACGCCTTGCGCCTGCAGGCCCATCAAGGTGCGGCAGAACGCCGGCCAGAGCAGCAGGGCGAACAGGAACGCCGGCGACACCGGTTCGTCGTTGGCCACGCGCGCATCGGTGTTGCGTAGGCCTTCCAGCACCATGGCGCGCAGTGCGCCACTGCGGTTGGATTTCAGGGCCGCCGCACTTTCCGGGAACAGCGCACCAAGCAGGCCGTAACGCTCCAGGCCTTCGAAACTAGCCACGCCGTGCCCGGACAGGAACAGCTTGAGAATCTCTTCGAACAAGCGCGCTGGCGCCGCTTCGGACAACAGACCGGCCAGGCGCGGGATGGGTTCTGCGGTGCCGGCTTCGATGTCGAAGTTCAACTTGGCCGCCAGACGCACCGCGCGCAGCATGCGCACCGGATCTTCCTGGTAGCGCAGCTCCGGGTCGCCGATCAGCTTCATCAGGCGCGCCTGCACGTCTTCGAAGCCGCCGCAGTAATCGCGTACCGAGAAATCCTCGATCGCGTAGTACAGGGCGTTGCAGGTGAAGTCGCGACGGATCGCATCGTCTTCGATGGTGCCGTAGACGTTGTCGCGCACCAGGCGGCCGTTATCCAGCTCGCGGTCGCCGCTGCCATCGTCGATGTTGGCGCGGAACGTGGCCACTTCGATGATCTCGCGACCGAACACCACATGCGCCAGGCGAAAGCGGCGGCCGATCAGGCGACAGTTGCGGAACAGCGCTTTGACTTCTTCCGGCGTGGCACTGGTGGCCACGTCGAAATCCTTGGGATGGCCGCCGACCAGCAAGTCGCGGACCGCGCCGCCGACCAGGTAGGCACCAAAGCCCGATTCGCGCAGGCGGTACAGCACGCGCAACGCGTTGGGGCTGATGTCCTTGCGCGAAATGGTGTGCTGATCGCGTGGGATGACGCACAGCGTGAACGGAGATGTAACTGAGGATTCGATGATGGCGCTTCCGTCTTGTGTTGCAGGATTGCCCAACGGGTTTGAGCGCACTATACTAGCGCGCTGCACAAGACGCACCAAACGCTCCCTTCGTCTAATGGTTAGGACGTGGCCCTCTCAAGGCTAAAACAGGGGTTCGAGTCCCCTAGGGAGCACCACCGTCGTCTGGCTGCAGAACACGCCAAGGCCCCGCATTGCGGGGCTTTTGCGTTTTCGGGCATCGGTGACTGCCGCTGGCCGGGCAGCGCGCGATGATCCCGTTCCCCGCCCCGGCGAACATGTCGCCCATGGCGACTGCGTCGATCCGATCTACCGGTGCGCCGACTGGCTGAGGCCGGTTGCGGGCCAAACACCCGTGCACCAAGCCGCGCAGTCGGCCGCCCGCTCCACGCCTGCGGCTGCATGTGCTGCCACGCGAGGGCGGCGCATCGGCCTGGCCGATGCCGATCACCCCGCGACAAACATCACGTACGGCCCGATCAGGACATGGACCTGCGCGACAATGCGTCCGCATCGGCGCCACGTGCGATCGCCCTCGTACTTGCGCGCAGCGATTGCAGATCGACGTGGATGTTTGCAGTGCATGGCAACGCCTCACTCGGCCAATGGATGAAAAATGCCGGCATCACTGTCGGTTTCGGCGACGGCGTCGTGGGCATGCAGACTTTCCAGGTGGCGCACCGCCACATGGAAAACGGCATGGTGCTCGGCCAGCACCTTGCGCAACCGCCGCGCGGCATCTTCGACATACATCAGGTTGGCGCCATTCAAGCGGGCGAACGCCTGCTCGTCGACACGCCGTACCGCTGCCTGTACCGGCGTCGCCAGCGCCTGCTCGCACAGGCCGACCAGCGCGCGGATACCGAAACGCGGCAAGCTCGCGCCCAGCTCCACGCGTATTTGCGCCACGCTGCGCTGGCTGTGCGGCGTGGCGTACGAACCGTGCTGTTGCAGCCACTGCGCCACCTCTTCGACCGGCAACGCATCGCGCCCTGCGTGTTGCTGCAAGAACGCACCGCTCAGCAACTGGCGCGACAAGGCCGCCGAACAGGGACAGGTGGAGGCGTACAGCACCTCGACCTGCAACTGGATCCGGGTGCGGCCTTCGCTTGACTGGGCATCGATGCGCACCGGATAGGCGCGCCAGCCGCTCAGTCCTTCGCTGCGCAGCGCCGGCACCCGCACCATCAGCTCAAAGCTCAGCGTCAGCCGCGCCGCCCGGCTGCCGCAATCGGCATGACTGTCGATCAGCGCCTGCAGCAGCTGCGACACCATCGCCGGCGACACCGGCTGCTGCAGATGCCGATCCAGCAAGCGATACAAGCGCGACATATGGATGCCCTTGAGTTCCGGGCGCGGCAGATCCACCTGCACGCCGGCACGCGCGGCCACGCTGCCGCCGGGCTCGGCATCGTCCAGGCGCACCGGCACGGCGATGTCCTGCATGCCGACCCAGCGCAGCGGCGCACTCGCTGTGGACGGTTCGGTAACGGCAACATCGGGAAGCGTGGTGGACATCGAAAGCTCGTTGAAGGAGATGGGGGAATCGCGCCTCAGGCGCGACCGGGGAACATCTGGAAGTAATCGTCGATACCGGCGTGCAGCGTTTGCGCCAGTTCGTCCTGATGCGTATCGCCACACAGCCGCCGGCAATCGTCGCGATTGCTCATGAAGCCGGTTTCCACCAGCAACGACGGAATATCCGGCGACTTCAACACGGCAAAGCCGGCCTGCCCGACCTCGTCCTGATGCAGCCGCGTCACCTGCTGCAGCCGCCCGAGCATCACCTTGCCGAACGCCACGCTGCTGGCGATGGTGCCGCTCAGCGACAGGTCGGCCAGCACCTGCGACAACACCGGGTTGCTGGGCACCCGCAAACGGCGCGCGCTGTCGCCCATCTGGTCGGCGGCGTTTTCGCTGTCGGCGATCCAGCGCGCCAATGCCGAGCTGGCGCCGTTCTGCGACAAGGCAAACACCGAGGCACCGCGCGCCTGGCTGCTGGGCGCAGCATCGGCATGGATGGACACGAACAGATCGGCATTGCGGCGATGGGCGATCAACACCCGTTCGTGCAGCGGCACGAAGCGATCGTCACTGCGGATCATGGCCGGCCGGTAACGCGGGTCGGCCGCCAGACGCTGGTGCAGCCGCCCCGCGACCGCCATGGCCACATGCTTCTCGTAGCGCGCATCGGCACTGACCGCGCCGGGATCCTTGCCGCCATGACCGGCGTCGATGGCGACCACGTAGGGATGCAGGCGCGAGCGCGTGGGCGCAGCCGCCGCAACGGCCGGCTCGGTCGGATCGGCTGCGGACAACGACGCAGTACCGGACACAGCAGCAAGATCGAGCACCAGCGCACCATCCTCCCAGCGCGCCGTGGCTGTCAGCGGCTGCACCAGATCGAGCACCACGCGCAGCCCATCGCCATGCGGGCCGCTACGGATGGCAACGACTGCGAGACCGTCAGGCAATGGATCGACCTGCGGTGGCTGTGTCGAAACGCCCGGCAAGTCGATGACCAAGCGCGCTGGATTGGACAGGCTGAAGCTGCGGTAGGCGACCTGCGTACTCAATGCGAGTCGAAGCTGCAGTTCCCTACCCTGGCGCTGCAGGTTGCAGCTGCGCAGCGCCGGGAGCGACTGCGCATGGGCAAGGCCCGGCGACAGCACCAAGGCTGCGCCGACGGTGCGCAACACCTGCCGCCGCCTCATCGGGCCGACCCCGGTGGCTCAACGCGGCCACCGCGCCGCTTAGCGCAGGGAAGGTTCGGCATGCTGACCAGGCAAACAACGCTCTTTGGAAAGGGGCGCGACACGATATGACCAGACGAACGACGGAACGAAGTGTTATAAAGTAACACTCATGACGCAAAAGCAAGCCTGTTGTGTTCCGCCTACACCCTCACGTTCACTCTTGCCGAAGAGCCACGATGTCCCCCGTCATCCCCGACAGCTATACCGCCTGGCGCCACTGCATCGAGGTCGACTGCGGCCAGCCACTGACCGCCTCCTTCATCGCCCGACGTCTCGCGAGCCTGCACGACCTCGGCGACCACCACACTCAGCAATTTTTGCGTCGTTGGGGTCAGGCCCATCTTGAGCAGGCGATTGAGTGGTTCGAACGTGCGCTCCAGGATTTGGCACCAAAGCTTTAATTCACCACGGTTTGGTCTTCAAAAATGGAGTCAGGAAAGTTGCGCTAGTAGCGAGCTGGGCCGTGTTTGCGATGGCGGGGCTTATAACATTCAGCGAATCACGCTTCTCAGGGAGATCAATGCGGCTTTTCGCTACCCCCAAACCGTGTGTAATGGGTGGGGCTGTCAAACAACTGACATTGCATATCCTTGAGTGGCGCTGTAGTCAGCACGATTTTGGGACAAGCTTGGAAGGTTGAGGTAGCCCTGCCCCATATCGAAAGCGCGCGAGGCAGAGTGGCTGTCAGCAATTTCCGCACAAACGCCAACACCCATCCGCTTTATGGACGTAACGTAGGCGAGCCTGAATTGCAGGCAAAATCGTCCCTAGCAGGGGAAGGCGAAACTCATGGAAATTAAAGCAAATACGTTGAAGGTCATGTGCGTTCTGGCCTGCGCTTTGATAGCAGGCCAAGTCTCGGCGCAAACTGGCGGATGCTGCGCAGGCGGTGTAGGAGCCAACGCAACAATGGGGTTGGGGGAACGGAACCCAGCAGTTGCCAACCTCACCTTAGATCCCGCTTGGTCGATCTACGAGTTCCAACGTGACGGCGTAACCTATCTGCAAATCAATGACGTCGCCGGGGGAGTCAGAGCGGTGGTCGCACGCGTTGACAATGCGCTTTGGGTCCTGCCAATGGGCAAGGATGCTGATCGCGTGACAGTGCCGGCAGCTAATACAATTTGGGCAAATTCGTCGGCAACGTCTACGACAGAGCTAGGCCCTCATCCGCAGATGGTGTACCAGACCGCACACTTTACCGTGCATGTCGAGCGGCAAGCCAACGTGGAACGCTGGAAGGTCTCTCCGACGCGGTAACAGCAGATGCCTCGGCCACAAGGAAGGTAAGTACTAACGCATGGCGGCGGCGAAACAAGCCGCCATGCGACTTAAGACGGGCCCGAAATTCACGTTCATCTTCAGGGGATTCACGCCGTACGGAATCTACCAGAGAGGTATCGGCAAACACTCTCATGACGATCCCCTGCCCCCCTCTACCGCGCCAGACACGCGCATGGATGAAATGCTTATTGGATGCAGGCAGAAGTTCCAACGCGTTGAGTGTGCAGCGATAAGCCGCGAGCTGCAGTCCAAGCGAGAGCTGCTGACAATCACCCTGCAACAGACAGTCGAGCTTGGTGGAATTCAACCTCTCAAACGCAGCCGAAGTCAGCGTTCGAAACAAGCCATGCGTTTCAATCTCCAATGGATATAAGGCCGCAACATATTCATGCAGGAGTTGCGATTCTAGAACAGCCACGCGTGTTATCTCCATTGCTGCCGCATGGTGACCACGCTCCCGAAGATCTGCTACAACCGATTTACGCATCCTATTCATCTGGACGTTGATATCGGAGTATTCAACAACCCGATCCCGCAGTGTTCGCTCAGCCGCGAGATAACTGGCTTGAATGGCCTTTTGAGCATCCGCCTTAATTCGTCCAATAGTGTCAAATCGCTTCAACGGCCTGACGAACCGTACGCCAAAAACGAATAAAAAGGTACTGATGACTACGTGGAAAACCTGAACCTCAAACAGGCTCGGATTGTAATAACCAATTTCATATGTCTTTGGCAAGGTGATTGCCAAAGCGAAGTTTGCAAGCAGCGTCCCGAGAGCAGTCCCTGTCCACCCGTGACGACGTGTCAAGACAACTGCTGGCCCTATCAGTGCAGCCATCAGCATTTTTCGCAGCAATGGCTCCTGCGTGTAGCCGAGCATATAGAAAAGCACAAGAATGACGACAACTGACAGTCCAAGATCTCGGGGCAGGTCTATGCGCGCCGGCTCTCGTTTTTGAGGCGACCACAACATGACCGGAAGCAAGAAAATCAATATCCCCAGATAGCTTCCCAACCAATAGCGAGTAAGGGATTCCAAGACATTGTCCGTGCTCGGCCCACCGAGGCTCGCATTAAGGACAATGCTCCACAATGAATTAAAAAACCCAATGGCAATCGCCAATGGAATTAAGAAAGGAGTCTGCTGAAGCAGCTTACGGGCATGATGGCGTGCCAACCAAATGACGAACGCGATCATAGGGGCATGAACAAGTGGACTTATGTATGCCCAAGTCAAGTCGTATCCCTGATGCTGCGAGAGCGGAACACGCAGCCAAAGCATTGCAGCTGCATCTCCTACCAACAGGAATGGCCACTCGCGATAAGGTCTGAATAGCAGGGTTACAACACGCAACCCGACAGGCAGATACCACTGGTCGATGGAGCAATACCAGAGCGACAGGAATGCTAGGCAATAGCAAGCGCTAACCAGCGCGCCCCTTAAGATTTCCCTTACTACTGCCATACCACCACTCCTTGGTTCCACGATTCGCCCTAGTCTGGAGGGAAACTGCCTGTTGGAGTATAGCGGTGGCGCACAATTTGCAAAAAGAGTCGGTGCGCTGCTAAGCGGCTATCGCTGTTGAAGACTGCATTGCACTCTACTGGTGCATCGGGCCGGACGGCAATCAGGCGGCTTGGCATCTCAGGCGCGCAACACAGGCCAGAGCAGCAGGCAGTCACGAGCACTGCGTCAGTAGGCGCACGATCCACCTCAACGATGACAGCTAGCTCGATTGAGACGCTTGCGGCGATGCATGCGTACGAGACATCGGCAAGATCCTAGTCGAGGCATTAACGCAGAAAGCCGCGCAATGCGCGGCCTTCTGCGACTTCCATGCCGATATCGGCACAACGGAGCAGATCAGCCCTCCATCTGCTCCAGCTCCTTGCCCTTGGTCTCGTAGACGTATTTGAGCACGAAGAACACCGAGATGAACGCGGCGACGGTGTAGATGCCGTAGGCGCCGGCCAGGCCGATGCTGCCCAGCAGGATCGGGAAGCTGACGGTGATGGCGAAGTTGGAGGTCCACTGCGCGGCGCCGGCAATGGCCAGGCCCGAGCCGCGGATCTGGTTGGGGAACATCTCGCCCAGCATCACCCACATCACCGGGCCCCACGAGGCATTGAAGAACACCACGTAGACGTTGGCGGCCACCAGCGCGAGCATGCCCATGGCATCGGACATGGCGAGCTTGCCGTTTGGGTCCAGCGAGGCGGTGGCAAAGGCATAGGTCACCAGGGCCAGCGAGACCGCCATGCCGGCCGAGCCGATCCACAGCAGCGGCTTGCGGCCGATCTTGTCGACCAGCATCACCGTGACCAGGCAGGCGCCGATGCTCAGGCCGCCGGAGAGCACGTTGATCAGCAGCGCGTCCTGTTCGGAGAAACCCACCGCCTGCCACAGCACGGCGCCGTAATAGAACACCACGTTGATGCCGACCAGTTGCTGGAACACCGCCAGGCCCACGCCGATCCAGACGATCGGGCGGATCCTGCCGGTGGCCTTGTTGATGAGGTCGGAGAACTTGGGCTTGTGCTGGTCGGCCGACATCGAGGCCGAGATCTCGGCCAGCTTGGTCTGCGCGGCGGCGTTGCCGTACAGGCGCTTCAACACCACCAGCGCCTGATCGCGGCGGCCCTTGACCACCAGATAGCGCGGGCTCTCCGGAATGACCAGCAGCAGCAACAGGAACAGCAGCGAGGGAACCGCCTGCATCCAGAACATCCAGCGCCAGGCGGCCTGCCCGGCCCATAACGGCTCGGTGGAGGCACCGGCGGCGTTGGCCAGCAGGTAGTTGCTCAGGAACGCGCAGAACAGCCCGCTGATAATGGCGATCTGCTGCATCGTGGCCAGCCGGCCGCGATAGCGCGCGGAGGCGACCTCGGCGATGTAGGCCGGCGAGATGACGCTGGCCGCGCCTACCGCAAAGCCGCCCATCACGCGGGCGAAGATGAAGAAGCCGGAACTGTGCGAGGCACCGGCGCCAATGGCCGAGAGCAGGAACAGTGCCGCAGAAATGATCAGGACCGCGCGGCGGCCCCAGCGGTCGGCCAGACGGCCGGCGAAGAAGGCGCCAATGGCGCAACCCAGCAGCATCGAGGCGACTTCGAACCCGGTCTCGGCGGCGCTGGAATTGAAGGTCTGCTTCAGGCCATCGACAGTGCCGTTGATCACGCCGCTATCGAAACCGAACAAAAAACCGCCGATCGTGGCTACGCAACTGATCAGGACGATAAAACGGGTGTTCTCGCCGGCATCGGGGGCGCCGTCTATGGAGACACTGGACATGGGTTCACCTGGAAGCATGCAAAGGAGCGGCCACGGAGGCGGCCGACATCGGCCGGCGACGCGCACTGCGCCGCCGGCCACGGGACATCAACGCGTCAGATACTGGTTGATCAGGTTCTCGTAGGCTTCCTGGCGGCCGCTGAGTTGCTTGGGTTCGTTGCCGGCCGCGTACTGGGTAAGATCCACCAGCGTGCTGCTGCCATTGGCAAAGTCGGCACCGGCACCGCTATCGAAGCTGGCGTAGCGCTCGGCGCGCCACTGCTCCAGCGGCGAGGAGGTCAGCAGCGCATTGGCCACTTCCAGCCCGCGGGCGAACGCGTCCATGCCGCCGATGTGTGCCAGGAATAGATCCTGCGGATCGGACGACTCGCGGCGCACCTTGGCATCGAAATTCAGCCCGCCAGGTGCCAGCCCGCCCTGGCGCAGCACCACCAGCATCGCGCCGACGGTGTCGTACAGGTCGGTCGGGAACTGGTCGGTATCCCAGCCGTTCTGCGGGTTGCCGCGGTTGGCATCGATGCTGCCGAGCA
>NZ_QEZG01000029.1:0-90558 GCF_003993495.1 Xanthomonas sp. BRIP62418
CCCCTGACGACATCCCGCATGCCCCGCCCCAGAACCACCATTCGCCAGCTCAGTTATTTCGTCGCGCTCGCCGACACCGGCAGCTTCACCCGCGCCGCCGAGCAGATGGGCGTGTCGCAACCCTCGTTGTCGCAGCAGATCCGTGCGCTGGAAACCATCGTCGGCGCCGCGCTGTTCGAGCGTGGCGTGCCGGCCATCCTGACGCCGCTGGGGCGCGACCTGCTCGATCGCGCGCGCAGCATCCTGCTGGACGTGGCCGATCTGGAAGACGTCCGCGCCACCTCGGCCGACACCTTGATCGGCACCATCCGGCTGGGCGTGTCGCCCACGCTGGGCGCCTACCTGATGCCGAGCCTGGTCGCGCGCCTGCATCGCGAACACCCGGCACTGCGCGTGCACGTGCGCGAAGGCCTGCCGACCGTGCTCGCCAGCGGTCTGGCCAGCGGCGTGCACGACCTGATCCTGGCGCAATTGCCGGTGGCCGGGCGCGGCCTGCACAGCGAGCGCCTGTTCCGCGAACCGCTGCACGTGACCATGGCCGCCGATCACCCCCTGCGTGCCAAGGCCTGCATCACGCCGGCCGATCTGCGCGGCGCCAACCTGCTCACCCTGATGCCCGAATACCGCCTGGCCGAACAGGTCGCGGCGATCGCCATGGACGTCGGCGCCAATGTCCTGCGCGATTACGAAGGCACCAGCCTGGATGCGATCCGCCAGATGGCGGGGATGGGCATGGGTCTTGCATTACTGCCAGACCTGTATGTGCGCCAGGAAATCCGCGAGGGCGACGATGTCGTCGTACGGCCGATCAAAGGCGGACGCTACTATAGGGAGATCGGTCTGCTGTGGCGGCAAGGCGCAGGACGCGCGCCGGCCTTCGGGCTGATTGCCGATCTTCTGCGTGCGGTGGCCGCATAGGAAAATCCTATGCGTCGAATAAGCGCTGCTGCCTTGTTCGCCAACTGCAACTCGTCAATGCTTCATTGAACTCATCAACGGAAATCGAATGGCGGGCAAGCAGATCGGATGGCGGGAAGCGGGAGCCTGGCTGGCGGAGATCGTCGGGCCGGACATGCCCTACGTGCGCCTGGCCATGGTGTACGGGGTCGCGATCAGCCTGCTGTCGCTGGCCACGCCGATCTCGGTGCAGTTGCTGATCAACAGCGTCGCCAATACCGCGCTGCCCACCCCGCTGTGGACCCTGTCCAGCCTGTTGCTGGGCCTGCTGTTGCTGGTGGCGGCGCTCAGCGCGATGCGGGTGTGGATGATGGCGCTGTTCGAGCGCCGCCTGTTTGCGCGGGTGGTGGCGGAAATCACCGTGCGCGCGGTGCATGCGCAGAACCCGTTCTTCGCCGACCAGAACCGTGGCGACGTGTTCAACCGCTACTTCGATCTGGTGGTGGTGCAGAAAGCGGTGCCCAGCCTGGCCGTCGGTGCCTTCACCATCGTGCTGCAATCGGCGGTGGGCCTGATCGTCACCAGCTTCTATCACCCGTTCTTCCTCGGCTTCAACGCGCTGCTGCTGCTGATCATCTTCGCGATCTGGATGATCTGGTCGCGCGGCTCGATCCGCTCGGCGGTGGAACTGAGCCACGCCAAGCACAACGCGGCGCATTGGCTGGAAAGCGTGGGTGGCTCCAACGGCTTCTACAAATCCAGCCGCCATCTCAACTTCGCGATGGAGCGCTCCGAAGCGGTGACCGCCACCTACGTCGCCCGGCATCGGCGCCATTTCCGCTACACCTTCACCCAGACGGTGGCGTTCCTGCTCACCTACGCGGTCGCCAGCGCGGCGCTGCTGGCACTGGGCGGCAGCCTGATCCTGCGTGGCGAACTGTCGATCGGCCAGCTGGTGGCCGCCGAGCTGATCCTCAGCGCGGTGTTCTATGGCATCGCGCAGTTGGGCACCTACCTGGACGTGTTCTACGACCTGGTGGCCAGCGCCGAGGAATTGTCGGTGCTGTATGCCATTCCGCAGGAGCGCCCGGTGGCTGCCGCGGGCAAGATCCCCGGCAACAGTGCCGTGCGCCTGGACGGGGTGGTGATCGAGGGGGCGCGCTTCGATTTCACGCTGGAGGCCGGCGAACAACTGGTGACGCTGGCCGACGGCGGCGCCGAACGTCTGCTGGCGATGGTGCTCAAGCGCCATGTCGTCCCGGACCGCGGGCTGGTGATGGTCGGCGGCGCCGACATGGCCACCTTCGACATGTACCTGCTGCGCTCTGAAGTGACCGTGCTCGATCGGCCAACCATCGTCGAGGTCACCATCCGCGAATACCTGTCGATGGCCTCGGCCGAGGTGACCTCCGAGACGATGCTCGAAGCCATCGATACGGTGGGGCTGCGCGCGCGCATCGCCGCGCTGCCGCAAGGCCTGGACACCCGGCTTGCCGCCTCCGGCTACCCGCTGTGGATCGGCGAAGTGATGGCGCTGAAACTGGCCAACGCATTGCTGGTGCGTCCGCGCGTGCTGATGCTGTCGCAGCTGTACGACCTGCTGCCGGCCGAACGCCTGACCCGGGTGCTGCGGCAGCTGAAGCAGGCCGGCACCACGGTCCTGCTGTGCACCGGCCGGCCGGAGGACATCACCCTGGATGGCTGGTTCCGCCTGGAACCGGAGCGCCAGCAGCGCTACGCCACGCGCGCCGACCTGATCGCATCCACGCAGGAGGCCGACAATGCAGCACGCCTCTGACCGGATCGCGCACTTCCCCACCCTGGCATCCATGCGCCCGCCCAGCATCGCCAAGGTGTTGGCGTGGATGCTGCTGATCGGCGTGGCCATCGCCGGTTCCATCCTGGCGTTCGCACCCTGGGTGCAGACCGCCAGCGGCAAGGGCCAGGTGGTGGCGCTGGACCCGGGTGACCGTCAGCAACAGGTCACCGCCTTCGTGCCGGGCCGGGTGGAGCGCTGGTATGTACACGATGGTCAGCACGTCGCCAAGGGCGACCCGATCGCCCGCGTCGGCGACCTCGACCCGGACCTGCTGGCCCGTCTTGCCAGCGAGCGTGCGCAGGTGGCGGCGGAAATCAGCGCCATCCAGCAATCGCGCGCGGTCGCCAGTATCGATGTGGAACGCAGCCGCCAGCTGCTCGCCGAAGGCCTGGCCGGCCGCCGCGACTACGAACTGACCCAGATCAAGGTGGCCGAAGCCGATGCCAAGCTGGCCGAATCGCGTGCCAAGCTGACCCGCATCGACATCCAGTTGAACCGTCAGTCGGCGCAGCTGGTGCGCGCACCGCGCGATGGCCGCGTGCAGCAGCTCAACGCCGCCAGCGGCAGCGCGATGGTCTCGCCCGGCACGGTGCTGGCGGTGATCGCGCCGGAGCGGGTGGAACGTGCGGTCGAGCTGTACATCGATGGCCGCGACGTGCCGCTGATCCGCCCCGGTCGCCCGGTGCGGCTGGAGTTCGAAGGCTGGCCGGCGATCCAGTTCAGCGGCTGGCCGTCGGTGGCGCACGGCATGTTCGATGGTCGCGTCCGCGCCATCGACCCCAATGCCGCACCCGACGGATTGTTCCGCATCCTGGTCGAACCGCAGCCGGGCAAGCCGGCCTGGCCGGCGCAGGAATTCGCCCGCCAGGGCGGCAAGGTGCGCGGCTGGGTACAGGGCGAAACGGTGAAGGTGGGCTACGAACTGTGGCGCCAGCTCAATAATTTCCCGCTGGAGTTCGGCCGCCGCCCGTCGGCGACGACGACGCAGGATGAGGGCAAGGCCAAGCCGGCGTCGGCCGGCAAGTCCGAAGACGACGAGACCGGCAAGAAATGATCCGCCGTCTTGTCGTCCTGCTGGTCGCGCTCGTACCGGGCGTGGTTGCCGCCCAGACCACCGCGCTGACGCTGGATGAAGTGCTGCGCTCCTCTGCCCGCGCTTCTCCGCAGATCATCGAGTCGCTGGCCAAGGTCCGCCAGGCTGAAGGCAAGGGCATCTCGGCCGATGGCGCGTTCGACACCGTGTTCGATATCGACGGCCGCTCGCGCGAGGCCGGCTACTACGACGGCAGCGCGATCGAAAGCACCGTCAAGCGCCCGTTCGACGACAACGGCGGCTATTACTACGGTGGTTACCGCTCCTCGCGTGGTTCCTTCCCGGTCTACGAAGACAAGTCCTACACCGACCGCGGCGGCGAAGTGAAGGTCGGCGCGCTGTATGCGCTGCTGCGCGACCGGGTGGTCGACGAGCGCCGCACCCGTCGCAGCGTTGCCGGTGCCGATATCGATGTCGCGCAATACGAAGCGGAAATGGTCGCCATCGGCGTGCAACGCCGCGCGGTGGACGCCTACCAGAGCTGGGTCGCGGCCGGCCTGAAGCTGCGCGCGTACAACGACCTGCTGCAGCTGGCCGAGCAGCGCCGCAATGCGATTTCCCGGCAGGTGACACTGGGTGCGCGGCCCACCATCCTGCTGACCGAAAACGACCAGAACCTGGTCCGCCGACGCGCATTGGTGGTGCGCTCGGAGCAGGACTTCGCCAATGCTGCCAATGCCTTGTCGCTGTACCTGCGCGATGAAGCGGGAATGCCGTTGATCGTGTCCACCGAACGCCTGCCGGCCGATACGTCGGCGCTGGAAGGTCTGGCCGGCGCCAGCAAGATCACCGCACCGGTGGAGCGCCCCGATTACCGCGCGGTGCTGACCCGCATCGATCAGGCCACTGCACGGCTGATGCTGGCACAGAACGACCTCAAGCCACGCCTGGATGTGAGTTTCGAGGTCAGCAAGGACCTCGGGGCGCCCGGTGTCGGCGGCCCGAACCGCTCGCCGACCGATGCCATCATCGGCTTCCGCTTCAGCGTGCCGCTGGAAAACCGCGCCGCCAAGGGCCGGGTCGCCGAAGCACGCGCCGAGATCGAGGCGCTGGATCAGCGCAGCCGTTACCTGCGCGACCAGATCACGGTGGAGGTCGAATCGATCGTCATCTCGCTCACCGCCGCCGAACGGCTGGCCAAGATCGCCGACGAAGAACGCGCCCTGGCCGACCGTCTGGCAGCCGCCGAGCGCCGCCGCTTCGAGCTGGGGTCGGGCGATTTCTTCCTGGTCAACCAGCGCGAGGAGACCGCCAACGATGCCCGCGTGCGCCTGATCGATGCGCAGGCGCGCATTGCCTCGGCGCGTGCAGAGCTGGCGGCGGCGACGGCCGATCGGGATGCGTTGCAGCTGAGCCGGTGAACGGGCTGGCGGTTGGCTCGCCAACTTGCCGCATCGCGCAATGACGCCCGGGTAACACCTGCCTGCGCATGCTCGCTTCGGCCGCCCCGGCGCCGGTGGTGCGATCCCTGGCAGCTCGCACGACGTCCCTGATTCTTTCGGAGGTGCGTATGTCGTTCCGGCAATTTCCCGCAATCGGTGCAGATGGCGAGTCCTACGTCATCATCGAATTCCGCGACGAGCCCCAATCCCGCAACGGGCAGCAAGCCCAGATGCAGTCGCGCGCTGCGCCACGCTACGAACTCCCCGATGGCCGCCGCCTGCAGCGGCAGGGCCAGCGCTTCATCACCGATGGTGGCGAGTTGCGGCTGTCCACGTGCTGAGATGACGCTGGTCATTTTTTGACCACCCGGTCGGCAACCCTTGCAGTGCAAGGGCTGCACGCGGTTATCCACATGCTTGTGCAGGTTTCATCCACACCCTGTGTGGATGAAACCGCTGTGGCAAGCACTCGGCGTCGTGCCCGGCCACGCCCGGTATTGCCCCCCGTATCGCCCTCGGCGCATCGCATGCGGTTCAGTCAGCCAACATGGGATCGCCGCAGGCCGCACGCCGCGATATCGGCATCGCTCAGGCTCAGACCGGCGGTGGATCGTGGCTACCCGGTGCGATCGGAACGCTCCAGCACCCGTCCGATGCCGCTGCGATCGATGTCGCTGGCTGCCTGCGCCAGCGCCGCGCGATCGCTGTCCGGCTCGAACCCGATGCGGAAATGCAACTCGCCCACCGGCGTGCGCGACGAGTGGATCGACGACAGATTCACCCCATGCTGCTCGAACACATGCAACAGCGCACGCAACGAACCGGGCTGGTCTTCCGGCAGGTAGACGCTCACGGTCAACGGCTCGGTGAGGTCGGCCAGCAGGTAGCCCACGCGCTCATAGGTGTAGTTGCCCGCAGCCAGCGACTCGCCGCGTAGCGCCTGCGCGTTGTCGTCCAGAAACCGGGCGCGAAACTGCGCGCGCGCCGCATCGTCGCCTTGCGCGACCAGCGCGCGCAATTCGCGCAGCTGCAGCAACAGCCGGTCGAGCATCTCGCCCACGTACGGGTTGCCGAACTGGATGTCTTCATAGATCGCCGGATTGAGCGAGAGGATGCGCGCGATCACCGCGCTATCCAGCTCGAACGAGGCCGAGCGATACGGCATCAGCGCGCGCAGTTCGCCCAGCAGCGGCGCGTAGTCGCGCAAGGTGCCGGCCTGCGCCAGATGGGTGGCGTGCACCATCGCCTGCACCAGCGCCATCACGCGGTCGTGGTGCTCGGGCGTGGCGTACACGCACTCGGCCTGCAGCGCGGTGCACAGCATCTGCACCCATGCCGACCACTGCTGCAGCCGTGCCTGGCAGACCACCATCACCCGCCCTTTCAAGGTGGGCGATTTGGGCGGTGCGGTCATCGGATGCAGGCCGACGACCTCGGCCGGCGATGCCAGCATCGCGGCAACCGGCGCCTGCTTGATCGAGGTGACATCCATCCACAACTGCGACGCGGCACGCGGGCCGGCAAGGTCCACATAACGCGCGATCAATGCGGCGGTGTGGCGGATCGGCGCAGAAAAGATCAGCACGTCCGCACGCTGCGCCAAGGTGGCCTCGTCCATGTCGCCGTCACCGGCCGGATCGAAGCCGATCACCTCCAGCCCCAGGCGCGTGCGCAAAAACTGCGCCAGCCAGCGTCCGTAGGCACCGGCGATGCCGACGATGCCGACCACCGGCTGCGCCATCATGCCAATCGCTCGAGCGCAAAACGCGGGGCAGCCGCAAGTGCGGCTGGTGCGGCGGCCAGCACATCGAACTCCTCGACGCCTGCATCCAATGTGGCTTCCAGTGCACCATGCACGCCGCTGAGCGCATGCCCCACCGCCTGCTCGAACGGCATATCGCGCAGCAGGAACCCGATCAGCAAGGCCATCAGCACATCGCCGGTGCCGGCCACATCCACCGGCAGATGCGGCGTGGCCCAGCGATACACCGCCGTGTTGCTGACCGCCAGGGTCACCAGCTCACCGGCCGCACCGGCCACGCTGTGCGCAAGCACCCATTGCGGGCCGCGCGCCAGCAATGCGCGCGCGGCAACGACGGCATCGTCCTGCTCCAGACTCGGCAAACCGGTCAGTCGCCCAAGCTCGAACGCATTCGGCGTCACCAGCCAGGCATGCGGCAACAGCCGCTCGGCGAACACGCGCTCCAGTCCGGGTTCGACATACGGGCCGGTGTGCGTGTCGCCGATCACCGGATCCAGGCAATAACGCAGTTGCGGGGCCTGCGGCAGGGTCTGCTCCAGCCAGTCGGCAAACGCCTCGCCATTGGCCAGGCTGCCGAAATAGCCGGAAACCAGCATGCGGGCACGCTGCGGCAGGCTGCGCTCGCTCGCCCCCAGCAGCAGGTCGGCCAACCAGTCGGCCGGCAGGATGCGGCCGCGCAAGGTGGCGTAGAACGGCGCATTGCTCAGCAGCGTGGTCGGCACTTCCGCCACCCGCAGGCCCAGCGCACGCAGCGGTGGCACCGCCGCGCTGTTGCCGGCATGGCCGTAGACCAGTTGCGACTGGACCGAGATCACATCGATCGGCGAAGGACCATCCGGACGCTGGCGGCGGCCGTGGACCAGATGACTGTCGGGGGCATTGTTCATCGCAGCATTTTACGCCAGCGCCACGGCGCGCCCACCGTCGATCGACGCAACCGTCGTCCGCTCGCCGCAACGCCTACCGCCGCCAAGCCAGTTCTCGCCAGGCCGGTCCGTGCACTGGCAGCAGTCGATATCGCCTCCGATCTGCGCGGGCTCCTGCCGCAAGAACGCGAATGCCGGCCCCGGGGCCGGCATTCGTCTGGAGAACCTGGCTCAATCGTGCAACTTTCCGGACATTCGGGAGCCGGCATCCGCTTCCACGAAGCCCGAATCGCCACACTGGCGCACTACCCCGGCAGGCCGGGCCACACCGCCCTTACGATTCCCCACTCCCGACTCCCGATTCCCAACCTCAGGACGTCATGCGATCCCAGAAGCCCTTGACGCCATCGATGAAGGTGGCCGACTTGGGCGAATGCTTGCGTGCATCCTCACCGGTGAACGTGGCTTCGAACTGCTGCAGCAACTCGCGCTGGTCGGCGGTCAGGTTCACCGGCGTTTCGACCACCACGCGGCAATACAGATCGCCTTCGCTGCGACTGCGCACCGAGCGCACGCCCTTGCCACGCAACCGGAACAGCTTGCCGGTCTGGGTTTCGGCCGGAATGCGGATTTCCGCCTCCCCGCCCAGGGTGGCCACGCGCACGGTGTCGCCCAGCGCCGCCTGCGAAATACGAATCGGCACTTCGCAATGCAGGTCATCGCCGTCGCGCTGGAAGATCGCGTGCTCGCGCACGCGCACTTCCACATACAGATCGCCCGGCGGCGTGCCGGCCGGGCCGGCTTCGCCCTCGCCGGCCAGGCGGATGCGGTCGCCGGTATCCACGCCGGCAGGCACCTTGATCGACAGCACCTTGTCTTCTTCCACGCGACCGGCGCCGTGGCAGGTCTTGCACGGGTTCTGGATCAGCGTGCCGCGCCCGTCGCAATGCGGGCAGCTCTGCTGCATGGCGAAGATGCCGCGCTGGATGCGGACCTGGCCGCGTCCGTGGCAGGTCCCGCACACTTCCACCTTGCCGTCTTCCGAACCACTGCCATGGCAGGGCTCGCACTCGATCAGGGTCGGGATCTCGATGCGGCGTTCGATGCCGGCAACGGCTTCTTCCAGATCCAGTTCCAATACGTAACCGACGTCGGCACCACGTCGCGCAGCGCGCGGACCGGCGGCGCCACCGCCGAAAATATTGCCGAAGATATCGCCAAAGATATCTCCCATGTCCGGGCCACCCGGCCCACCACCACCGCCCATGCCGTGCTCGAACGCAGCGTGGCCATGCGCATCGTAGGCGCGGCGCTTGTTGCCGTCCGACAACACCTCATAGGCTTCCTTGCACTCCTTGAACATCGCTTCGGCAGCAGCGTCGCCGGGATTGCGGTCCGGGTGGTGCTTCATCGCACAGCGCCGATACGCCTTCTTCAGCTCCTCGTCGCTGGCGCCACGGGCAACGCCCAGCACTTCGTAGTAATCGCGTTTGCTCATAAGCCGGTATTGGGGATTCGTGATTTGAGATTCGTTGAAACGCAAAAGCGGACAGCGTGTGCTGGTCCGCCTTGGCGACGCGACGCGTAAAGGATATCGGGATGAGGATCGGCACGTTTACCGGCTGCCAATCCCCACTCCCGACTCCCAAATCACGGCTTACTTCTTGTCGTCCTTGACTTCGGTGAACTCGGCGTCCACCACGTCGTCGGCGGCCTTGGAGGCCTGCGCGTTGCCGCTGGCCGCATCGGCGTTGCCGCCCTGCTCTGCCGCGGCAGCTGCGGCGTACAGCGACTGGCCGGCTTCTTCCAGGGTCTTGCTGCGGGCCTCGATCTGCGCCTTGTCGTCGCTCTTCATGGCGGTTTCCAGATCCGACAGCGCCGCTTCCACCTTGCCGATCACATCGCCACCGACCTTGCTGCCATGCTCGGTGATCGCGGTGCGGGTGGCGTGGATCAGGCCATCGGCCTGGTTGCGGGCCTGCACCAGTTCCTGGAACTTCTTGTCTTCCTCGCGGTTGGCTTCCGCATCGGCGACCATGCGCTGGATCTCTTCGTCCGACAGGCCCGAACCGGCCTTGATCTCGACCTTCTGCTCCTTGTTGGTCTTCTTGTCCTTGGCCGACACGTGCAGGATGCCGTTGGCGTCGATGTCGAAGGACACTTCCACCTGCGGCATGCCGCGCGGGGCCGGCTCGATGCCGGACAGGTCGAACTTGGCCAGCGACTTGTTGAAGCGGGCCTGCTCGCGCTCACCCTGCAATACATGCACGGTCACGGCCGACTGGTTGTCCTCGGCGGTGGAGAAGGTCTGCGAAGCCTTGGTCGGGATGGTGGTGTTCTTTTCGATGATCTTGGTGAACACGCCGCCCATGGTTTCGATACCCAGCGACAGCGGGGTCACGTCCAGCAGCAGCACGTCCTTGACGTCGCCGGCCAGCACGCCGCCCTGGATCGCAGCGCCCACGGCCACGGCTTCGTCCGGGTTGACGTCCTTGCGCGGTTCCTTGCCGAAGAAATCGGCAACGGCCTGCTGCACCTTCGGCATACGGGTCTGACCGCCGACCAGGATCACTTCGTTGATGTCGCTGGCGCGCAGGCCGGCATCGTTCAACGCGGTGCGGCACGGCTCGATCGACTTCTTGACCAGGTCCTCCACCAGCGCTTCGAGCTTGGCACGGGTCAACTTGATGTTGAGGTGCTTCGGGCCCGAGGCATCGGCGGTGACGTACGGCAGGTTCACTTCGGTCTGCTGGCTGGTCGACAGCTCGATCTTGGCGCGCTCTGCGGCGTCCTTCAGGCGCTGCAGCGCCAACGGATCCTTGCGCAGATCGATGCCCTGATCCTTGTTGAATTCGTCGACCAGGTACTCGATGACGCGGTTGTCGAAGTCTTCGCCGCCGAGGAAGGTGTCGCCATTGGTGGCCAGCACTTCGAACTGCTTCTCGCCGTCGACTTCGGCGATTTCGATGATCGACACGTCGAAGGTGCCGCCGCCCAGGTCGTACACGGCGATCTTGCGGTCGCCGCCGTTCTTGTCCAGGCCATAGGCCAGGGCTGCAGCGGTCGGCTCGTTGATGATGCGCTTGACGTCCAGACCGGCGATGCGGCCGGCGTCCTTGGTGGCCTGACGCTGGCTGTCGTTGAAGTAGGCCGGCACCGTGATCACGGCCTCGGTGACCTTCTCGCCCAGGAAGTCCTCGGCGGTCTTCTTCATCTTTTCAAGCACGCGGGCGGAGATTTCCTGCGGCGCCATGCGCTTGCCATCGCTGGTCTGCACCCAGGCATCGCCGTTGTCGTGGGCGAGGATGCCGTACGGCACGTGCGAGATGTCCTTCTGCACTTCGGCGTCGGTGAACTTGCGGCCGATCAGGCGCTTCACCGCGTAGAAGGTGTTCTTGGGGTTGGTCACTGCCTGGCGCTTGGCCGAGGCACCGACCAGGACTTCGCCGTCCTTGGTGTAGGCGACGATCGAAGGCGTGGTGCGATCGCCCTCGGAATTTTCGATGACGCGGGCCTTGCCGCCGTCCATGATCGACACGCACGAGTTCGTGGTGCCGAGGTCAATACCAATGATCTTGCCCATGGATACGCTCCTGATGATTCTTTAGCTGTGTCCGGCGACGCCGGGTCTGGCTGAGATGTGGGGGTGGTGCGCAGGTGTTCAAGCCACCTGCACGAATCTGCGTTTCGCGCATGCGCCCGGCAGTTCAGCCGGGCGCCACGGTTCAGTCGTGCTTGGCCACGACCACCAGGGCCGGGCGCAGCAGACGTTCGTTGAGCAGATAGCCTTTCTGGAACACCTGCACCACGTGGCCCGGGGCGATGCCCTCGGCCTCGCCCTGGCTGATGGCCTGGTGCTGGTCCGGGTTGAACGGCTGGCCGACCGGATCGAGCAGGGTCAGGCCGTTGTCGGCCGCAACCTTGAGCAGCTGCTTGTAGGTCATGTCCAGACCATCGCGCAGCGGGCTGGGCTCGGTGCCGGCCGCGGTCAGGCCGGCGTCCAGGCTGTCGAACACCGGCAGCAGCTCGCCCAGCAGCTTTTCGTTGGCGAACTTGCGCGCGTTCTCGACATCACGGGCGATGCGCTTGCGCTGGTTCTCCAGATCGGCACGCTCGCGCAGGGCATCGGCCTTGACCAGCGCGATCTCGCTGCGCAGCGATTCGATCTCGGCCTTGAGCGGATCGGTCTCGGGTGGGTTCTGGGACAGGTCTTCGGAGTCGAATTCGGGGTGGTCTTGGTTCATGTGCAGTTCCCGGGCAAGCGGAACGCCCGCCCCAACGTCACCCCGTATGTGGGCGCGCACGCGCGTTTCAAGCAAAATGATCGTCTCGATCGTTGCCGCTTATCGCGTGCCGGGCGGTTCCATGGCCGCACCCAGCACCTGGGCGGCGGTCTGCACCAGCGGAATCACCCGGTCGTAGGCCATGCGTTTGGGCCCGATCACGCCCAGCACGCCCAGCACCTGGCCATTGGCGGCGTACGGCGCGGTGACCAGCGAGACGTCGTCCAGCGACACCATGCCGGTCTCCTCGCCGATGAAGATGCGCACGCCCGGCGCCTGGATGGTGCGTTCGAGCAGCTGCAGGATCTCGCGCTTGCTGGCGAAGGCCTCGAACAGCTCGCGCAGCCGGTCCAGGTCCGACAGGTCCTGCACGCCCATCAGGCGGGTCTGCCCGGCCATCACCATGTCGTCGGCATCGGCCGGCACCAGCGCCTCGCTGGCCAGGTCCACGCTGTGCGCCAGCAACTGCTCCATCTCGTTCTTGGCCAGGCGCAACTCGCGCAACAGGCTGGCGCGGATATCCGCCAGCGCGCGCCCGGCAAATTGCGCATTGAGGTAATTTGCCACCCGCTCCAGCTCGGCCGGCTCGTAGGCCCGGCGCGGCTCGATCACCCGGTTCTGCACCTCGTTGTCGGCAAACACCAGGATCGCCAGCACCCGCCGCGCGTCCAGCGCAACGAAGTCGATGTGCCGGAACGCGAACTGCTCGCGCCGCGGCGCGCTGACCACGCCGACGAAATGGCTCATCGCCGACAGCATCTGCGAGGCACTGCCCAGCAGCGACTGGGTGCCGTTGCCGCTGGCAAGCTCCGCGCGCAGGCGTCGCACTTCTTCCTCGCCGGGCGGCTGCATCTGCACCAGGCTGTCGACGAACACCCGGTACCCGTGCGCGGTGGGCACCCGCCCGGCCGATGTGTGCGGAGAGCTGAGCAGCCCCACGTCCTCCAGGTCGGCCAGGATGTTGCGGATGGTGGCCGGGCTGACGTCCAGCCCCGCGTGCTGGGCCAGCGTCTTGGAGCCCACCGGCTCGCCGTCGCGGATATAGCGGGCAATCAACGTCCGCAGCAGCTGGCGAGCGCGGGGGTCGAGCGTTGGGGACTGTGACGCGCGCATGGGATCATCCGGTGAGACTGGGCATAGATAATGTCTGGCCCTGCGGTTGGCAAGCGTCTTATTCCCTGCCCGCCGCTCCCACCCTAAGCTTCCCCAAAGCGTTCACACTCGACCCCATGCTCAGACACCTCTCCATCAAGGATTTCGCCGTCGTCCGCGCCACCGAACTGGAATTCGGGCCAGGCATGACCGTGGTTTCCGGCGAAACCGGCGCCGGCAAGTCGCTGATGGTGGACGCACTGGGCTTTCTGTCCGGGCTGCGCGCCGACAGCGGCGTGGTCCGCCACGGCGCCGACCGCGCCGAACTGTCGGCCGAATTCCAGCTGCCGCCCCAGCACCCGGGCCTGACCTGGCTGTCGGACAACGAACTCGACGACGATGCGCAGTGCCAGCTGCGCCGGGTCATCCGTGCCGATGGCGGCTCGCGTGCCTGGATCAACGGCCGCCCGGTGACCTCCTCGCAACTGGCGGAACTGGCTTCGCGGCTGGTGGAGATCCATGGCCAGCACGAACACCAGGCCCTGATGGCCCGCCACAGCCAGCTCGCCCTGCTCGACGCCTACGCCCGCAACGGCGCGCAGCGCGAGCAGGTGCGCCAGGCCAGCCAGCGCTGGCAGGCCCTGCTGGACGAGCGCGACGCGCTGTCCGCGCAAGGCGATGTCTCCGATCGCATCGGTTTTCTGGAACACCAGCTCGGCGAACTGGAACGCGAGGACCTGGACCCGGCCGCGATCGCCGCGCTGGACGTCAATCACCGCCGCCAGGCGCATGCCACCGCCTTGATCGGCGCCTGCGACAGCGTGGCCCTGCAGCTCAATGGCGACGACGGCGCCTGCGCGCTGGGCCTGCTGCAGGACAGCCGCCACGACCTGGCGCGCGTGGCAGAGCACGAGCCGCGCCTGGGCGAGGTCGATGCGCTGCTGGACAGCGCGGTCATCCAGATCGAAGAGGCGCTGGCCCTGCTCGACCGCGTGCGCGACGACCTGGAGGCCGACCCGGCCCAGTTCGAGGCGATGGAGCGCCGGCTCGGCCGCCTGCACGATCTGGCGCGCAAGCATCGCGTCACCCCGGACGAACTGGCCGCCCAGCGCGAGCGCATGAGTCTGGAAGTGGAAAGCCTGCGCGGCGCCGACGAGCGCCTGCAGCAGCTGGACAAGCACATCGAGGCGGCAATCGGCGTCTGGCGCAGTGCAGCCAGCACCCTCAGCGCCAGCCGCATGGCCGCTGCCGAGGCCCTGTCGGCCGCCACCACCACGCTGATCGGCGAGCTGGGCATGGGCGGCGGGCAGTTCCTGATCCAGCTGCAGCCGCAGGACACCCTGCGCCCGGATCCCAATGGCGCCGAGCGGGTGGAATTCCTGGTTGCCGCCAATGCCGGGCAGCCACCCCGCGCATTGCGCAAGGTCGCCTCCGGCGGCGAGCTGTCGCGGATTTCACTGGCGATCGAGGTCGCCGCCCTCGGGCTGGACAGCGTGCCGACCATGGTCTTCGACGAGGTCGATTCCGGCATCGGCGGCGCGGTGGCGGACATCGTCGGGCAGAAGCTGCGCGCCCTGGGCGAAGAGCGCCAGGTGCTGTGCGTGACCCACTTGCCGCAGGTGGCCGCCAAGGGCCATGCGCACTATCGGGTCAGCAAGGCGCCGGTGGACGGCATGACCCAGAGCGCGGTCGAACTGCTCGGCCCGCAGGCCCGCCAGGAAGAGCTGGCGCGCATGCTGGGCGGGGTGGAAGTCAGCAAGGAAGCCCGCGCGGCGGCACGCAAGCTGCTGCAGAGCGCCTGAGCCGACCGGCGTGGCGCCGGCAGAGCTCGGCGTGGCCGGGCAGCCAATGGCTGCAAACGCACAAGGCGGCCGAAGCCGCCTTGTCGTTGCCACAATGCCGCTGGCTTTCCGTCAGCGCGGGCGCTTCTTGCGCACGTACAGCACCAGCGAGTGCTCTTCCAGCTCGTAGCCATGCTGGGCGGCGATCTGGCGCTGCAAGGCCTCGATCTCTTCGCTCTCGAACTCGATCACGTGGCCGGTGTCCACGTCCACCATATGGTCGTGATGGCCGCCGCGATCCAGCTCATAGACCGCCTGGCCGCCTTCGAAATTGTGCTTCAGCACCAGGCCGGCAGCCTCGAACTGGGTCAGCACCCGATACACCGTGGCCAGACCGATTTCGTCGCCATGATCGAGCAGCTGCCGATAGATGTCTTCTGCGCTGAGGTGGTGCTGGTTGCTCTTCTGCTCGAGCAATTCCAGGATCCGCATCCGCGGATGGGTCACCTTGAGCCCGACTTTGCGCAGGTCGTGGGTTTCCATATGTTCTCCGTTCATTGGCGATTTAGCGCCAGCTGCCATCAAACGGGTCGCGGCGACCGGCGGGAGTGTATCATCGGCGTGATTTCCTCAGCACTTAATCCCCGATGCGTAATCTCCTGCTGGTCGCCGCCGTTGCTCTTTCCACCGCTGGCTGCGGCATCATCTACAAGCAGCCGATCTACCAGGGCAATCTGATCAAACAGAATGCCGTGGAGCAACTGCAGGTAGGCCAGAGCAAGCAGCAGGTCAGCGCGTTGCTGGGTACCCCCTCGATTCCCGACCCGTTCCATTCGCAGCGCTGGGACTACACCTCCACCCAGCGCGTGGACCGTCTGGCGCGTACCGAGATCAAGAACTTCACCGTGTTCTTCGAAAACGAGCAGGTCGTGCGCTGGGAAGGCGATTATTTCCCGTCGCAGGACGAGCAGCTGGCCAAGTCGGCGCCCAAGCAGTTCGGCCGCAATCTGGCCCGCGACAAGAAGAAGCAGCGCGGCCGTTGATGCGCCTGCTCGGCGGTCTTGCGGTCGCCCGAGTGTTTGTCAAATCAGAAAACGCATCCTTTTGAACGGATGCGTTTTTTATTTGCCTGGTCGAAACGACGTGGTTGCTCGCGGACGACGGTGCTGAGCCAGCTGCCGATAGCTGGGGCTTTCAGTCAGATGTTTTGCATCACCCTGCGCCGGTCCAGGCCACCGGGTGCGTTCACGCCGCTGACCTGCCACCGGAACAGTTCGCTATCACGCGCACACGCACCGCGGCACTGGCAAGCCGCTACTTGCTGGGACCGGCTTTTTTGCTCGGTCCGGCACGGCGACGCCGCGCGTCCTTCGGATCCAGCAGCAGCGGCCTGAGCAGTTCGACCCGATCGCCGTCGCGCAGCACTTGATCCGCTCGCGCAATCAGCCCATGGATCGCCTGCGCCGCTGGTGGTCGGTTCGGCGCCAGACCGGACGCGGCAATCGCCTCGGCCACGGTGGCGCCCTCGGCCAGGTCCAGCGACACCGAACTGTAGCGGTCCGGCCAGGCCAGCACGACGTCGACGCGCATGCTCAGGTGTCGCCGCGATCGGCGACCCGCACGAAATCGTTGACCATGCGGTCGGCCAGGCCTTGAAAGCCCAGCGCCAGCGCCGGACCCAACAGCCGCGAGCTGGTTTCCACTTCCAGGGTCAGGCTGACCTTGCAGGCGTTCTCGCCCAGCGACTGGAATTCCCACAGGCCTTCCAGCCGCTTGAACGGCCCGTCGCGCAGATGCATGACGATGCGCTCGGGGCGCTCGAGCATGTTTTCGGTGGTGAACCAGGTGCGGAACGATCCCAGCCCCAGATCCAGCCGCGCCACGATGTGCGCCTGGTCCTGTTCAAGCACCTGCGCAGCATCGCACCAGCCGAAACGGCGCGGATAGGCGGCAACATCATTGACCAGGTCGAACATGCGGGTGGCGCTGTGTTCGACCAGGGCGCTGCGACGGATGGTAGGCATTCGCTAACTTGTGAAAGACAGAAGATCGTTTGATGACGCCGAATCGGCGACAATAGCGGCATGAGCAAGAAACCAGCCAAGGATAAAGCAAACGGCGCGACGGCCACGAAAACCATCGCGCTGAACAAGCGTGCGCGCTACGAATACCACCTGGAAGAGCGCTACGAAGCCGGCTTGGCGCTGCAGGGCTGGGAAGTCAAGGCGATCCGCGCCGGTCGCGCCAACATCATCGACGGGTACGCTTACGTGCGTTCAGGCGAGATCTTCCTGATCGGCGCGCAGATCACCCCGCTGATCCAGGCCTCCAGCCACACCGTGCCGGTGGAACGCCGCGACCGCAAGCTGCTGCTGCACCGCCGGGAGATCGACAAGGTGTTGAGCAGCGTCGAACGCGACGGCTACACCCTGGTGCCCACCGCGCTGTACTGGAGCAACAACAAGGTCAAGCTGGAAATCGCACTGGCCAAGGGCAAGCAGAACCACGACAAGCGCGACGCCGCCAAGGACCGCGACTGGCAGCGCGACAAGCAGCGCGTGATGCGGCGGCATAACCGCGACGCGTGAGTGGCGGGGATTGGAAATTCGGCATTAGGGATTGGTAACGGCGAAGCCGCCCGCAGCCGGCGTTTGCATAGTTCCCTGCCCCGGCGAGCAACAACGCAGCGCTTACAGCCCATGCTTTTGCCAATCCCGAATCCCCAATTTCTAATCCCGACCCCAAAATCACGTCGCCCCAAGCATCCGCATCAAATTCGGCACCCCCCTGCCCTGCACATAGCGATCGCGCTGCAGGTCGGTGCAGGTGTCCAGCATCAGTTGCTTGACCCGGTCCGGGAAGCCGATGAACTCGCGGCGTGCGGAGAGGAATCCGGCCAGCACGCCGGAGACGTGCGGTGCGGCCATGCTGGTGCCGCTCATCTCCACCATCAGGCTCGCCGGGTCGTTCGGGTCGAAGTCGTAATAGGCCGACAGGATCTTTTCGCCCGGCGCCACGACGTCCGGCTTGCCGCGACCATCGGCGGTCGGTCCGCGCGAGGAAAAATACGACACGCCGTAGTTGTGCGGGCTGCTCTTGTGCACCGAGCCCACCACGATGGCGTCTTCCAGATTTCCCGGGTCGCTGATCGACAGATCCATGTTGGCCGGATATGCATCGCCGTCGTTGCCCATCAACCACGCCAGGCCCTCGTTGCCGGCGGCCACCACCACCAGCACGCCTTGCCGCCATAGCCGCCGCAGCTCGTTGCACAGCGGCGTAAAACCGCAGCCATAGCTCTCCGGATCGAAATAACCGCCAAGGCTCAGATTGACGCCGTGGATGACCAGCTCGCCGGCGCGCTCGTTGATTGCCGCCACCTGCTGCACTGCCTTGATCATCCACGAATCGCGGCCGTTGCCGGCATCGTCCAGCACCTTGAAACCGTAGAGCTGGGTGTCCGGCGCCATGCCGGCGAACTCCAGCGGCTTGCCCGGGTTGCCCTGCGCGTCGGCAATCACCGCGCGGCTCTGGCCGGCGATGATCCCGGCGATATGCGTGCCGTGCCCGTGCCGATCCAGCCGGGCGAAGGCATCGCCGTCAGCGCGTGTCAGTCGCTTGGCTGCGCCGCGGCGCGTGCAATCCCATTGCGCCACCACCGTGTCGCGCTCGCCCTTTGCGAAGAAATGCGGATGACTGGCCGCGATACCGGTGTCCAGCACTGCCCAGCCGATCTGCTGGCCGCGTGCGCGATACGCGGTACGCGCCGCATCGGCATGCAGGACGTTGCCGGACACGTTGATCAACGCGCGCTTGCCGGCATCGCGCCACATGCGCCGGAATCCCAATGCCCGGTAGCGGTCCTGCAGCGATTCGATCTCGAACCGCGTCAGCCGTGCCGACACAAACCGCTGCAGGCCATCTTCCAGCGCGATCGCCTCGTCCAGCGCTTCGCCGCTCAAACCGGTGGCGCCTGCAGCGGCCTGGCGCAGTTGCGCCAGCAGCAGCGCACGCGTGCCGGCCGGATCATCGCCCGACACCCGCCGATCCAGCTCGATGAGCACCTCGTGCCGGTACTCGGCGCCATGCGCTTCCAGTTGCTCGCTGAGATCCTTGATCAGCACGGCATTGGACACCGGTTGATCGAAACCGACGCCCACCGCCTCGCGCACCGCCGCACGCACCTGCGGGATCGACAGGTAGCCCGAACCCGAATGCGCGTTGTGCTGCCAGTCCGGGTTCAAGCGCGCGCCTGAGAGGTTTTCGAACCGTCCCTTGGCATTGGCGATGTCGTCGCTGAGATCCGGATCCAGCGCGATCGGATCGCGCGTGTCGGCGACGTTGATCCAGCGCCGCACGCACGGAGGAAACGGCAGCTTGCGCGTGCCGGTCCAGCGCTTGAACATGCTGCGCACCTGCGGCAGGCCAAGGGGCGAGCCCAGGGTCAGGAACAGGCTGACCTCGCACTCGGCAGCCTGGAGCTGACGCAGCACGTCGAAGGCGATCATCGACCCCTGGCTGTGCGCGACCACCACGAACGGCCCGCCCCCCGAGCGCAGGCGCTGCACCAGGCTGTCGCGCATCAACGCTGCACGCTCGGGCACGAAGAACAAATCGTGCACGTCCTGCAGCAGTGCGGCGGAGATCAGCCGCAGCAGCACCCGGTTGATTGCATCGATCGGACCTTTGGCCTGCACCTCGCCGGCTGCCGGCATGGCGGGCGCGGCATCCAGCTCGTCCAGCAACCGATGCAGATCGCTGCGCTCCTGCTCGCTCTGTGCCAGGGCGTCGGCGAGCAGATGCAGGTCCTGCTCGCCTGGCACCAGCCCAAGCGTGCTCAGGGCGCGCTGCACGCTCTGATTGAGTGCCGGGCCGACATCGCGCGCATCGCAATTGCCGGGTTCGGCAACCGGATAGCGCTCGCGATTGACCCAATACGCCAGGCGCGTGCGCTCGCCCATCGGCCGCCCGAACAACGCCTTGTCCCACTGACAGCGCAACACCTCGGCCGGCGGTTTGTTGCCGATGCCGTGGATATAGATCACCGTGCGCGCCTTGCCCTGCACGCGCGTCAGCGTGGTGTCCTGCGCCTGCTGCTGCGGGGCCGTGGCTGCGCGCCGAGGCTTGGCTGCGTCGACACCTGGTGCGCGCTTGCGGGGGACGCTACGTGCCTGCCGCGAACGGGGGGGCTTGCCTGTCGCCATCGCTTCTCTCCTTGAGTACCAGACCATTCCGTCCGGTAGGACTGAAGCCACTGTAAGCGCCGCACGTCTCACCACTTGTGACAGGGCGCCCCGATCCCTACACTGATCAGGTCAGCGTTTTGATGCTTTCCCCGGGGGTGCACTGGTTTCGACGGGGGTCGCGAAGTCGCTTGGCGCATGCCGAGGGGGCAGCTTTCCTCGTTAATCCAGCAGCAAACTTTTAGTTGCCAACGATGACAACTACGGTTCGGACTTCGCTATCGCCGCTTAATTGGCTTTAGTTGTAGTTCTACAGCCGCCTAAGGCGAACCCCCGAACCTACTTGTGCCCGTGCTCGTAGGTGTAGGGTCATTATCACGGAACCATCGGTAGTGGCTGCCTGTCAGCTACCGGTTAGATAAAGCAGGCTGGTTTCCAGGTGCGCTTTGCCAACCGTGCTGCCTGGGAATGAGATCTAACGGAGGGCTAAGCATGTAGTGCTGGGGATGGAGTGCTTCCGGACGGCGGTTCGATTCCGCCCACCTCCACCAAACAACGGTCCTAAGACGACCGACTAAGGCCGGGACTCCTCGATGCAGAGGGCTCCCGGCCTTTTTCATGGGCGATACCGAGACCGCCTGCTCCGAGGAACGCGTGACCTGCCGCCAACTGGCGCTGACAGGCTGCCGCGCCAGCCCTTGCGAGATGACCGCACACAAGACAGGCCGAAAATTGCGCCGGTGCTGGTGCACGCGTCGAACGCCTGCGGCGTGCGCCTACCCTCCAGCGCGCGGGCCTCTCAGGCCTCCCCCTACCCCCGCCGGGAACTTGCCACGCATCGGCCGCGCGTGCGCCACGCGCGGGTGCACGCCGGCAGGATGCGTCAATTACTGACGTGGGCGGTCTGTTCGGTGCGCCCGGCAGGTCCGTCCGCAACGACGTTGACTGGCTCGTGTGCCGGTGCCGCATCGCCACGCAGTTGGTCGAAGAGCGCGAGCAGTTCGGTGGCTTCCTGTTGCAGCAGGACCAGGGCACTTTTGTTGGGTTCTTGCATGTCGCCTCCGTCCAAGACGCTCCCCAGCGTTGTCCAGGGCTGGAGCAAACCGCATGCCAGCCTGTCTGGTGCTGGCTTGGCCGATGCGACCATGCGCACCAGCACCTGCGCTCAGGCGGGTTCGAGCTGTCGTTGCGCTTCGGCGTGCATGGCCTCCAACGTCACCATGCCGGCAACGCGAGCGGCCGCCATGGCGCTGCGGTGGTCTGGAAACGTGGCAGAAAGTGCGCTGCCTGCCCGGTCGCCGGCGCTTCCGGCACCGATCTGGGCGATCTGCCAGTCGGCAACCCAGCCGGGGCTCGGGCCATCGCCCCGGGCAGCGCGGCAGGTCAATTGATAGCTACCTAGAAAAATGACCAATCTGTTGCCCGGCTCGATGACGAGCGTAAAGCATATCGCCGTGCCGCCGCCGGAGCGACCTTGAGCCCGTCCCGCAGCTGACTGGCAAGCGAAGTGAAGCATAGGCACGCGACTTGCATCGGCCTCTACTAGACAATCAGTGTCGGGGAAACACGGTGTTGACCAAGAAAGCAAAACGCCACGCTGCCGGCGCCTTGTTGCTCGGCGGAATGATCTTCGTCCTGATCGGCATAGGTGGGTATTTGACCACGCAGCGTTCGCTGTCCGACGCCGGCTGGGTGACGCACACGCAGGAGGTGATCGCCAGCATCGACGAGATCCAGGCCGGAATGCTGTCGGCGGAGTCGTCGGTGCGCGGCTATGTCTTGACCGACAACGAAGCGTTTCTCGGGGTGTACGCCGATGCGATCGGGCGACTGCCCGAGCGCATCGTGCGGCTGGATGCCCTGGTGCAGGACAACCCGGTACAGCGGCGCCATGTCGTGGAGCTTGGACGCCTGGTGGACATTCGCCTGACGCAGATCGACGACCTGTTGCACAGCTACCGCAAGCAGGGCCTGGATGGGGCGCGCGCCTCGATCGCACGCGGCGTGTTCCAGACTTCGTCTTCGCTGCGCCGCCAGGTGCAGATCATGACGGAACTGGAGCGCCAGCAACTGGTGAAGCGCAATGACACCAACACGCGCAGTGCGCAGTGGGTGCTGTGGGTCACGGTGGTCGGGATTTTCAGCGGCTTGCTGGTGATGTTGCTGGCCTACCGGCTGCTGTCACGCGAACTGGAACGGCGCGTGCGCGCCGAGGACGCCGCCAGCACGACCAGCGAGCGCCTGATCGAATCGTTCGCCACACTCGAACGCACGTCGGCGGGACTGGAGGCGCTGGCGCGTTACTCGGGGTTGCTGCAGAACTGCCGCGATGCCGAGGAAGCACTGGAAATCACCGCACGCACGATCGCGCCGCTGGTGCCGGGCGCGGCCGGTGCGGTCTATCTGCTGCGCGCCTCGCGCGATCGTGCCGAACAGGTGGTGGCCTGGGGCACGATGGCCGACGACGACAACGCCAGCATCGCGCCGGACACCTGCTGGGCCTTGCGCCGCGATCGCACGCATGTGGTGCAAGACGCCAGCCAGGGCATGCTCTGCCAGCACGTCGGCGCCAATCTTCCGGCGCACGCGAGCACCGTCTGCATCCCGTTGTCGGCACAGGGCACGCAGCTGGGGATGCTGGCGTTGCGCAGCGAGGATCCGCGCGACCTGGCCTCGTTGACCGTGGCCGAGGCAGCGGCCGAACAATTGTCGCTGGCGCTGCACAACCTGCGTCTGCGCGAAACGCTGCGCCAGCAGTCCATTCGCGATCCGTTGACCGGACTGTATAACCGCCGGTATCTCGAAGAGGCGCTCAATCACGAACTGGCGCGCTGCACGCGACGGGTACAGCCCTTGTCGGTGCTGATGCTGGATGTGGACCACTTCAAGCAGTTCAACGACCTGCACGGCCACAGCGGCGGTGATCGCGTCCTGGCGGCGATCGGCGAATTCCTGCTGGCGCAGACGCGCGGCGAAGACATCTGCTGCCGCTACGGCGGCGAAGAGCTGACGATCATCCTGCCGGAAGTGGACCTGGCGACCGCCTGCCGGATGGCCGAGAAGCTGCGCGCCGGCATCGAGTCCCTGCAGGTCATGGCCGATGGCGTCTCGTTGCCGAAGGTCAGTGCATCGTTCGGCGCGGCCAGCTTTCCCGAGCATGCAGGCAACATGGCGCAGCTGCTGCGGCGCGCGGACGAGGCGCTGTACCGCGCCAAGCAGGCCGGACGCAATCAGGTGGTCAGTGCCGGCGCGCCGGCCACACGGTAAGCCACGCCGTTACCAGCATTGGGGCTGCGCCTGCAGCCCCACCTTCGCGCCGTCCCGGCCGGCTGCAATGCAGGCGGCTCGCCGGTTGGGCAGAGCAGCAGTCACGTGCAGCTCTGCCCATCCTCATCGGTAGGAATCAGGCCGGCGCCCGCCAGCATGCCGTCCACACGGGTCCGCACATAGGCTGCGTCCTCGGACGCGGCGCTGCTCAGCAGGGCCTGGGCACGCGCCTGGAAATCGAGGTAGTCGAAATCCGCGTCCTCATCGGCGGACAGCTGCGGCAGTTCGTCCTGCAGCGCATCCAGGCGCGTGTCGAGTTCTTCGCGTGTGGGCATGGCAGACTCCGACGACAAAGACGCTACGGTTGCGGCACGGCCGTCAAGGATGTGCGAAGCCCGGCGCGGCAACGCTTCATTTTCCTACCCGTTGCCGCGGCGCGTGCACGCTCAACTTTCGCAAGGCTCCGCCGATAATGATGCCGACTCCTATAGAACCTTCCCTGTGATCCTCCACCTGCGGCGGGATTTCCGCCTCGGCATCGTCAAGACGCTGGGGCCGATCACCGCGCTGTTGCTTTGCCTCTATGCGGTGTACCTGGCCATCACCGGTCAGGCGCTGGCCTGCCTCATCACCGCCTCGCTCGGTATGTTTGCGATATGGCGGGGCTGGAGGATGCGCGATGCCGAACGCACTGGCGCTGGTGGCGTGTGGCTGGCCTCCATCAACGTCGGCGGCTGTCTCGTGGCCTGCTGGACCGGCGGCGATGGTGCCCTGCCCTGGCTGTTTCCGGTACTGGCCACCAATTACTTCCTGTGCGGCCCGCAACGCGCGGTGCTGCTGAGCCTGCCGCTGCTGGCGGCACTCTTGCTGTTGCCCGGCCTGATCGTCAGCCCCGGCCAGGGCGTGTCGACGGTCGTGGTGACGGTGGTGACGCTGGCGGTGGGCTATGCGTTTTCGTTGCGCATGCAGGACGACCGCGTGCATCTGGAAGAACTGGCCTCGCTGGATGCGCTGACCGGCCTGCCCAACCGACGCATGCTCGAGCGTGCGCTCACCCACCAGATCGATCGGCGCCAGCCGCATGAACGGCTCAACAGCCTGATCATCCTGGATCTGGACCATTTCAAGGAGGTCAACGATCTGTACGGACATGCCGCAGGCGATGCCGCGCTGTCGGATCTGGCCACCATCCTGCGTTTCGAAGTGCGCGAGCCGCATCAGGTGTTCCGCTTCGGCGGCGAAGAATTCGTGGTGCTGTTGCGTGCCGGCTCCTTGCAGGAACTGGAAGCGGCCACTGAACGCCTGCGCAAGGTGATCCGCAACGGTCTGCGCGGCCCGGGTGGCCGGATCACTGTGTCGCTGGGCGCGGCGCGCCACGATGGCGAGACGCATTGGCAGGACTGGTTTTCGCGGGCCGATGCCGCGCTGTATCTGGCCAAGAACGGTGGCCGCGACAGCGTGCGGGTGGCCGACTGAGCGCAGGCCGTCGTGTCAGCGCCTGGTCAGTGGGCACACCGGCTCGGTGCTGAGATCCCGGCACCGCGTTGGCCAACAGCCGACAACGCGTCGGCGCCGCTTGTCGCAGGCCGGCGCAGCTGACAGTGGCTCACACGGCTGGCGAACATCCGTCAGGTCACACGCAACCGGCGGGTACCGCCGATGGCGAGCCCTGGCCGCACTCGCCCGCCGGCGGTCCATCAGGAGTCAGCCGCGCCAGACGGTTACGTCTCCGAGTGAGACTGCGGGGCGACCTGACCGCCGCCCCGCATGCTTGCCTAGCGATCGAGCACTGCCACCGGTGCTGCAGGCGCCTGGTCCTGCTTCCAGCCGCCCAAGGCCTTGTACACACCGACCACACCGACATTGACCGCTGCTTCGGCCTGCGCCAATGCATCGTCGGCGGCCAACTGGGTGCGTTGTGCGTCCAGCAGGGTCAGGAAGTCTTCCGAGCCCTCGCGGTAGCGGATCTGCGCCAGTTGTTCGGCACGCCGCGCCGCATTGGCCTGCTCCACCACGATCGCCAGGCGCGCCTGCTGGCGGCCGTAGCCGATCAAGGCGTTCTCGGTGTCTTCCAGCGCCAGCAACACCGTCTGCTGGTATTGCGCCAACGCGCCGTCGGCCTGCGCCTTGCTGGCACGCAGGCGTGCCCGTACGGTGCCGAAGTCGAATGCCGCCCAGCTGATCGACGGGGTGATCGACCAGGCCTTGCCGCTGCCCTCGGTCAGCCTGGCCGCGTCGCCGGACAGGAAGCCGACAAAGCCGCTGACGCTGATGCGCGGAAACAGGTCGGCCGTGGCTACGCCGACCTGCGCGGTGGCCGCCGCCAGCCGACGTTCGGCGCTGCGCACGTCCGGGCGCTGACGCAGCAATCCGGCGGTATCGCCCAGCGGTAACGCACGTGCGAACGCCGGCGTGGTGCGCGCCACCAGGGTGGCATCCAGGGCATTGGGCGGCTGGCCGAGCAGCACCGCCAGGCGATGGCGGTACTGCGCTTCGGCGGTTTCCAGCAGCGGAATGTCCGCCTCGATCGCCTTCAAGCGCGCCAGGCTGCTCTGCACATCCAGCTCGCTGCCCGCGCCCAGGTCCCAACGCGTCTGCGTCAGCCGCTGGGTGTCATGCAGGTTGGTCAGTGTGCGCTTGGAAACCTCCAGCTGCTTCTGCGTGCCGCGCAACTCGAAGTAGTTGCGCGCCACTTCGGCGGCGACGGTGACCTGCACGTCGAGCAGGCCGGCCTGCTCGGCTTCCAGATCCGCGCGCGCCGCTTCGGAGGCGCGCCGCTGACGGCCGAACAGATCCAGCTCCCAGGCCGCATCCAGCCCCAGGGTGGTCTGCTCGGTGAGGAAGCGCTGGTTGCCGGCGACCACCTGCTGTTGCTCGCGGCGATCGAAACTGCCCTGCGCGGTGATGTGCGGAGCCTGGTCGAGGCGACGCTCGACGAACACCGCACGCGCCTGCTTGACGCGCGACACGGCGATGCGCAGATCGTGGTTGGCGAACAAGGCATCGCGCACCAACTGTTCCAGCACCGGGTCGTCGAACTGCGACCACCAGTTGCCGACCGGCGATTCGGCGCTGAAGGCCGCGTCCTGCGCGCCCTGCAAGGTCACCGCGGCCGGCGGGTCGGGCCGGTAATCCGGCCCGACCGCGCAACCGCTGAGCACCAGCGCGGCCAGTGCCACGCTCAGAAGGTTTCTTACCATGGCAACACTTCTCCCAGATGCGTAAAGCTGCCGGTGGCGCCGTGCGCGTCGAGCAGCGCCATCTGCACGCTGCTGTGCGCGCCCTGCTCTACCTCGATCTCGCCGCCACCGCCGTTCATGTCGGTTTTGACGTAGCCCGGATGCACGGTGTTGACCTTGATGGCGGTGTCGCGCAGCTCATGGGCCAGATGCACCGTCCAGCTGTTGACCGCGCTCTTGGAGGCGTCGTAGGCGGGAATCTTGAAGTCGTAGATCGGCGAGCCGGGCTGGGTATGCAGGGTCAGCGAGCCGAGCATGCTGGACACATTGACGATGCGTCCGGCCAGCGAACGACGCAGCAGCGGCAGGAACGCTTTGGTGACGCTGACGACCGCGAACAGGTTGGTGTCGAAGGTCCGCTTCCACACCTCCAGGCTCTGCTGCGACGGGGTGCGCTGCATGTCCTCGATCATGATGCCGGCGTTGTTGATCAGGATGTCCAGGTGGCCGTGACGCTGTTCCACCGTGCCGACCGCCGCGGCGATGCTGATGTCGTCGTTGACGTCGAGCTGGATGGCTTCCACCGGCAGGCCTTCGGCCTGCAGCTTGAGTGCGGCGGCGACGGCATCGTCGCGCTTGCGGCCTGCCAGCAGCGTGTGCACGCCGGCCTGGGCCAGCTGCCGGACGGTTTCCAGGCCGATGCCGCGGGTGGCGCCGGTGACCAATGCGATCTTGTGGTTGCTCATTTCAATGTCCTTCTACTGCGAATGGGGGTTGGGAATGACGCACTCACGCCTTGACGTGATCGTGCGCAACAGCGGCCGGTGCGGCGGGGTCGCGACGCGTCACCCACTTGCGCAGGGCCACGTAGAACACCGGGGTCAGGAACAGCCCGAACAGGGTCACACCGAGCATGCCGGCAAACACGGTGATGCCGGTGACCGAGCGCACTTCGGCGCCGGCGCCATGCCCGAACACCAGCGGCACGGTGCCGGCGATGAAGGCGATGGAGGTCATCACGATCGGACGCAGACGCAGGCGGCAGGCTTCCAGCGCGGCCTCGACGATGCCCTTGCCGTGCATTTCGAGTTCGCGGGCGAACTCCACGATCAGGATCGCGTTCTTGCACGCCAGGCCCATCAGCACCACCAGGCCTACCTGCACGAACACGTTGTTGTCGCCACCGGTGAGCCACACGCCGAACAAGGCAGACAGCAGGGTCATCGGCACGATCAGGATCACCGCCAGCGGCAGCGTCCAGCTCTCGTACAACGCGGCAAGCACCAGGAACGCCAGCAACACCGCCATCGGGAACACGATCAACGCCGAGTTGCCCTGGGTGGATTGCTGATAGCTCAGATCGGTCCACTCGATGTTCATGCCATTGGGCAACACCTTCGGCGCCATGCCGGCCAGCGTCTGCATCGCCTGGGTGGAGGAGAGCACGCGCGGGTCCGCCTCACCGATCAGATCGGCGGCCGGATAGCCGTTGTAGCGGATCACCGGATCCGGGCCGTAGGTCTGCCCCAGCGTGACCATGCTGCCGATCGGCACCATCTGCCCGCGATCGTTGCGGGTGCGCAGGTTGGCGATGTCCTCGACGCTGTCGCGGAACTGTCCATCGGCCTGGGCGATCACCTGGTAGGTGCGACCGAAGCGGTTGAAGTCGTTGATGTAGGACGAGCCCAGATAGGTCTGCAGCGTATCGAACAGATTGGTCAGCGGCACGCCCTGCGCCTTGGCCTTGTCGCGATCGACCTTGGCATCGAGCTGCGGCACATTGGCCTGATACGTGCCGATCGGGAACTGCATGCCCGGCGTTTGCGAGATCGCACCGGACATCGCATTGACCGCACTCTGCAACTGGCCATAGCCCAGGCCGGCGCGGTCCTGGATGTACAGCGAGTAGCCCGAGCCCTGCCCCAGGCCCAGGATCGGCGGCGGCATGAACGCAAACGCAAAACCCTGCTGGATCTGGCTGATGCGCGCGTTGATCTCCGCGTTGATCTGCGCCGCCGTGCGGCTGCGCTGACTGAACGGCTTGAGCGTCAGGAACACCGTGCCGGTATTGGGCGTATTGGTGAACTGCAGTGGATTCAGGCCCGGAAACGCGATCGCGTGGTCCACGCCTTCGGTCTGCAAGGCGATCTGGGTGATCTGACGGATCACCTCGTTGGTGCGTTCCAGCGAGGCGCCTTCCGGCAACTTGGTGCCGGCAATCAGGTACAGCTTGTCCTGGGTCGGGATGAAGCCGCCCGGCACCACCTTGAACATGAAACCGGTGACCACCAGCAGCAGCACATACACCGCGAACACCGCGCCACGTTTGCCCAGGGTCCGCGAGACCGCGCCCTGGTACTTGTGCGAACTGCTGTTGAAGAAGCGGTTGAACGGACGGAACAACCAGCCGAACAAGCGGTCGATCAACCGCGACGGGCCATCCTTCGGTGCGTCATGCGGCTTGAGCAGCATGGCGGCCAGTGCCGGCGACAGGGTCAGCGAGTTGATCGCCGAAATCACCGTGGAAATGGCGATGGTCACCGCGAACTGCTTGTAGAACTGGCCGGTCACGCCCGACAGGAACGCCATCGGCACGAACACCGCGCACAGCACCAGCGCGATGGCGATGATCGGCCCGGAGACTTCGCGCATCGCCTGATGCGCCGCGGCCAGCGGGGCCAGGCCTTCTTCGATGTTGCGTTCGACGTTTTCCACCACCACGATCGCATCGTCGACTACGATGCCGATCGCCAGCACCAGGCCGAACAGGCTCAGCGTGTTGATCGAAAAACCCAGCAGATACAACGCGGCAAACGTACCGACCACCGACACCGGCACCGCCAGCAACGGAATGATCGAGGCGCGCCAGGTCTGCAGGAACAGGATCACTACCAGCACCACCAGCAACACCGCTTCCAGCAAGGTATGCACCACCGCGCTGATCGAGTCGCGCACGAACACGGTCGGGTCGTACGCAGCCGACCACGCCATGTCCTGCGGGAACTGCTTTTCCAGCTCGGCCATCTTGGCGCGCACCGCATCGGACAACTCGATCGCGTTGGCACCGGGCGACTGGAACACGCCCATGCCGACCGCGTTCTTGTTGTCCAGCTGCGAGCGCAAGGTGTAGTTGCCGGCGCCCAGTTCCAGGCGCGCCACATCCGACAGGCGCACGATCTCGCCGCTGTTGCCGCTGCGGATCACGATGTTGCCGAATTCTTCTTCGGTGGTCAGGCGGCCCTGGGCATTGATCGAGAGCAGGAAATCGCTCTTGTTGGGCATTGGCTCGGCACCGAGCTGGCCGGCGGAGACCTGCACGTTCTGCTCGCGGATGGCCGCGACCACATCGCTGGCGGTGAGCCCGCGCGCGGCGACCTTGTCCGGATCCAGCCAGATGCGCATGGCGTAGTCGCCGGCACCGAAGATCTGGATCTGGCCCACGCCCGGCAGGCGCGACAGCTCGTCCTTGACCTTCAAGGTGGCGTAGTTGCTCAGGTACAGCGAGTCGTACTTGCCCTTGGGCGAGGTCAGATGCACGACCATGGTCAGCGTCGGCGACTGCTTCTGCGTGGTCACGCCCTGGCGCCGCACGTCCTCGGGCAGACGCGCCTGCGCCTGGCTGACGCGGTTCTGCACCTGCACCTGCGCCTGGTCCGGATCGGTGCCCGGCTTGAAGGTCACGGTGACCACCAGCACGCCATCGGAGCCGGCGACCGACTTCATGTACATCATGTCTTCCACGCCGTTGATGGCTTCCTCAAGCGGCGTGGCGACGGTCTCGGCGATGACCTTGGGGTTGGCGCCCGGGTACACCGCACGCACCTGCACGCTCGGCGGCACCACTTCCGGGTATTCGCTGATGGGCAGCAGCGGCATGGCGATCAGGCCGGCGGCGAAGATGATGATCGACAGCACCGCGGCAAAGATCGGTCGGTCGATGAAAAAACGGGAAAAGTCCATGGGGGTGGTCCTGAAAGAGGTTGCCGCCGGGCGGCGGCGCGGCACAGCGGGCCCGAGCCGGCCTGGTTGCGAGGCCGGTGGTCACGGGTGCGATGCAGCGATGAATCAGTTCGACGCGGTGCGCTTGTCCGGTGCGGTGGCCATGGCAACGGGCTTGGCATCGACCGGCATGCCGGGCATGAAGATCTTCTGCACGCCATCGACCACCACGCGGTCGCCGGCAGCCAGTCCCTTGCGCACGATGCGCAGGCCGTCGGCATTGCGGCCAAGCTCGATATCGCGCCGTTGCGCCTTGCCGTCCTTGTCGACCACGTACACGTACTTGCGGTCCTGGTCGGTCAGCACGGCCTTTTCGTCGACCAGCATGGCCTTGAACTGGCCGCTGCCCAGCAACTGCACGTGCGCATACAGGCCTGGCGTGAACTGGCGCTGGGCGTTGTCCAGCACTGCGCGCACGCGGATGGTGCCGGTGCTGCGGGTGACCTGGTTATCCAGGAAATCCACGCGCCCGGTGTGCGGGAAGCCCTGCTCGCCGACCAGGCCAATGCGCACCGGCAACTCGCCACCGCGCGCATCCGGGCGCTCGCCGTTGCGCGCCATCTGCGAATAACGCAGGAAGGTGCCTTCGTCGGCATCGAAGTACACGAACACCTTGTCCAGCGACACCAGCGTGGTCAGCACGCTGGCGCTGTCGCTGGCGGTGACCAGGTTGCCGGCGGTGACCATCGCACGCCCGGCGCGGCCATCGATCGGCGCACGCACGCGGGTCCAGTCCAGGTTGAGCTTGGCGGTATCCAGCGCAGCCTGCGCGGCCAGCAGATCGGCGTCGGCCTGATCGGCGGCAGCGCGACGCTGCTCCCAGGTCTCGGTGGAAATGGCCTGCTGGTCGGACAATTTGCGTGCGCGTGCCGCCTCGCTGCGGGCCAGCGTGGACTGCGTGCGTGCACGCACCAGCGCGGCGTTGGCGCGGGCGAATTCGGCACGGTAGCTGCGGTCGTCGATGCTGAAGAGCACATCGCCCTTCTTCACTTCGGCGCCTTCGACGTAATTGACCTTGTCGATATAACCGGACACGCGCGGGCGCAGCTCGACGCTTTCCACCGGCTCGATGCGGCCGCTGAATTCGTCCCACTGGCTGATTTCCTTCATCAACACCGGGGCGACGCTGACGCTGGGCGGCGGCGGCGCACCGGTCTCGGCAGCCTTGCTACCGCAACCGGCCAACACAACCGCGAGTACGGCGCCCGTCAATACAGTACGCAAGGGAAAACGGAACGGGGTGGCGTTCGGGGTCATGGGGAGATCTCTCGGGTGGGGATGGGAAAATGCAGACCGGCAAGCCGGTCGGCCGATGGAGCGGCGTGCGGGCGACGGCTGACGGTCACGATGGCTTGCCCGGGCTGGCCAGGCCCGGCGATCAGCGAGACTGCGGCGCGGCCGACATCCACGGCGCGGATCCATTCCGGACACGCATCCTTGGCACGGCCCGGCGTGCACACCGGCTGCTCGACCGACAGCAGATGCACGCGGACGCCGAACGGCTTGGCTTCCTCGTGCAGGACCTGGGCGAGCATGCGCGTGGCCGCGGCGGCAACGGAGGTATCGCCGTGTGCAGCCCAGGCGCGCAGTGCGCAGGGGCTGCCCAGCAGCAGGTAGCGACCGCCGCCCTCGGCCTCGGCCAGCAGCGGCAGCAGATGCCGCGCGGCTGCCAGATGCGGCAGCACGTCGCGCTCCAGGCGGCGACGCAGCGCAGCGACCGGGCGGTCCAGCAGGCGGCCGGCCTTCAGCGGGCTGCCCAGGCTGGCGATCACCGCCGCCAGCGGACGCGGGCGCTGGGCCAGTTCGCCGGCCAGCGCCTGCGCCGAGGCGTCGTCGGCCACCGAACCCCGCAAGGTCTCCAGCAGCGGTGTGTTGCCATGCTGAGCGCGCAGCGCGTCGAGCTTGGCGGTGTCGCGTCCAATCACCAGCACCGGCATCCCGGCATCGAGCAAGGCGGCGACGATCCCGGCGCCGACATCGCCCGTACCGCCGATGACGGCCGTCTCGGATTGGACCATCCCGGTCATGGGACTTTCACTCCCGACATCGGGACAATGCCACGCTGCGCCAGACGCGCCGACAGTCCGGTCCGCTGCGCAGGCGCCCCGCCGGCCTGACGCCTGGGCGGTGCCGAAAATGCACGTGAAACAGTGGCACGCGGGCTTCTCGCCGCCGGAATCACGGGATCGAAGGCACCTTCGATGGCGCTACGGGAGGCGGACGACACGCCGAACACATTGCACAACCACATGGCCGTGCTCCTGGATGGAAGGGATGGCGCATAAGTTAGGCCTCAAACCAGCACTTGATTAGTCCGGATTTAGGGGAATAATCGTCCCGTAAGCGGTCTAATCCCTCCTGACCCCCGGAAGGCAGTCCCATGACTCACGATCTCAACGACACCCTGATCTTCGTCAAGGTGGTCGAACAAGGCAGCTTCATCGCGGCAGCCAACGCGCTTGGCCTGCCCAAGACCACCGTCAGCCGCAAGGTGCAGGAGCTGGAAACCCGCCTGGGTGCCCGCCTGCTGCACCGGACCACCCGCCGCATCGGCCTGACCGAAGCCGGCTCGGTGTACCACGAACACTGCCAGCGCATCGCGCGCGAACTGGAAGAGGCCGAGAGCGCCGTCGGGCAATTGCAGTCCGGCCCGCGCGGCTGGCTGCGTTTCACCGTGCCCTACTCGCTGGGCATCACCTGGATCGCACCATTGCTGGGCGAGTTCCATGCGCAGTACCCGGAAATCCAGCTGGACATGCATCTGGGCAACGAGAAGCTGGACCTGATCGGCGGCGAAGCCGATCTGGCACTGCGCGTCGGCGCCCTGCCCGATTCCAATCTGGTCGCGCGCAAGCTCGGCAGCCTGCGCACGCAGGTGTTCGCCAGCCCGTCCTACATCGAGCGCTATGGCGAGCCGTTGCATCCGGACGAGCTGCAGTTCCATCGCACGCTGGCGCTGCGCAAGAACCGCAACGTGCACAACAACCGCTTTTTCTGGTCGCTCAGCGACGGCAGCGATGTGCGCGATTTCCCGGTCAATCCGTTGATGGTGGCCAACGATCCGGCTGCGCTCAATGGCGCGGTGTTATGCGGCGAAGGCTTGCTGCTGACCGGCGACGTGATGGCCAAGCCATTCGTGCAATCGGGTCTGGTCCGCCGGGTGCTTGCAGGTTGGACCGGGCCGGAGGTGGACTTCAACGCGGTGTTCGCCGGCGGCCGTCTGGTCTCGCCGAAAGTGCGCGCCTTCGTGGACTTCCTGGTGACGCGGATGAACTTCGATGCGGATTACATGATGGCGCAGTGCCCTGCGCGTCTGGCGGCACAGAAGGCCGACAACGATGCGAAGATCGAAGTCGGCGCAGACGCGCAATTGCGTGCAGAAGGCAAGCGCATCCTGGAAAACGTCACGGCGTAGTCAGCACTCGAATAGTCGCCCTTGGGGCACCTCGCCCCCTCGGGACAAGGTGCCCCAAGGGCGATGGGGAGACGTTACCCGTACAAGCGAAAACGTCCTGGCTGCTAATCTCGAATCCCGAATCGTTGCAGGAGTGTCTGTGCCATCAGGCTGGTACTTTTTGTCATGGCGAATCACCGCTGTCGACCGATGCAATCTTGAAGCGACCGAACGCGCGAGCTTTAGCGTGGTCTGGAGATCCGAAGCTGCGTTGGTCAACGCCTAGCGATAGCGTCTAACTGCAAGTCAAAAGACCAGTTGGTCGAGTGCGCGGTGCCCTCACCGCTTGCGGGACACGCCGTGAATCCGTCCATGGAGGCTCCTCGGCGGCATCCATGCCGCCGAGGGTCCCGCAACCGGCAAGGACACCGCACCAGAGAGTTGGTCGGCTGCTTTCTCGAAGGCATGTCGCTCGGCGTGCGTTAGGCGGATGAGAAGTTTGTAGGTTATGTATTGAAAGCCTGTCTACTGCTCTGCTGGCGATGGGAAAATAGTGAGACGCTGGTCGAACCCACAGCGATCCGCCCAGCGCACCTCATACTCTGCTTGCAACCACGCACACCGACCATCCCGCCTGGTCCTTGTCCGCCCACCGTCGCGGGACCTTGAGCGGCATGGATGCCGCGCCAGAGCCTACACGGACGTACTTGCGGCGTGTCCCGCGATGGTGGGCGGGCAAGGGCCCTGCAGAAAACTCGCAGCGTCGAGTGCGCGGTGCCCTTGCCAAGCGGCCGTCAAGAGATTGCGCGCTGCTGTTGATCGACAAGATTCGCAGCGCAAAAAAACAGGCCGCTTGCGCGGCCCGTCTTGTTTACTCATCGCGGCTCGTCAATCGACTCGTCACGATTCAGTGCGGCACACTCAACGCATGCCGGTGTTGTTCCCCGCACCCTCCGAGCGCAGCGGAATCAGGCGGATTTCGACGCGGCGGTTCTGCGCGCGGCCGGCATCGGTGCTGTTGTCGGCAATCGGGTAGCGCTTGCCGGCACCCATGGTTTCCATCCGCTCGCGCTGCACGCCCTGTGCGGTCAGGTACTGCGCGACCGCGCCGGCGCGTTCTTCGGACAGACGCTGATTGACCGCGTCGCTGCCCACGCTGTCGGTATGACCGACCACTTCCACCATGGTCTGGTTGTATTCGCGCAGCGTGGAGGCCACGCCATTGAGCGCGCTGTAGAACTGCGGCTTCAACGCAGACTTGCCGAAGTCGAAGGTGATGCCGTCGGGCAGGTTCAGGGTGATGTTGTCGCCCTGGCGCTGCACTTCGATACCGGTGTTGGCGGTGCGCTCACGCAGCGCGCGCTCCTGGCGATCCTGGTACTGGCCAACCGCCGCGCCGCTGAGCGCGCCGATGCCGGCACCCACCATCGCATGCTGACGACGCTCGGTGGCGCTGTCGCCGGTCAGCAGACCAGCGGCTACACCGATCGCAGTACCGATCAGCGCGTTGCGGCCGGTGCGATTCTGCTGTTGCGTCTGCTCGCCGTACTGGTCGCGCTGCACATACGAGCCGCCGGTGGCGCAGGCGGACAACGCGATGGCGCTGGCCAGGGCAACGGCAAGGCTCTTGGTGGCTGCTGGGGACATGGTGTTCTCCTGTGGCCGGACCATCCGGCACTCAATCGTGTCGGCGAGGATAAACAGGCCAACGCGACTGGCGCATGATGAAACCGACCGCCGGCTGCATCTGGCTAGTGCTGCATTCAGGAAAACGTTTTCCGTTCGAACTGCGCCTTACATATCTGCATCGTCTTCGTGCGCGTGCCACGCAACCGACGCAGCGCAAGCATGCGACGGTTCAGCCCTGCAAAAGAAAACGCGCGAAACTTCGGTCTGAGGTGAGTACGCAGCACCGTTGGCCTTCGCGCTGGCGCGCGTGCTTATCCGCGCGTTTTCGCATAGGCCGCCAACGCCGCGTCGCGGCCCTCGGCCAGGCCGATGACCGGCGTACGCGGGTACTCCGGTGCCAGACGCGCCAAGGACAACGGATGCAGCCACGGCGCGAAGCGTTCCTTCATCGCAAGCTTGCCGAGTTCCGGTAGCCAACGCGTGATGTAGGCCGCCTGCGGATCGAACTTCTCCGCCTGCGTGACCGGGTTGAACACCCGGAAATACGGCGCTGCATCGGCGCCGGTACCGGCGACCCATTGCCAACCCATCGTGTTGTTGGCCAGGTCCGCATCCACCAAGGTGTCCCAGAACCAGCGTGCGCCCTCGATCCAATGCACGCGCAGATGCTTGCACAACAGGCTCGCCACGATCATGCGCACGCGGTTGTGCATCCAGCCGGTGTGCCAGAGCTGGCGCATGCCGGCATCGACGATCGGAATCCCGGTGCGGCCGCGCTGCCAGGCCTGCAACGCGACCGGGTCCACCTGTGCCCAGTCGAAGCCTTCGAAGCGCGGGTTGAGATTCTGGTTGGTGGTATCGGGAAAATGGTGCAGCAGGTGATACGCAAAATCGCGCCAGCCCAATTGGCGGATATAGCCGTCGATCTCCGCCGCGTTGCGTGCGTTGCGATTGGCTTCCAGCGTGCTGGCGATCCGCCACGGCGCGATCTCGCCGAAGTGCAGATGCGGCGACAGCTGCGAGGTGCCAACCCGATCGGGCCGGTCGCGGTTTTCGCGGTAGCCGGACAGCGCACCGTCGATGAAGATCTCCAGCATCTCGTGCGCGCCGGCCTCGCCGGGCTGCCAGTGGTCCCAGAAGCCCCGGTCCCAGTCCAGCGTCGGCAGCAACCCGAGCGTCTCCACCGCCACAGTCTTCAATTGCGCCGGCAACGGCGGCAGGCTGCGCGGTGCCGGCGCGGCAGCAGGCAATTGCAGCTGCGTGAGTGCGTTGCGCCAGAACGGGGTGAACACCTTGTACGGGCCGCCCTGCTGCGTCGCCAACTGCCAGGGTTCGAACAGCAGTGCGGAGTTGCAGCTGTGCACCTCGATCCCGCGCTCACGCAAGCTGCGCTTGATCTGCGCATCGCGCGGCTGTGTGGCCGGCTCGTACTTGCGGTTCCAGTACACCGCCACCGCCTTGGTCTGCGCGATCACCTCATCCAGTACCTGCGCGCTGTTGCCGGCGCGAATGACCAAGCCGCTGCCCAGCGCGCGCAAGGCCGCATCCAGTGCCGCAAGCGAGCGATGCCGCCAGCTCCGCGAGGCCGCGCCCGGTGTCCACTCGCCTTCTTCGTGCGGCGCATCGATATACAGCGGAATCGGCTGGTGCCCCGCATCCAGCGCAGCCTGCAAGGCCGGGTTGTCTTCCAGGCGCAGATCGCGACGGAACCAGACGATGGCGTATGACATACAAGCTCGGCAGCGACGATGAGGCGCGCAGGATAAGCCAGCCGCTGCAACGATGGCGCGATGCCGCAGCGACGGATTGCCGCCCGGCACCACGCGGGACGCTTACTCGAAACTGCCTACCGAGTCGTGGGCCAGATTGTCGAAACGGGTGTATTCGCCGAAGAACTTGAGCTTGCACGAACCGGTCGGTCCGCCGCGGTGCTTGCCGATGATGATCTCGGCCAGGCCCTTGTCCGGCGAATTTTCCTTGTTGTAATAGTCGTCGCGGTAGATGAACACGATCATGTCCGCGTCCTGCTCGATCGCGCCGGATTCGCGCAAGTCGGCCATCACCGGGCGCTTGTCGGTACGTGTTTCCAGCGAGCGGTTGAGCTGCGACAATGCGATCACCGGCACGTTGAGTTCCTTGGCCAGGCCCTTGAGCGAACGCGAGATTTCCGAGATCTCGGTCGCACGGTTTTCGCTGTTGCCCGGCACCGACATCAACTGCAGGTAGTCGATGACGATCAGCCCAAGGTCGTGCTCGCGCTTGAGTCGGCGGCACTTGGAACGCAGCACTTCCGGCGACACGCCCGGCGTGTCGTCGATGAAGATCTTGGTTTCCTTCAGCATCTTGATCGCGCCGGTCACACGTGCCCAGTCCTCGTCTTCCAGCGCACCGGTACGCAGCCGCTGCGCATTGATGCGGCCATTGGACGAGATCAGGCGCATGGCCAGCTGCGATGCCGACATTTCCATCGAGAACACCGCCACGCCCTTCTTGGATTTGATCGCGGCGTATTCGGCGATATTCAGCGCAAAGGTGGTCTTGCCCATCGCCGGACGCGCGGCCAGGATGATCAGGTCGGTCGGCTGCAGGCCGGAGGTCATCGCGTCGAAATCGTTGTAGCCGGTCGGCAGGCCGGTGATGTTGCCGCCGTTTTCGAAACGGCTGCGCAATTCTTCGAAGGCGTCCTTCAATGCGCCCGGCATCGCCACGAAGTCGGTGCGCCCACGCGCGCCGGCCTCGGCGATCTTGAACACCGCCTTTTCCGCCGACGACAGCAACTCCACGCTTTCGCGGCCCTCGGGCTGAAAGCCGTCGTTGACGATGGTGGTGCCGACTTCGATCAGCTGCCGCAGCACCGCCTTGTCGCGCACGATCTCCGCGTAGGCGGCGATATTGGCCGCCGAGGGCGTGGTGCTGGCCAGCTCGATCAGGTACGCGCCATCGCCCACCTGTTCCAGCTTGCCCTGCGATTCGAACCACTCGCCCAGGGTCACCGCATCGAAGGGGCGGTCCTTTTCGTTCAGTTCGCGAATCGCGCGGTAGATCAGGCGATGATCGCGGCGGTAGAAATCGTTGTCGGTCAGCTGGTCGTTGACCCGGTCGAACGCCTCCGGCGCCAGCATCAGCCCACCGAGCACGGCCTGCTCGGCCTCGACCGAATGCGGCGGCACCCGCAACTGGTCAAGTCGCGGCTCGGGACGATCGTAATCGTCATCGCGATCGCGATTGCGCTTGGAACGGAAACCAGGACGAGCAGACATGGACAAACAGACCTGACACGAGGGAGACGGGGGCAGGAAGCATAGTCATCGGCGGCGCCGACGACCATGCACAACTCTGTGGATAACTGGTGGACAGCCGGTGCATCACCGTTCTACGCGGCAGCTGTCGCAACCGCCGAGACGCTTGCGGTGCCTGGGTTTGCGCCGCACCACCGGCCGCCATTGGCGGCCGCCTCCAGGCGCACCACCGCTGTGGTCAACTCAGCGCTTGAACTGTTCGGTCAGGCCCAGGAAGGCGTCGACAAAGCCCTGCAGGAACTTGCGGCTGTCGGCGTTGGCAATCTGGTTGTCGGCCCCGAACAGCCCGTCCTTGTACTGCAGGAAGACTTCCGGCTGGCCGAGCACATGCATGTCCAGATACGACAACACATTGCGCAGATGCTGCTGCGCGGTGGCGGTGCCGATCGCCCCGACCGAGATGCCGACCACGGCGGCCGGCTTGCCCGCAAAGGCGCTGTCGCCGTAGGGACGCGAGCCGGTATCGAGGGCGTTCTTGAGTACGCCGGGAATCGAGCGGTTGTATTCGGGGGTCACGAACAGCACCGCGTCCGCCGCCCGGATCTGCTGCTTCAGCCGCGTGCCTTCAGCAGGAAAGTCGCCGTCGCGGTCCTGGTTGTACAGCGGGATGTCGCCAATCTCCAGGTACTCGAACACCGCCTTGTCGCCGGCCAGATGCTCCAGCGCATGCGCCAGCTGGCGGTTGTAGGACGCTGCACGCAGGCTGCCGACCAGCACGGCGATGGTGATCTTGCTCATGGGAACGCTCCATTGGGGAATCAGCGCCCGACTCTAGTCAGCCTGGCGCTCATACCCGGTGAAGCGCGGCCGCCTCAGCGGCCGATTGCGGCGCGTTGCGTGCGCCAGTGCGCCTGCCAGGCCTGGAACATCAGCACCGTCCACAGATGGGTATGCCATTTGCGCTCGCCGCCATTGAAGTCGCGCCATAGCCCGGCCACGGTGTCGGCGGCGAACACGCCGTCGCGCTCCAGCATGGCGTGCGCCAGCAGATCGTCGGCCCAGCCATGCAGATCCCCGCGCAGCCAGGCGCTCACCGGCGCGCCGAAGCCACGCTTGCCGCGGTAGACCATCGGCTCGGGCAGATAGCGGCACAGCACGCGCTTGAGCAGGTACTTGCTGACTCCGTCACGGTACTTCAGCGACAGCGGCAGCGACCAGGCGAACTCGGCCACGCGCCAGTCCAGCAACGGCGCGCGCGCTTCCAGCCCCACCGCCATGGTGGTGCGGTCCACCTTGCACAGCAGGTCGTCAGGCAGATAGGCGGCAAAGTCGGCCAGCATCATCGCGTCGGCCGGGGTGCCGGAGCCGTGCAGCGGATCGGCCAGGCTGTAGAAACTGTCGGGCTCGGTCGCGCCCAGCACCACCGCGGCCGGATCGCGCCAGCGCGAAATGCGATTGCGGTAGATGTCGCCGATGCCGCGTGCGCCGGCCTCGGCCACCAGCGCGGCCAGGCCGCCGGTGCGCGAGGACTCGCCGTTGCGGCGTGCCGCCAGCGCCATCAGCCGCCGCAGCGGCCCCGGCACCAGCCCATGCATGCGCCAGTTGCGCAGCGCACGCTGGTACCGGCCGTAGCCGAAGAACAACTCGTCGCCACCATCGCCGGACAGCGCCACCGTCACCCCGCCACGCGCCAGCCGTGCGACCAGCGCGGTCGGCACCTGCGAGGCATCGGCGAAGGGCTCGTCGAACATGTCCGGCAGGGTCGGCACCACCGCCAGCGCGTCGGCGCCGCTGACATACAGCTCGGTGTGGTCGGTGTGCAGATGCGTGGCCACTTCGCGCGCCAGCGGCGCCTCGTCGTGATGCGAGCCTTCGAAGCCGATGCTGAAAGTGTGCACCGGCTGGGTGCTTTGCGCCTGCATCATCGCGGTGACGATCGACGAATCGGTACCGCCGGACAGGAACACACCCACCGGCACGTCGGCCACCATGCGCAGCGCCACCGCATCGCGCAGCACCGCATCGAGCTGTTCCTCGGCCTGCACGTCGCTGCCGGTGAACGGCGCCGCCAGTGCGCGCTGCATCGCCTCGCGCGCGTTCCAGAACGGCTGCTGCGCCTGGTCCGGCCGATGCGCCGCCGCGCCGGCCGCCACCATTTGCGCATCCAGCCGCAGCACGCGCCCGGGCATCAACTTGAAGGTCCGCTCGTGGATGCAGGCCGGCGCCGGGATGTAGCCCAGCCGCAGCAGCAGGGTCAGCGCATTGCGATCGACGCCGTTATCGAAATCCGGGTGCTGCCACAGCGCCTTGAGTTCGGAACCGAACACCAGCGTGTCGCCGGCCCAGCCGTAGTACAGCGGCTTCTTGCCGACGCGGTCGCGGGCCAGAGACAGGCAGTTGTCGCGCTCGTCCCACAGCGCCAGCGCGAACATGCCGTTGCAGCGGGTCAGGGTGTCGTCCAGCCCCCACTCCGCCACCGCCGCCAACAGCACTTCGGTATCGGAATGACCACGGAAGCGGTGCCCGAGCGCGGACAGGGCCGCGCGCAACTGCGCGAAGTTGTAGATCTCGCCGTTGTAGGCCAGCACATAACGGCCATCGGCCGAGCGCATCGGCTGATGGCCGAGCGGCGACAGATCCAGGATGCTCAGGCGTTGATGGGCCAGCGCCACGCCGGCCTGCGCATCGCACCAGGTGCCGGCATCGTCGGGGCCGCGATGACGCAAGGCGGCCCCCATCGGCCGCACCAGGGCATCGAGTTGTTCGCCATGCATGCGTGGCGAGGCCAGCAGCAGTCCAGCCAATCCACACATCGTCAGTGCTCCTGCCGGCAGCGCATGCGGCTCATGCCGTCACCGCATTGGGTGCCGGTGCCGGCATTGCGATGAAACCGGGTACTGCCTGCACGCGCTGCAGCCAGGCACCGATCGCCGGCCAGCGCTCCAGATCGAAGCCGCCGTCCTCGGCGCAATGGGTGTAGGCAAACAGCGCGATGTCGGCGATGCCGTAGTCGCTGCCGGTGAACCAGCGGTGCTGCTGCAGATGCTGTTCCATCACCGCCAACGCCTGCTCGCCGCGTGCGCGCAGCTGCGGCAATTCGGCGCGGCGCGCGGCATCGCGCGGCGTCCACAGGCTGATGAAACGCGCCACCGCCACATACGGCTCATGGCTGTACTGCTCGAAGAACATCCAGCTCAGGGCCTGCGCACGCTGCCACGCGTCGGTGGGCAGATACGGGGTGCCTTCGGCCAGCCAGAACAGGATTGCGTTGGATTCGACCAGCACGCGGCCGTCGTCGCGCTCCACCATCGGTACCTTGCCATTGGGATTGATGGCCAGATACGCGGGCGTGCGGGTTTCGCCGGCGACGCTGTCGACCTCGACCCAGTGATAGCGGCTGCCCAGTTGCTCCAGCAGCAGGCGCACCTTGTAGCAGTTGCCGGAACTGGACATGCCATGGACGGTCAACGGGGGACGCACGCTCGACATCAGGCTGGCTCCGCGGCAGCAACGAGGGGCTGGCAGTGTCACAGCCCCGGGAGTCTTTGCAAAGCCCTGCGCCGATTCTGCCGCAAGGCGTGGCCGCGGCTGCGTGCGCTGCGGGCGGCGCGCCTCAGCGCATCGCCACCAGCGCCACCGGCACCCCCAGCACGGCAATCAGCATGCCCAGCACCGACAACGTCAATGCCAGCGCACCAAAGGCACGCGCCCGTGTACCGCCGGTCGCACCGGCGACCGCCTGGACCGCCGCGATCGACCACCACAGCCCGCCCAGCAGCATCAGCAGCACCGCCATGGCCAGCTGCGCCAGCCTGGCTGGATCATGCACGCCGGTGCCGAACAGGACGCTATCGCCGCCGAGCGCAGCCAGCGCCGCCAGCAGGCAGACCAGCCATGGCAACGCGCTGCCCAGCAGCGCCGGCAGCAACGCACCGACGTGTGCGACGCCGCCCATCCAGCGCAATATCCGCTGCAGCAGCACGCAGCCCACCAGCGCGATGGCCAGCATGATCACCACGGCGATGGCGTGCACCCACAGCGGCCGCGGAGACACCCACATCCAGCTCGAGAGCACGACGACCAGGCCGAATACACACCACGCGCTCCAGCGCGCACCGGGCTGCGCGTGCAAGCGCTGCGCAACGGTGTGCGGATCGAACAGCATCCCGCCCAGGCCACCGCCGCGCCACCAGGCCAGGCATGCCAGCACCAACACGACCAGCGCCAGCAGCCCGGCCAGCGGATAGACGAAGACGTGCATCTCCAGCGGCTGTCTGCGCGGATGCGGCTTGAGATCGTGATTGAAGTACAGCAGGTCGCGGGCACGCTCCATGTCGGCGGCCGCACGCTTCACGCCGCTGGCGGGAATGCGGTCGGACAGGCGCTGCCACTCGCCGACGATGACGATGCGTCCCTGGTGCATGGAGACCGTGCGCGAGAAGCGGAACCAGGGGTTGGCGACCACCTGCGTATCGGCCTCCACCTGCACCGCCGGATCGACCCGCACCCGCACGGTCTGCCGCGCCAGCCGCGGGCCGTCCAGTGCCAGCGGGCTCTTGCGCGCCGCGGCGGGCAAGGCGTCCATCCATTCGCCGAGCTGGAACAGCGGGAAGCCGACTTCGTCGCCCTCGTCGGCCGGCCACTCCAGGCGATAGGTCTCGTGCGTGCGTACGTTCAGTCGATCGGTCGCGTCGATGGTCGGCACGCCGACCTGGGCCAGCGCGGTGTAGTACTGCTGCATGAATTCCAGATAGTGTTCGCCGACCGCCTGCGCGCCGTTGTCGTCGAAACTGGTCGCCACACGTTCGCCGCGCCCCTGCCGGTACGTCGTGTCCACGCTGAAGGTCGCCACGCGCTGCGGCTTGCGCAGCGACACCGCGATCTCCTCGTCCACCTCGATCAGCGGCAGCGTCGGCATCGGCGATGGCACCGCCACCAGGTCGCGCTGGCCGGCCATCACCGGCAGGCCACGCACGAACGGCAACGGCAGCCGTTGCGCAAGCGGGCCCTCTTCGCGATCGCGCGTGGCATCCACCCATACCTCGCCCTGCGGCAGATGCGCGCGTACCACCACATGATCGAAGGCATACGGACTGGGCAAGCGCAGATCCAGTCCATGGCCCTTGTCGCTGCTGACCAGCACCGGCTCGGCGCGGACGCCGGCCAGCTGCAGCAGCGCAATCAGCAGCGTGGCCTTGTCCTTGCAGTCGCCATAGCGGTTGCGCAGCGTCACCTCCGGCGTATGCGGCGCGTGCGAGTTCTCGCCCATGTCCAGGCCAACGTAGCGGATTTCGCCCTGCACGAAGGCCACTGCACGCAGCAGTGCGCCCTGCGGGTCGTCGCTGCGCAGCTGCAGGCTCTGCACCATGCCCTCGGCGGCGCGTGCGTCCTTGAACGCGCGCGGATACAGCTGCGCTGCCCACACCGCCACCGTTTCCCAGTTGCCGGCCGTGGACACTTCGATCAGGCCATACGGATCGACATCCTCCGGGGCGTCTTTTTCCTCCTGCACCGCGGGCAGGTCGTGCGCTGCAATGTCCAGCGTCGCCACGTCGCCGGCGCGGCTGACGTTGCGACTGAAGCCTGGCGCGCTCACCCGCCACTGCAATCCCATCCCGGCGGGATACCGCACGCGCACCCGGCGCTCGCCCAGCGATACGCCGTAGCGCGCATCGAACACGTCGTAATAACCCTTGCCGAACACCGGATTGCTGCCAGTGATGGTCACCCCATAGTCGACCCGGTCGCCCACGCGCAGGTCCGGCAAGGTGATCGACAGCGTCAGCGCGCCATCGATCAGGCCCTCTTCCAGTCCGCTTTCGCGGCGCAACCGGGCGTAGTGCGCCTGTGTGCGCATGTCGATGCGCCTGCCGTCGCGCCAGACCTCCAGGCTGTTGAGCGCCAGCTGCTGGTATTGCGGCTGGTAATCGATGGAGATCTGCCCGGCTTCGTCCAGGCTCTTCGCACGCTGCACGGTGTAACTGAGGCGGCGATACGCCTGCGGCGCGGCGCCGGTCAGGTCGACCTGATCGGAGACCAGCGCATAGCGCAACCCGCTGGCACCGGGCACCTTGTCGGGCACCGCATCGGCGATGACCCAGGCCGGTGGTGGCGCCATGCGCGGCGCCTCGCTGGCCTGTGCCGGTGCGATCGCGCTCGCAACCACCGCCAGCACGCAGAGCATCCAGGACACGCCACGCAGGCGTCGCCTTCCATCCTTGTCGATCAACACCCACTCCTCGTCAAAACGCATTGAGTCCCGTCAACGCACGCCCGACCACCAACTGATGCACGGTCTCGGTGCCCTCGTAGGTGATCACCGATTCCAGGTTCAGCGCATGCCGGATCGCCACATGCTCGGTGGTGATGCCGGCCGCGCCGAGCAGATCGCGGCACTCGCGCGCCACATCCAGGGCCATGCGGCAATTATTCCATTTTGCCAGCGAGATCTGTTCGGGCCGCAGCTGGCCGGCCTGCTTCAGCCGCCCGAGCTGCAGCGCCAGCAGCTGCGCAGTGGAAATCCGCCGGGCCATGTCGGCCAGCTTGATCTGCGCGCTCTGCGTGGCCGCCAGCGGCCGGCCGAACAGGATGCGCTGCCCGCTGTAGGCCAGCGCCTCGCGCAGACAGGCCACCGCCGCACCGATCGCACCCCAGGCAATGCCATAGCGCGCCTGATTGAGGCAATTCAACGGCGCCTTCAGACCGGCCGCGTTCGGCAACCGCATCTGCTCGGGCACATAGACATCGTCCAGGAACAGGCCCGAGGTCACCGACGCGCGCAGGCTCATCTTGTGCCCGATGTCCTGCGCACGGAAGCCGGCGCTGCCGGTCTCCACCAGAAAGCCGCACACCCCGTCATCGGTATGCGCCCAGATGATCGCAATGCCGGCGATGCTGCCGTTGGTGATCCACATCTTGGACCCGTTCAAGCGCCAGCCATCGCCCTGCCGTACCGCGCGCGTGGTCATCGCGGCCGGGTCCGAGCCACCCTGGGCTTCGCTCAACCCGAAACAGCCGATCAGACGCCCCGCTGCCATCTCGGGTAACCAGCGCTGGCGCTGTTCGTCGCTGCCGTAGGCATGGATCGGGTACATGCACAGCGAGGACTGCACGCTGACGAAGCTGCGCAGGCCGCTGTCGCCGCGCTCCAGTTCCTGGCAGATCAATCCGTACGCCACCGCGCCCAGGCCCGCGCCTGCATCGCGTACCGGCAGGCTGGCGCCCAGCAGGCCGAGCTCCGCCAGTTCCGGCACCCATTCGCGCGGGAAGCGCCCTGCATCGAAGGCGTCGCCGATCGCCGGCAGCACCCGCGTGTCGGTGAAGCGCGCCACCGCATCCTGCACTGCCCGCTCTTCATCGGTCAGCAGCGCGCGTACATCGAACAGATCATCGGGACGTACCGGCATGTCGGATTCCACTGCAGGAGAAGCAACGATTATCAGCCAGTTGCCGGCCGGACATGGCGGCGCCCGTGCAGCGCACGGGATGCACCGCTGGCGCCTGGAAACGAAAAGAGCCGGCAATGCCGGCTCCTTTCTTGTTACTGCAGCGCGATCCCGGGTGGGTGGCTGCCAGCGATTTACTGGCGCGTGCTGCCCGCATCCACACGGACGCCGCGGTCACCGGCCGTCGAGGCGGTCTGGGTCACCAGCTGACCGTCGACCACCGGCAGGCGGTCGCTGGCCGGCTTGTCGTTCATGCGTACGGTCTTTTCAAAACCGTCGTAACGGTAGGTCACGTCGTAGGCCACCACGTTGTCGGCATCGCCCAACGAGATGCGCTCGCCCGGCTTGCTGTCCATGCGCATGGTGCCGGTGGTGCCGTCGGCATTGCGGTAGGTCACGTCGTAGCCCACCACGCGCGAGGACTGCGAATTGGCGTTTTCGGTATGGCACTGGCGCTCGGTGCGGTCCACCACGCGGCCACCGACATGGTTGCGGTCCACGCGATTACCGACCATGCCGCCACCGACCGCACCGGCCACCGTGGCCAGCTTGCGGCCGTTGCCGCCGCCGACCTGGTTGCCGAGCAGGCCGCCGATCACCGCACCGGCGACGGTGCCGCCGACATTGCCATCGCGCTCGGGCAGACGTTCCTGCACCACCACGTCGCGGCAGACTTCACGCGGCGAGGAGCTGGTGGTGGTTTCGCGGATGGCCGCACTGTTGACGACCTGTGCGTACTGCGGCTCGCGCTCGGTGATCGGTGCCACCTTGACCACGTCGGCGTATTCCAGACCACGCGGTGCCGGCTCGCCGTTGGCGACGAAATCGCCGGATGACGGGCGATTGTTCATAAAGGCAGCAGTGGCCACGCCTCCGACCAGCAACGCACCAGCAGCGACCAGTATAGTTGTCGTATTGCTCTTCATGATCCAGCTCCGTGCGGACACGCCGCGTTGTTGACGGCGTGATTCCAGCACGTGAACCCTGAACAAAAACGCCCTCGCTCATGAACGCCGCAGTTAAGTTCAGCTAGCGGTTACTTCATGCGCTTCTAACAGCCGGAGCATTCGCATGCGCAACCCCATCACCTCGCGCGCCCTGGACTGGGCCAGCAAGCTGCGCTACCCCACCTTGTTCAAGCTGGCTGCGGCGCTGTTTCTGGTCGACCTGGTGCTCCCGGACCCGATCCCGTTCCTGGACGAGCTGCTGTTCGGCCTGACCACGCTGCTGCTGGCCAACTGGAAGACGTGTAAGGCGCCGCTGCCCGCGCCGGTGCGCCGCGATTGATGCAGCTGGTCGATAGCCATTGCCACCTGGATGCCGGCGAGTTCGAGCACGACCGCGCCGCGGTGATCGCGCGCGCGCTGGCGGCCGGTGTCGTGCAGCAGGTGATCCCGGCGGTCACCGCCGCCAGCTGGCCGCAGCTGCGCAGCGTCTGCACCCAGGCCACCGGGTTGCACCCGGCCTACGGGCTGCACCCGATCTTTCTCGATCAGCACCACCCCGACCATCTGGAACTGCTGGCCGAATGGATCGAGCGAGAGCGCCCGTGCGCCATCGGCGAGTGCGGGCTGGATTTCTATCTGGACGGGCTGGACGCGCAGGCGCAGCGCGCTTATTTCGACGGACAACTGCAGCTGGCCAGGCGCTTCGAGCTGCCGCTGATCGTGCATGCGCGGCGCGCCACCGAAGAGGTCATCGCCCGCATCAAGGCCGTGGGCGGCCTGCGCGGGGTGGTCCACAGCTTCGCCGGCAGCCCCGAACAGGCACGGCAATTGTGGAAGCTGGACTTCCTGATCGGCCTGGGCGGCCCGGTGACCTACCCGCGCGCCAACCGCCTGCGCGGCCTGGCCGCGACGATGCCGCTGGAGTGGCTGCTGCTGGAAACCGATGCCCCGGATCAGCCCGACGCCAGCATCCGCGGACAACGCAACGAGCCGGCCTACCTGCGCACGGTACTGGACTGCATCGCGCAGCTACGCGACGAGCCGGCCGAGCGCATCGCCGCGCAGACCACCACCAACGCGCGGCGGTTGTTCGGGTTGCCGGGCTGATACCGGTGCGCGCTGCAGGCGAGGTGACGCAGCGCGGGTGACGCCATCAGCTTGCAGCGGCCTCGGCCGCCGGCGACGCGGTGGTGGCCCGCTTCGGCTTGAGCAACATCTCCAGGGCCTTGCCCACCGCGACAAACGCAAAGGTGCCGGTGATATGCGTGGCCGCGCCCAGCCCGGCGCCGCAATCCAGCTTGAGCGTGGCGTCGGCATCCAGCTGCGGGCGGATGCCGCAGACGCTGCCATCGGCCTGCGGATATTTGACGTTTTCCAGCGAGTACACCGCCGGCACGCCGAAATAGCGCTGCGGATTCTTGGGGAAGTTGAACTCGCTGCGCAGCTTCTTGCGGATCAGCGCCAGCATCGCGTCGTGCTCGGTGCGCGAGACATCGCGTACACGCACCAGGGTGGGATCGGTGCGCCCGCCAGCGGCGCCCACCGTCAGCAAGGGCAACTTGCGTCGGCGGCACCAGGCGATGGTTTCCACCTTCACCCGGAAGCTGTCGCAGGCATCGATCACCAGATCGAAGTCATCGCCGAGCAGCTGTTCGATATTGCCGGCGGTGAGAAACGCCTCCACCGCATCGGCCTGGATCTCCGGATTGATCGCCAGGCAGCGCTCGGCCATCGCGCGCGCCTTGTTGCGTCCGTACTGCCCCGCCAACGCCGGCAGTTGCCGGTTGGTGTTGGACACGCACAGGTCGTCGGCATCGATCAGGCGGATATGCCCGACGCCGGTGCGCGCCAGCGCCTCGACCACCCACGAGCCCACGCCCCCCATCCCGACCACCGCCACGCGGCAGGCGGCCAGGCGCTCCACCGTGCCGACTCCGTACAGCCGGTCGATACCGGCAAAGCGTTCACGCCATTGTGCTTTCATCGGCCTATTTTACGCGCGCCGCTCAGCGCGCGCCCATCGACATACTGATGTCCGCGTCCACCGGAGTTCCGTCCATGCCCGCCCCACCCACCGAACAATCGCGCGCCTCCCGCTATGCGTTCCTGCTGGTGCTGGGCATCCTGATCGGGCTGGTCGCCACGGTGATGGTGGCGCGCGTGCTGCAGGCCACACGCAATCCGGTGCCGGACAGCCTGATGCAGGTGATGGCTTACCAGCTGCGCGCCTTGCAATCCGACGCCAATGCCAGCTGCGATGCCACACGCCAGCGAGCGCGGCTGCAATCGCTGCGTCTGCTTGCCGACGAACTGGAACCGGCGTTTCCGGACATCGGCGAAGACCGGCGCTTCGGAGCGCATGCCGGCGCCCTGCGCACCGTCCTGGACCAGGCACGGCGCACGCCCCCAGCCGATTGCGCCGCGCTTGCCGCAGTCAGGACACAGATCAATGACGCCTGCGAGGCTTGTCATCGCGACTTCCGCTGACCGCCAGCGTGCGCCCAGGCGCTACGCATTGCCGCGGTGGTGAACAGGACGCTCGGGTTTCGTTAAGCCTGGAGTGATGTAGTTGGCAGACCGTTCACCCGGACCAACACAGGATGACGTCGCCGCGGCCCTGACCGCTTTTTTCGAATCACCCCGGAGAGACCTCATGAAGACCCGACTGCTCGTCATTGGCCTGGCTGCAACCGCAACGCTGGTTGGCTGCGCCACCTCCCAGCCCCAGTACGGCAGCTACCGCGGCGACCGCGGCTACGACCAGGGCTACTCGCAGCCGCAGGCACGCTGTGTGGATTGCGGCATCGTGACCCGCATCGATGAAGTCGGCCCGACCCGCAGCGCTCCCACCGGCACCGGCGCGGTGCTCGGCGGCATCGTCGGCGCGGTGGCCGGGCGCCAGATCTCCAAGGAGACCGGTGGCAGCAAGGGCAACAAGAACGTCTCGGCCGTGGCCGGTGCCGCCGCCGGCGCGGTGGCGGGCAATGCGATCCAGAACAACGTCACCAGCGAGAGCTTCGATGTGCAGGTGCGCATGGACGATGGCCGCGTCATCGTGGTGAACCAGCGCGATCTGGCCGGCGTGCGCGAAAACGCCTATGTGCGTGTAGTCAACGGCAAGGTCGTGCTGCGCTGATCGACGCACGCAGCCGGAGCGCCAGCACAGTGACGGCGCTCATCGTCAGGTGGGCGCGGTTGGCCGCCGGAACCGGCATGGACCACGCGTGCATTGATTGATCCGCACCTGCCTGACAACTGCTCGCTACATTCGATTCGCCAGCGTCGGCGAGACGACAGAAAGGCCCGGCAACGGGCCTTTCTGCTGTCTGCACGATGGCCTGGCGTGTCGCGCCTCGCTCAGACCACCTGCACCGCGTCGGCCTGCAGGCCCTTCTGTCCCTGCACGACGGTGAAGCTGACCTTCTGGCCTTCCTTGAGGCTTTTGAAGCCCTGGATCTGGATCGCACGGAAATGGACGAAGACGTCCTCGCCGTTTTCGCGACTGATGAAGCCAAAGCCCTTGGCATCGTTGAACCACTTCACTACACCATTCTCGCGTTCGATATTGGACATCTCGACTGACTCCCTACAACACTGTGATGGACTGACGGTGGTGGCTGTGATTGCAAGGAGGAAGCGAGGTACAAGGATGTAGCGGATCGAACGATCTACCGCATCAGGCCACGATTCACGGTGACCGTTGCAAACAGCAGCGCTGGCAACTTAACCCGCACAAAACGAATTTTCAAGCAGGTCTTGCACAATTTTGTCAAGCCTGAAACGGGACATTTTTGAACCTCATGGATACGACCGTCGTCTACTACATTCTGGCTGGCGTGCTGGTACTGATCGGCCTTGCCGGGGTCGTCCTGCCGGCGCTCCCGGGCCTGCCGCTGGTGTTCGCAGGACTGCTGGTGGCCGCCTGGGCCGATGGCTTCGCCCATGTCGGCTGGGTGGCGCTGGTGATCCTGGGCCTGATGACGGCGTTGTCGTTCGCGATCGACTTCCTCGCCACGGTGTACGGCGCCCAGCGGGTGGGTGCCAGCAAGGCGGCATTGTGGGGATCGGTGATCGGCTCGGTCGTCGGCATTTTCTTCATGCCGATCGGCCTGTTCGTCGGCCCGTTCGCCGGCGCGTGGCTCGGCGAATACTGGCGGACCCGCAAGTCCGACCAGGCCACCAAGGTCGGCATCGGCACCTGGCTGGGCATCGTGTTCGGCACCGCGACCAAGCTGGCGCTCGGCCTGTGCATGCTGGGCGTGTTTGCCATTGCCTGGTTCTTCTAGCCGCTCGCGACGGCCCGACCACGACCACTCCTGTTTGCATGCAGGCTCGTCCTGACGAGGACGGCGCAAGCGTTCGTCGGCTGCCGACGCCCTTCAATTGCAGCACCGCCAGGATGTTATGCCACCGTGTACACATCGCGTATGCAGGCGCGACCGTTAAGCTTCGCATCTGACGCGCCTGCCTGGCGCCTTCTTCGGCCAGACTGCCCATGTCCAAGCACCGCACCCGTCCCCTGATGCTGATCGCCCTGGCGGCCGCGCCGCTGGCGCACGCCCAGGAAATCGCCCCCACTCCGGCTTCGCCGCAGGCCTGCACCTCCGTCACCTCGGATGCGGCGCGGCTGGCCTGTTACGACCAGGCGCTGGGCTACACGCCGCAATTGACCGCCGAGGCCGACGCCGCCGCGCAGATCGCCAAGCAGAAGGAGTCCAAGCCGCAGGATGAGCGCGCCATCAGCCGCGTTGGCGATTTCTTCCGCGCCGATGGCCAGGACCAGCCCAAGGCGGAGGCAGTTGCCAATGCCGGCCGCGGCTCGTTGCTGGATCGCCGCTGGGAGCTGGCCAAGGATTCCAAGCTGGGCACCTTCCAGCTGCGCGGTTACAAGCCGGTCTACCTGTTGCCGGCGTTCTGGACCAGCGATTCCAACCGCACCCCGCAGTCGCCGAATCCGGCCAACTCGGTGTCCACCCCGCAGCAACTGGACAGCACCGAACTGAAGTTCCAGCTCAGCTTCAAGACCAAGGTGGTCGAGGATCTGTTCGGCGACAACGGCGACATCTGGATGGGCTACACCCAGAGCTCGCGCTGGCAGGCCTACAACAGCGATGCCTCGCGCCCGTTCCGCGAAACCAATTACGAGCCGGAAGCGATGCTGGTGTTCCGCAACAACTACAGCCTGTTCGGCTGGAAGGGCCGCATGAGCGGCATCAGCATCAACCACATGTCCAATGGCCGCGAAGATCCGCTGTCGCGCTCCTGGAACCGGGTCATCCTCAACATCGGCCTGGATCGCGAGAACTGGGCGCTGACGTTGCGCCCGTGGTTCCGCATCAAGGAAGACCGTGCCGATGACAACAATCCCGATATCGAGGATTACATGGGCCGTGGCGATGCCACACTGGTCTACAACAAGGACGGGCACGAAGTGGCGTTGATCGCGCGGCATTCGCTACGCGGCGGCGACCGCTCGCACGCCTCGGTGCAGCTGGATTACGGCTTCCCGATCACCAACCTGCTGCGCGGTCACGTGCAGGTGTTCGACGGCTACGGCGAAAGCCTGATCGACTACAACCACAAGGCCACCTACATCGGCCTGGGCGTGTCGTTGCTGGAGTGGTTCTAAGCAGGTCGCGTTGCTGCAGTGAGCAACGTCCAGACTCATTGAAAAGCCGGCATGCGCGCATGCCGGCTTTTTACTTATGCGATTGCGGGTAGACAACAGCGCAGCAGACCGTGCTGCGCCGTGTTCATGAAAAACGGCTTTGCTGGATGACGCGGTGTTGGCGGCGATCAGACGTCGAAGAAATCGACCTTGCCATCTTTCAAGGTGTAGTACGCACCGACCACGCGGACATTGCCTGCACGCAGCGGTTCGAGCAGCGCCGGTTCGGACGCGCCCCGCAGGCGGTCCACGGTGCGCTTGACGTTGGCCTTGACCGAGGCCGCCAGCAGGTCGTCGCCGCCCTTGCTCTTGGCGGTCAGCACGGCCGGGACGATGGGCTCGATCATCGCGCCGATCGCACCGGGGAAGAAGGCGTTCTGCTCCACCACCGACACCGCCGCAGCAACCGCGCCACAGCTTTCGTGGCCCATCACCACCACCAGCGGCACGCCGAGCTGGCTGACCGCGTATTCGATCGATCCCAACGCGGTGGTGTCGACGGTATTGCCGGCATTGCGGACGATGAACATCTCGCCCAGGCCACGCCCGAACAGCAACTCCGGCGGTACCCGCGAATCCGAGCACGACACCAGGATCACGAACGGGGTCTGCCCCAGCGCCAGTTCCAGACGGCGCTTGCTGTCGGAAATAACCTTTTTGGGGCGGTTTTCCACGAACGCGGCATTGCCGTCACGCAGGATCTGCAAGGCCTGCTCGGCATTGAGATCGGTCTTCTTCGACGGCGCCGCGCCCGCGGCAAACGGCAATGACGCGGCGGCGGCGGCAATCGGCGCACAACAGGCGCATTGCAGCAGTTTTCGACGGGATGCGGAATGCGACATGGACGAGCCCCTGCTCTCTGGTTGTCTCGCGATCGTACACCGGGCCAGGCGCGGCACCATGGCCCGGCGCGGGCTTATGTCGACACGATTTCGCAACCCGCGCCCCCGGGTTCAGGTCCAGTCCGTCAGGCCCTCGCGGCGATAGGTTTCCTGAAATGCCGGGCGGACTTTCATTCGCTGCGCATGCGCCTGCAGGGCCGGCCAGGTGTCGCTGGGCCGGGGCATGTTGCGCGACCAACGCATCAGCATGGTCAGCATGAAATCGGCCGCGGACAGGGTCTGGCCCAACAGATGCGGACCATCGGCCTGCAGGTGCGCGTCGACCTGGGCCCAGGCCGCTTCGAGCCTGGCGCGTGCCTGGGCCTGCACGGCATCGGCATGCGCGGCGCCGGCCGGCTCGTCCGGATAGAACCAGGCCCGGTAGGCCGGCTGCAAGGTGTTGGCGCAGAAGAACATCCACCGGTAGTACGCCGCCCGTGCCGGCGTCCCCGGCGGCGGTGCCAAGCCAGCCTGCGGATGCAGGTCGGCCAGGTGCAGCACGATGGCCGCCGCCTCGGTCAGCACCTGCCCATCCAGCACCAGCGTCGGCACCACGCCGGCCGGGTTGAGTGCGAGATACGCGGGGGATTTCTGCTCGGCGCGCTCGAAATCCAGCGGATGCAGCACGTGCGGCACATCGAGTTCGATCAGCAGCCAATGCACGACCAGTGCGGCAGTGCTGGGGGCGTGGTACAGCGTCGTGGTCATGCAGACTCCCTCGTAGTTGGTGCAGGACTAGTTGGTACAGGAACGCAAGCAGGCGAGCTTGTGCGGTTCACAGCGATTGACATCGCTCTGCTGGGTGCAATCGAACACCTGGGCCATGCAATTGGCCCGCTGCGCCGGATTCTGGGTGGCGTCGCAGCTCTTTCCGCGTGGTGCCACCGCCATGCGGCAGCTGCTTTCGCTGGGCCGGTCGGCGGCGCACTGCGCGGCGCGGCGGTTGCACTGCGCTATGCAGCGCTCCATCGCCGAGGGGCCGTCGAAGCGCGTTGCGGTGTCGCTGGGCTTGAGCGGCTTTTTCTCGGCAAACGGTACTGGCGCGGCGGGGTGCGGCGCATAGTTGCCGGACGGAAACAGCACGGTGGGCGGGGTCCTTTGTTGCGCTGCCAGCGGCAGGCTGGCGCACACACCAGGACGGCAAGGCAGATGAGACGGAGCATTCCTGTTCTCCTGGGGTGCCGGCATGTAGGCCCCGAGCATAGCCCGTTCCTGCTGGGCCGTCCGCCACCGACGTGAGACACGCATGCAGGCGTTTTTTCCAGGACCCAGGCACCGCGTGCGAACAGCAGGCACGCGCAGCGCCCAAACCGAAAACGGCGACGCAGTGCACGTGCGTCGCCGTTCCAGGTTTACTTACTCCACCACCACCGGAATCTTGCCGATGCGCGATTGCCACTGGCGCGGGCCGGTCTTGTGCACCGACTCGCCGGTGGCATCCACCGCCACCGTCACCGGCATGTCCTTGACCTCGAATTCGTAGATCGCCTCCATGCCCAGATCTTCGAAGGCCAGCACGCGTGCGGCCTTGATCGCCTTGGAGACCAGATAAGCCGAGCCGCCGACCGCCATCAGGTAGACGGCCTTGTTGTCGCGGATCGCATCGATGGCGGCATCGCCGCGCTCGGACTTGCCGACCATGCCCAGCAGGCCGGTCTGCTCGAGCATCTGGCGGGTGAACTTGTCCATGCGCGTGGCGGTGGTCGGGCCGGCCGGGCCGACCACTTCGTCGCGCACCGGATCGACCGGGCCGACGTAGTAGATGAAGCGGTTGGTGAAGTCGACCGGCAAGGTTTCGCCGCGGTTGAGCATGTCGATCATGCGCTTGTGCGCGGCGTCGCGGCCGGTCAGCAGCTTGCCGTTGAGCAGCACCACTTCGCCCGGCTTGAAGCTGGCCACGTCCTCGCGGGTGATGGTGTCCAGGTTGACCCGGCGCGCATTGGTCGGGTTGTAGGTGAGCTTGGGCCAGTCCTCCAGCGACGGCGGATCCAGCATCACCGGGCCGCTGCCGTCCAGGGTGAAGTGCGCATGGCGGGTGGCCGCGCAGTTGGGGATCAACGCCACCGGCAGGTTGGCGGCGTGGGTCGGGTAATCCTTGACCTTGATGTCCAGCACCGTGGTCAGGCCGCCCAGGCCCTGCGCGCCGATGCCGAGCGCGTTGACCTTTTCGTACAGTTCAAGCCGCAGTTCCTCGGCGCGGTTGGAGGCGCCGCGCGCCTGCAGGTCGACGATGTCGATCGGCTCCATCAGCGCTTCCTTGGCCAGCAGCATGGCCTTTTCCGCAGTGCCGCCGATGCCGATGCCGAGCATGCCCGGCGGGCACCAGCCCGCGCCCATGGTCGGCACGGTCTTGAGCACCCAGTCGACGATGGAGTCGGACGGGTTGAGCATGGCGAACTTGCTCTTGGCCTCCGAGCCGCCGCCCTTGGCCGCGACGATCACCTCGACATGGTGGCCGGGCACGATCTTGGTGTTGACCACTGCCGGGGTGTTGTCGCGGGTGTTGGTGCGCTTGCCGGCCGGGTCGGCCAGCACGCTGGCGCGCAGCTTGTTGTCGGGGTGGTTGTAGGCGCGGCGCACGCCTTCGTTGACCATGTCCTCCACGCCCATCGTGGCGTCGTCCCAGCGCACGTTCATGCCGATCTCGAGGAACACGGTGACGATGCCGGTGTCCTGGCAGATCGGGCGGTGGCCTTCGGCGCACATGCGCGAGTTGATCAGGATCTGCGCGATGGCGTCCTTGGCCGCCGGCGACTCTTCGCGCTCGTAGGCAGCGGACAGGTTCCTGATGTAATCGACCGGGTGGTAGTAGCTGATGTACTGCAACGCGTCGGCGACGGACTGGATGAGGTCTTCCTGCTTGATCGAGGTCACGGCTGGCTCTACGGCTGGCGGGGGCAATCCGGCCATTTTAGTCGAAACTTCCGGCGCGTCCGGGCGTTGCGTCAATCGAGGCGATTGATCGGGCCATCGAGCGCGCAGGGTCGGCCCGCGGCACGGGCGCGCCGCCAGACACCGATCGCGTTGCCGTGCAAGCCTGCAGCCAGCGCCGCAGCAGCGATCGCGCGCCACTGCAGCAATGCGCACTGCTGCGCTCCAACACCCCGCGCCCACGCAAAGCGCTGCACACTGATGCGATGTCAGCTTCCCGTTCCGGCGCCGCCGCGCCCACCGTTCCCCGTCCCGGCCCCACCCTGCGCGAGCGCCTGGATGCGCTGCGCAACCTGCCCCCGTTCCTGCGCCAGATCTGGCAGACCAGCCGCTGGCTGAGCGCCAGCAGCATCGGCCTGCGCGTGCTGCGCGCGTTGATGCCGGTGGCCTCGTTGTATATCGGCAAACTGATCATCGACGAGGCGATCCACCTGGTCGGCCAACCACCGGCCTTCGACTCGCTGGCCCAGGCGCTGGGCAGCGGGCGCCTGAACCGGCTGCTGGAATTGCTGGCGCTGGAACTGGCCCTGGCGATCGGGTCGGACCTGCTCGGCCGGCTGGTCGGCTATGCCGATGCATTGCTGTCGGAACTGTTCAACAACGCCGCCAGCGTGCGCCTGATGGAACACGCCGCACAGCTGGATCTGGAGGATTTCGAAGACCCCGACCGGCAGGACAAGCTGGATCGCGCGCGGCGCCAGACCATGAACCGCATGAACCTGATGAGCCAGCTGTTCGGCCAGGTGCAGGACGCCATCACCGTGGTCAGCCTGGCGGTGGGCCTGGTGGTGTATGCGCCGTGGTTGATCCTGCTGCTGGCGATCGCCCTGATCCCGGCCTTCATCGGCGAGGCGCATTTCAACGCATTGGGCTATTCGCTCAACTTCCAGTGGACGCCGGAGCGGCGCCAGCTCGACTACCTGCGCCAGGTCGGCGCCAGCGTCGAGACCGCCAAGGAAGTCAAGATCCTCAACCTGCACCGGTTCCTGATCACGCGCTATCGCCGGCTGGCCGACAAGTTCTTCCAGGCCAACCGCGCACTGGCGCGCAAGCGTGCGTTGTGGGGCGCGTTGCTGGCTGCACTGGGCACGCTGGGCTACTACATGGCCTATGGCTACATCGCCTGGCGCACGGTGCGCGGCGATTTCAGCATCGGTGACCTGACCTTCCTGGCCGGCAGTTTCCTGCGCCTGCGCCAGTTGCTGGAAGGCCTGCTGATCGGGTTTTCGCAAGTCGCCGGCCAGGCCTTGTATCTGGACGATCTGTATTCGTTCTTCAACATCGTGCCGGAGATCCGCTCGCGCCCGAATGCGCTGCCGGTGCCGCGCCCGATCCGCCAGGGCTTCGTGTTCGAGGACGTGGGCTTCCGCTACCCGGATGCCGAGCAGTGGACGGTGCGGCATCTGGATTTCGAACTACGCGCCGGCGAAGTGCTGGCGCTGGTCGGCGAAAACGGCGCCGGCAAGACCACCCTGGTCAAGCTGCTGGCGCGGCTGTACGACCCGGACGAAGGCCGCATCCTGCTCGATGGCCAGGACCTGCGCGATTACGACCTTGACGATGTGCGCGCCAACCTGGGCGTGATCTTCCAGGACTTCGTGCGCTATCACCTGAGCGTGGGCGAGAACATCGGCGTCGGCCAGGTCGATGCGATGGACGATGCGCCGCGCATCCGCGCCGCTGCGCAGCGTGCGATGGCCGGCGAGCTGATCGACAGCCTGCCCGATGGCTACGACCAGTTGGTCGGGCGCCGTTTCAAGAACAGCGTGGACCTGTCCGGCGGGCAGTGGCAGAAGATCGCCATCGCGCGCGCCTACATGCGCGATGCGCAGCTGATGATCCTGGACGAACCAACCGCCGCACTGGATGCGCGCAGCGAGTTCGAGGTGTTCCAGCGCTTCAAGGAGCTGTCGGACAACCGCACCGCGGTGCTGATCTCGCACCGCTTCTCCAGCGTGCGCATGGCCGACCGCATCCTGGTGCTGGCCGCCGGCCGCATCGAGGCCAACGGCACCCACGCCGAGCTGATGGCGCAGGGCGGGCGCTATGCGGAACTGTTCGAGTTGCAGGCGGCGGGGTATCGGTGAGGCTGGGGATTGGGGAGTCGGGATTGGGGATTGGGGATTGGTAAGAGCTGCCGGTTCATCCGCAAGCCCCTATGACTCCAGAACCCAGGATCTGCTCTAGCGAATCCCCAATCCCGACTCCCGAATCCCGGCCATCCAAATGAGAGTTCATCTCATTTGGCCGGCTTGAGGTAGAATTGGCCGGTACTCTTCCCACGACACTTACCGGTATGTCTTCCGCTTTCGGCGCCGAAACGGTGCTTGAGGTCCGCCACTGGACCGATGCCTACTTCAGCTTCACCACCACCCGCGATGCCGGTTTCCGCTTCGAGAACGGGCAGTTCGTGATGATCGGCCTGGAGACTGAAACCCGCCCGCTGCTGCGGGCGTACTCGATCGCCAGTGCCAATTGGGAAGAACATCTGGAGTTCTTCAGCATCAAGGTGCCGGATGGCCCGCTGACCTCGCGGCTGCAGCACATCCAGCCCGGCGACAAGGTGCTGGTCGGCAAGAAGCCCACCGGCACGCTGCTGATCAGCGACCTGCACCCGGGCCGCAATCTGTACCTGCTGGGCACCGGCACCGGCCTGGCGCCGTGGTTGTCGGTGATCAAGGATCCGGAAACCTACGAGCGTTTCGACAAGGTGATCCTGACCCAGGGCGTGCGCTTCGTGCAGGATCTGGCCTACCGCGACTACTTCGAGCGCGAACTGCCGCAGCACGAATTCCTCGGCGACCTGCTGCGCGAGAAGTTGCTGTATTACCCGGCGGTGACGCGCGAGGCGTTCGCCAATCAGGGCCGCCTGACCGAACTGATGGCCGATGGCCGCATGCAGCACACGCTGGGCTTGCCGCCGCTGGATCCGGCCAACGACCGCTTCATGATCTGCGGCAGCCCGCAGATGCTGGCCGACCTGCGCACCCTGCTGGACGCGCGTGGCTTCCAGACCTCGCCACGCATCGGCACGCCGGGCCATTACGTGTTCGAGCGCGCCTTCGTCGAGAAATGACGCGACCGGCGTGAAACGCCAGCGCAATGCGGCGTCTCACATCACGCCTCGGCGAAATCCGCTGTCGTAGGAGCGCACCCGGGCGCGACGAGGCATTCCCGGTAACGCTTCGTCGCGCCCGGGTGCGCTCCTACGGTTCCAGCGCCTTGCCCAGCGCGCGTTCGATGTCCGTTGCCAGAGCGTCCGGCTTGGTGGTCGGTGCGTAACGCTCCAGCACCGTGCCATCGCGACCGATCAGGAATTTGGTGAAGTTCCACTTGATCGCTTCCAATCCCAACACGCCACGCTGTTCGTGCTTGAGCCACCGCCACAGCGGATGCGCGCCGCTGCCGTTGACCTCGACCTTCTCGGCCAACGGAAAATCCACAGCATAATCGAGCGAGCAGAACTGGCGGATCTGCGCGGCATCGCCCGGCTCCTGGTGACCGAACTGGTCGCAGGGAAACCCGATCACCACCAGCCCACGCTCGCGATAGCGCCGCCACAGCGCCTGCAGGCCTGCGTATTGCGGGGTAAAGCCGCATTTCGACGCGACATTGACCACCAGCACCACCTTGCCGGCGTAATCGCGCATCGACTGTGTACGACCGTCCAGGTCGGTGAATTCAAACGTGGAGATGTCGCTCATGGCCGCCCCGCTGTGTGCAAGCAGGGCAGCGTAACGCAACGGCCCGCAGCGCGGCATCGCGATCGCAAGCGTGTCAGTCGGGGAAAAAGGCGGTTTTCGACGGACCCGTTGCCGCAGCCACCTGGCCCTACCCGATGATCCCGACCGTGGCCGGCCGCTGGCACGGCGCGTTAGCGGCCAGCATCGGCCAGGCGGGCAGATCGGCAGATCGGCAGCTCGCCGGGCAGCCGGCATGCAGCCAGATGAAAAACATGCCGCAGCGCGTATCGGCAGCGCCCGTCCGGCGGCGGCGCACGCACGGCGTCAGCGGTCCTGGGCCCGCAAGGCGCGCACCGCTCGCGCCCGCCTGATGGCAAGGCGAGGACCTTGCAGCCATGCCTTTTGTCACACGCCTGTCCGGCCCGGCTGGGGTAGCCTCGGCGGTTCGCACTTTGGAGCAACCCTCTTGACCACCCGTCTCGCCTTTGCCCTGGCCGCTTCCCTGGGACTTGCCATGCCGTCCTACAGCATCGCCGCACCTGCCACCACGCAGGCCGCCACCCACGCCAATCCGTTCTTCGCAGACAGCACGCTGCCGCTGCACTACCCGCAGTTCGACAAGATCACCGACAGCGACTTCGCACCCGCCTTCGACGCCGGCATGGCCGAGCAGTTGAAGGAAGTGGACAAGATCGCCAACCAGAAAGCCAAGCCGAGCTTCGACAACACGCTCATCGCGCTGGAAAAAAGCGGCGCCACGCTCGATCGCGCCACCACGGTGTTCTTCAACCTGGTCGGTGCCGACACCAACGACGCGCGCAAGAAACTGCAGGCCGACTACTCGGCGAAGTTCGCCGCGCACCGTGACGCGATCTCGCTCAACGGCAAGCTGTTCGCGCGCATCCAGACGCTGTACGACCAACGCAGCCAGCTGGGCCTGGACGCGCAAGGCGTGCGCCTGGTCGAGAAGTACTACAGCGATTTCGTCCGCGACGGCGCCAAGCTCTCCGATGCCGACAAGACCACGCTCAAGGCGATGAATGCCGAGCTGGCCAACCTGGGCACCACCTTCAGCCAGAACGTGCTGGCCGAAGTCAATGCCGCTGCCGTCGTCGTCGATGACGTCAAGCAGCTCGACGGCTTGTCCGAGGAACAGATCGCCGCCGCCGCCGAAGCCGCCAAGGCGCGCAAGCTCGACGGCAAGTACGTGATCGCGCTGCTCAACACCACCGGCCAGCCGCCGCTGACACAGTTGAAGAATCGCGAACTGCGCAAGAAGATCTACGACGCCTCGGTCTCGCGTGGCAGCCACGGCGGCCAGTACGACAACACCGCGCTGGTGTCGCGCATCATGAAGCTGCGCGCCGACAAGGCCAAGCTGCTCGGCTTCCCGACCTACGCGGCCTATTCGCTGGAAAACCAGACCGCCAAGACGCCCGAAGCGGTCAACGCGATGCTGGGCAAGCTGGCACCGGCGGCGGTGGCCAACGCCAAGCGCGAGGCGGCCGACCTGCAGGCGATGATCGACAAGGAACAGAAGGCCGCACGCAAGCCGAGCTTCAAGCTCGAAGCCTGGGACTGGGCCTACTACAGCGAGAAGGTGCGCCAGGCCAAGTACAACTTCGACGAATCCCAGCTCAAGCCGTACTTCGAGCTGAAGAACGTGCTGGAAAACGGCGTGTTCTACGCGGCCAACCAGGAATATGGCCTGACCTTCAAGCAGCGCACCGACCTGCCGACCTACCGCGACGACATCACCGTCTATGACGTGTTCGACGCCGACGGCAAGCAGCTGGCGATCTTCATCGCCGACATGTACGCACGCGAATCCAAGCGCGGCGGCGCCTGGATGAACTCCTACGTGTCGCAGTCGGCGCTGACCGGTTTCAAGCCGGTGGTCGCCAACCACCTCAACATCCCCAAGCCGCCGGCCGGCCAGCCGACGCTGCTGACCTGGGATGAAGTGACCACCATGTTCCATGAGTTCGGCCATGCGCTGCACGGCATGTTCTCGGACGTCAAATACCCGTATTTCTCCGGCACCAGCGTGCCGCGCGACTTCGTCGAGTTCCCCTCGCAGGTCAACGAGATGTGGGCCGACGAGCCGTCGATCCTGAAGAACTACGCCAAGCATTACCAGAACGGCACGCCGATGCCGCAGGCCTTGCTGGACAAGGTGATTGCCGCGTCCAAGTTCAACCAGGGCTTTGCCACCACCGAGTACCTGGGTGCGGCCATGCTCGATCAGAACTGGCACCAGATCAGCGCCAGCCAGGTGCCCGACGCCGCCGGCGTGATGGCCTTCGAAGCCAAGGCCCTGCAGCAGGACGGCATCGCCTACGCGCCGGTGCCGCCACGCTACAAGACCCCGTATTTCAGCCACATCATGGGCGGTTACGCGGCCGGCTACTACGCCTACATCTGGTCGGAAGTGCTCGACGCCAACACCCAGCAGTGGTTCAAGCAGCACGGCGGGTTGAGCCGCGCCAACGGCGACCGCTTTCGTCAGACCCTGCTCTCGCGCGGCGGCAGCGTCGATGCGATGGAGCTGTTCCAGAACTTTGCCGGCCATGCACCGCAGATCGAGCCGCTGCTCGAGAAGCGCGGCCTGAGCGCGCAAGGTGGCGATGGCGCCACACCGGAAGCGCCGCAGTCCAAGCCGTAATCGCACTGCAGTGAAATGAAGACGCCGCCCGGAGCGATCCGGGCGGCGTTTTTGTTGGTCGCCATCAGAAGACCTGCTGCAGTCAGCGCAAACGGCGCGCTCAGAGCTCGACCGAATCCACGCCGTCGAGCAGTTTCCTCAACAGCTTTTCCAGCCGCACCTGCTCGGCATCGCTGATGCCGGACGTCTCTGCATTGAGCAGCGTGCAGGCATCGGGCAGCAGACTGTTGATCAACGCCAACCCCGCAGGCTGCAAGGTCAGCATGATCTTGCGTCGATCATCCGGACTGCTGCCCCGCGCGATCAATCCCTTCTCGCACAACTGATCGGTGAGGCGGGTGATGTTGGCCGGCTTCTCGCTGGCAGCCTCGGCCACCTCGGTGGGCGTGATCGCCTGCTCCGGGGTGCCGTAGAGCATCATCAGAATCTCGTACTCCGGCGGGCTGATGCCATAGGGCTTCAACCGCACACACCCTTGCGTGTGCAGCCGCTTGTAGAGATGCTTGATCAGCCTCACCAGGACGGCCGGTTCCCGCGGAAACGCCGGATAGCGCACACAGGTGTGGTCCACGCGACGTGCGGTTGGATCGAAACTACTCATATCACCCGTTTGATTACATTACTGAATGGCCAAGCCATTCAATCACATCGTCTGCCGGGTGACACCTCAGCGTGCGAAGAGATGTACATATTCCGGCGCGACCCACGCCAACAACGTCGAGGCAGCGACCTCGGCCGTCTGCGTGCCATCCGAGTACGGCCCCACCTGATACGGCGGAAACACGAACCGAAGCGCGGTGATCTGCCCGGCAGCATTGAGCACCGGCACGAACTGGGCAAAGTTGTCGACCTGCGCCGCAGTGCCTTCGGCAATCATGCGATCGGCCGAGGCCACCTGCGCGGCCTGCTCTTCGACCGGCACACGCTCGGCTTCCACGCGTTGGGCGGCGGCGTTGTGCAACTGCACGGCGACCTCGCGCCCGATCGCTTCCCAGCCTGCCGGGTCCGGAATCAGGGCCTGCGCGGTCAATTGCCTGCGCTCCTTGACCAGCCAGACGAAGCGCGCCACCAGCGGTTCGCCATGCGCACCACCGGTGTAGCGGCTGCCGTCGGCGGACACGACGATCAGGTCCGGGGTCTGCAACACGGTCTCGAACGCCAGCGACAATTCGTAGGGCGCAGCCGGCTTGTCGTTGCCGAGCCCGGACACCGCCTGCATGAGTTCGGCACGCGCTGCCTGCGCATAGCTGCGGATCAGCGCGCTCAGTTCGGGAAATGCGTCCAGCCCGCGCGGATAACTGATACCCACCATATAGGCGGGCGCGTGCTCGATCACGTCTTCCAGCGGTCCGCTTTGCACAAGCACCGGCTCTGCCGGCGGTGCCGTCGCAACGCTCGCCTCGGCGGCCGGCTCTGCCGATTCGGCCGTCGTCGGCGCGCGCTGGCTACAGCCTGCCAGCACCGCCAGCATCAGCAAGCCCCGGACTGCATTCACTCCTGACAACCGCCCCATTCCCGCCTGCTCCCTTCGATACATCTGCAAAGACTCGCCGCCGCCGCTCAGGCCAGCAGATCCTGAAACTGTTGGTGCCGCCGGATATACGCCTCGGCGTAGCTGCAGGCAGGCACGACCGTGTAGCCCCGCTGCCGTGCATGGGCCAATGCTGCCTCGACCAGCGCTGCGGCAATGCCGCGGCCGGCGATCGCGTCCGGCACCTGCGTGTGGGTGATGGTCATGCGCTCGCCTTCCAGACGGTACGCCAGCTCGGCGCGTTGTCCATCGGTGTCTACGCTGAAAAGCTGCTGCGCGGAATCGTGATCTGCCTGCACTTTCGCTGCCTCCATGGTGGTCTGCACGAGGCAGTGACGATGACGATCAGTGTGACCAGCGCGGCGCCGCGCCTGCGTGAAAATGAATCGATGCCGTGACTGCCCGCGCAGCCTGCCGAGCAGGCACTTAAGTTCGCTCGCGCCGCGCCGATAGCTCAGCCGAAGGCGCCCGTTGCCACTGGGGGCGGTACGACCTGCCAAGGCCTTCGCCTTACCTACGAGGAGTCACCGCATGCACAACGATTCGGCAGGACACAGCGCAGACAGCGATAGCTCGTTGCTGGAAGGCTTGTTCCAGTTCGCCATCAAGGGCGACACCCACAACCCCGACTTCGCGCAGCTCAACGACACGGTGTACCAGCGCCTGCAGCAGGCCTACGGCGCGGTGCCCACCAGCAGCGTCGGTAACGGGCAGAAGCGCGACGCGGCCTGAGCCGGCATCGCATCACTCGCCAGGACCCATCGCGCGTTGGCGCTGGTCCTGGCCCGGTCGCCCAAGGCGACCCGCTATTGCCACCACTTCGACCTACCGCGCATGCCCGCCTGCGGCCAGCGGCGCGCGTGCCCGCCGCTATCAGCCGAAACGCGGGTTGGACAGCTGCTCCAGGAATACCTGCAGCACGCGCGGCTCCATGATCAGCATGAACATCACGCCGAACGCGGCACCGGCCAGGTGCGCGCTGTGGTTGATGCGGTCGCCGCCGCGGCGGTCCATCCACAGGCTGTAGCCGACGTAGAACACCGCGTAGATGATCGCCGGCGCCGGAATGAACAGCACCAGGATGATGGTCCACGGCTGCAGCAGGATGAAGGCGAACAACACCGCCGACACCGCGCCGGAGGCGCCCAGGCTGAGATAGTTCGGGTTGTTCTGGTTCTTCAGATAGCTGGGCAGGATCGAGACCACCAGCGCCGCCAGATAGAACAGCGGATAGGTCAGCACGCTGCCGGTCAGCTGGGTCATCACGTTTTCGATCACCCGGCCGAAGAAGAACAGCGTGATCATGTTGAAGACCAGGTGGCCCAGGTCGGCATGGATGAAGCCGTAGGTGACCAGGCGGTCGTACTGCTTGTGCTTGTCCAGCGCCGGCGGCCACAGCACCAGCCGGTCGGCCAGCTTGCGGTTGTTGAACGCCATCCACGAGACGATGCCGGTGACGGCGATCAGGATCAGGGTAATCATGCGGACCTCAGGCAGAACGGTAATTGTCGACCATGCGATACCGGCGCGCGTACAGGCCGAAGGCCAGTGCCGCCAGAAACGCGAAGGCCGCGAAGAAGAACATCAGAAATGCCGCCTCACTGAGTCCAGTATCGGCGATGTGGGAGGTCACCGTCGCATTGCGTACCGCCACGTTCGACAGCAGCACCCATAGATTGCCCACCGTGGTGGTCAGGTACCAGAAGCTCATCACCACGCCCTTCATCGACGGCGGTGCCTGGCTGTAGGCGAACTCGATCCCGGTGGCCGACACCAGCACCTCGCCGAAGGTCAGCAGCGCATAGGGCAGGATCTGCCAGGCGATATGCATCGGCTCGCCGCCGTCCATGCTGATCTGGATGGCGCCGACCGCGATCCAGGCCAGGCCGCCGAAGGCGATGCCGCAGGTCATGCGACGCAGCGCAGTCGGCTCCCAGCCGCCACGCCGCAGCAGCGGATACAGCACCAGATTGTTGAACGGGATCAGCAGCATCACCAGCAGCGGATTGAGCGCCTGCATCTGCGAGGCGGTGAACCAGGCCGGCATCGTCATCACGCGCCCCTGCAGCACCCAGGTGGAGGCCTTCTGGTCGAACAGCGAGAAGAACGGCGTCACCAGCGCGAAGATCACCAGCACCCGCAGCAGCGCGCGCACCCCTTCGACCGCGGTATCGGGATGAATGCCACGCGCACGCTCCAGCTGCCACCAGGTACCGCCACCGATACCGGCCAGCAACAGCACCAGCGCCATGCACAGGCAGATGACGATGCCGAGCTGGTCGACCAGCGCGACGCAGGCCAGCGCCAGCAGCACCGAGACGATTGCCAGCATCAGGCCCGGACGGCCCTGCCCCGATGCCTGGGCCAGCAATGCAGTGCGCACCACCGTACCGAAGCCGTGCGGATCCTTCGGCGGCAACGGCACCCGCACATAGCGCCTGCGGCCCAGCCAGAACACCAGCGTGGCCACGAACATCAGGATGCCGGGAATGCCGAACGCCCACGCCGGGCCGAGATGCTTCAGCGCCAGCGGGATCAACAAGGAGGCAAACAACGAGCCGAAGTTGATGATCCAGTAGAAGCCGTCGAACACCACCTTGGCCAGGTGCTTGTTGGACTGGTCGAACTGGTCGCCCATGAACGAGGCCACCAGCGGCTTGATGCCGCCCGCACCCAGCGCGATCAAGCCCAGCCCGACAAAGAATCCGCTGCGGCTGCCTTCGAACAGCGCCAGGCAGGCATGGCCGGCGCAATACACCAGGCTGAACCACAGGATGGTGTTGTACTTGCCGAAGAAGCGATCGGCCAGCCAACCGCCGAGTAGCGGGAAGAAAAACACCCCGATCATGAAACTGTGCAGGATGTGCTTGGCCTCGGCCTCACGGCCGGGCCCGCTGACTTCCTGCAACAGCAGCGAGGTGATCAGGAACTGCACCAGGATGTTGCGCATCCCGTAGAAGCTGAAACGCTCGCAGGCTTCGTTGCCGATGATGAAGGGAATCTGGCGCGGCAGCCGCGCACCGGCAGTGGGGCCCGGCAAGGTGGAAGTGGTCAAGGGCAGTCCGGTCGAGCGAAAAAACACGCGCTATCGTACCGGCGGCTGCCGGTTGGCCGCCATCGCGACCATGGGATAAGGCCACGGGCGCGCCGCTGCATGCGTCGAGCGCCGCGCCTGGCAGGCGTTGATTGCGGACCCGGCGGGCGGGTGGCTGCCGTTGCGGCACACCTGGCCAGTGACTCGGCCCAGGCGTGCCGTCCCCGCCGTCGATACACCGCAACCACGCCGATCACACGCAAGTCATGACGCAGTGCAGATTGGCCTGCTGCGCCGGCTCGGCTACATTGCAAACGTTTTCCTGGAACACTGGACCGCTGGATGCCCCGCTTCACCCGCCTGGCCCTGAGCCTGCTGCTGCTGACCACCTGCCCCGCCGCACTGGCCGCCGAACCGTTGACCACCCAGGCCGAGCGCAGCGGGTTCGCGCAAACCGGACGCTACGACGAAGTCATCGCACTCTGCGATGCCTTTGCACAGCGCTACCCGCAGGCGGTGCGCTGCATCGAATTCGGCGCCACCCCGGAAGGCCGGCCGATGAAGGCGCTGGTTGTCTCCACCAGCGGGGCACTGGATGCAGGCAGCGCTGCGCAACGCACGTTGCCGGTGGTGCTGGTGCAAGGCGGCATCCATGCCGGCGAGATCGACGGCAAGGACGCGGGGTTTCTGGCCCTGCGCGAATTGCTGGACGGCAAGATCGGCAAAGGCGTGCTCGACAAACTGGTCTGGGTGTTCGTGCCGGTGTTCAACGTCGACGGGCACGAGCGCTTCGGCGCCTGGAACCGGCCCAATCAGCGCGGCCCCGAACAGATGGGCTGGCGCACCACCGCGCAGAACCTCAACCTCAATCGCGACTACCTCAAGGCCGACGCACCGGAAATGCAGGCGATGCTGCGGCTGGTGCAGCAATGGGATCCGCTGATGTATGTGGACCTGCACGTCACCGATGGCGCCAAGTTCGAACACGACGTGTCGGTGCAGGTGGAGCCCGTGCACGCCGGCGATGCCACGCTGCAACGCGACGGCACGCGCTGGCGCGATGCGGTGATTGCCGACCTGGCCAAGCAGGGCTCGCTGCCGCTGCCGTATTACCCCTCGTTCGTGCACGAGGACGACCCGACCTCAGGCTTTGCCGACGACGTGTCGCCGCCGCGTTTTTCGCATGGCTATTTCCTGCTGCGCAACCGCTTCGGCATGCTGGTGGAAACGCATTCGTGGAAGACCTACCCGGTACGTGTGCGCGTCACCCGCAACGCGATCGTGTCGGTGCTGCAGCAGGCCGCGCGCAACGGTGCCAGATGGCGCGCCGATGCACTGGCGGCCGATCAGCGTGCAACCAAATTGGCTGGCGAGATGGAGCCGTTGAGCTTCGCTGCCGGCCCGGCCGCACGCACCGTGGCCTTCCGTGGCTACGCCTACACGCGCACGCCCTCGCCGATTTCCGGGGCGTTGATGACGCGCTACGACGAGACCAGGCCACAGGTGTGGAAGGTGCCGTTACGCGACCAGATCAAGCCCGACGTGGTGGTCGATGCGCCACGCGGCGGCTACCTGGTGCCTGCCGCGCAAGCGGCCCTGGTGGCGGAGAAACTGCGCCTGCACGGCATCGCCTTCGACACCATCGCCACCGCCGGCACCCATCCGGTACAGAGCTTCCGTGCCGACACCGCCACGTTTGCCGCGCGCTCCAACGAAGGCCACCAGAACCTGGCAATCACCGGGCAGTGGCGCGACGACACCCGCACCGTGCCGGCCGGCTCCTTGTTCGTGCCGATCGCCCAGCCCAGGTCGCGCCTGGTGATGGCAATGCTGGAACCGCAGGCGCCGGATTCGCTGCTGCAATGGGGCCAGTTCAACACCGCATTCGAGCGCAAGGAATACATGGAGGATTACGTGGCCGAAGAGGTCGCGCACGCCATGCTCGAACGCGACCCGGCAGTGAAGGCGCAATTCGAACAGCGCCTGGCCAGCGACGCGGCCTTCGCGGCCGACCCGAAGGCACGCCTGGAATTCTTCGCTCGCCTGCATGCCTCCTGGGACGAGCGCTACCGCCTGTATCCGGTGTTACGCACCGCGCAGACGCAGTTCTGACGCGGCACCGATTCCGGCCAACACCTCGGCGCGCACGCGCGCCCTTCGAACACGGGCAGTGCGCTGCCCTCCCCTGATTGCAACCGCACCACAAGGACCACTCGTGCCACACTCCGATATGAAACCGTTTACAAATTCCCGACCACGCCGTCTCGCGCTCGCCATCGCCGTTGGCGCCAGCGTCGCGTTTGCCGCCCCGCTCGGCGCACAGACCGCCGCTGCAGCGCAGCCGTGGATGGACACCGCCCTGACCGCGGACCAGCGTGCCGACCGCCTGCTCGCGCAGATGAGCGACGACGAAAAATTCCAGATGCTGCGCAGCTACTTCGGCCTGGGCACCGACAAGATTCCCAAGCCCGAAGGCGCACTGGGTTCGGCCGGCTATGTCCCCGGCATCCCGCGCCTGGGCGTCCCGGCGCAGCAACTGGCCGATGCGGGCGTGGGCGTGACCAATCCCGGCGGCATCCGCAAGGGCGACTTCGCCACCGCGATGCCGTCCGGCCCGTCCACGGCATCGAGCTGGAATCCGCAGCTGGCGTATGCCGGCGGCAAGACCATGGGCCGCGAATCCTGGCAGCAGGGCTTCAATGTGCTGCTGGCCGGCAGCGTCAACCTGCAGCGCGACCCGCGCAACGGGCGCAATTTCGAATATGCCGGCGAAGACCCGCTGCTGGCCGGCACCATGGTGGGCGAGTCGATCCGCGGCGTGCAGAGCGAGCACGTGCTGTCGACGATGAAGCACTACGCGCTCAACGACATGGAGACGCGCCGCAATTTCCATAGCGCGGAGATCGGCGAGCAGGCGATGCACGAATCGGATCTGCTGGCGTTCGAGATTGCGCTGAAGATCGGCGACCCCGCCTCGGTGATGTGCTCCTACAACAAGATCAACGGCATCTACGGCTGCGAGCACGATTACCTGCTCAACCAGGTGCTCAAGCAGGAATGGAAATACCCCGGCTATGTGATGTCCGACTGGGGTGGCGTGCACAGCGGCTCCAAGGCGGCCCTGGCCGGACTGGATCAGCAATCGGCCGGCGAAGTGTTCGATGCGGCGGTGTTCTTCGACGCGCCGTTGCGCATGGCGGTGTCGGCCGGCGTGGTGCCCCGCGCGCGTTTCGACGACATGGTCAAGCGCGTGCTGCGCAGCCTGTTCGCGCATGGCGCGTTCGATCATCCGACCCAGCGCCAGCCGATCGATGGCAAGGCCGGGCTGCTGTCGGCGCAGCATGTCGCCGAAGAAGGCAGCGTGCTGCTGCGTAACGAGCAGGCCACCTTGCCGCTGTCCACGGACGTGCGCCGCATCGCGGTGATCGGTGGCTACGCCGACAAGGGCGTGATGTCCGGTGGCGGTTCCTCGCGGGTGGACTACACCATCAACGGCGGCAACGCCGTGCCCGGCATCACCCCGACCACCTGGCCGGGCCCGGTGATCATCCATCCGTCCTCGCCGCTGCAGGCACTGCGCGCCGCGTTGCCGAACGTGCAGATCGATTATGTCGACGGCAAGGACCGCGCTGCCGCGGCACGTGCGGCCAAGGCCGGCGATGTGGCGATCGTGTTCGCCACCCAATGGTCGGCCGAATCGGTGGACCTGCCGGACATGCAATTGCCCGACAACCAGGACGCCTTGATCGAGGCGGTGGCCAGGGCCAACCCCAAGACCACCGTGGTGCTGGAAACCAACGGTCCGGTGCGCATGCCCTGGGCCGAGCGCGTGCCGGCGGTGCTGCAGGCGTGGTATCCGGGCATCGGCGGCGGGGAGGCGATCGCCAACCTGCTGACCGGCAAGGTCAATCCTTCCGGCCATCTGCCGGTGACCTGGCCGGTGGACGAATCGCAGCTGCCGCGCCCGTCGATTCCGGGCCTGGGCTTCAAGCCGGCCAAGCCGGGCGAAGACACGATCGACTACGCCATCGAAGGCGCCAACGTCGGCTACAAATGGTTCGCCGCGCGCAAGCTGACCCCGCGCTACCCGTTTGGCCATGGCCTGTCGTACACCCAGTTCCGCATGGGCGGGCTGCGCGTGGACGCCAACGGCAGCCAGCTCACGGCGAACTTCGAGGTGGAAAACATCGGCCCGCGCGAAGGCGCCGCCGTGCCGCAGCTCTACGTCACCCTGCCCGACGGCCACGCCACCCCGCTGCGCCTGATCGGCTGGCAGAAGCTCACGCTCAAGCCGGGCGAAAAGCGCAACGTGCAGGTGATCGCCGAACCCAAGACGCTGGCCGACTTCGATGCCAAGGCACGCCACTGGACGATTGCCGCCGGCACCTATCGCGTGCAGCTGGCGCATTCGGCAGGCGAACCGGTGCAGAGTGCCGAGGTCACCTTGCAGGCGGCGCAGCTGCCGTGATCGCGTGCCGCGGCGGGCATGCAGTGCGCGTGTCTGCCGCGCCGTTTTCTCCCGTCGCCGGCAGGCACCCGCCACCACGAAGAATTTGTGCCAGATGCGTTGACAGCGTCGCGCGTAACTTGCACAATTCGCCTCCTGAGTCGCCCAGGTGGCGGAATTGGTAGACGCACTAGCTTCAGGTGCTAGCGGGGGCAACTTCGTGGAGGTTCGAGTCCTCTCCTGGGCACCACGACTCACGGTAGATCGCAAAAAACCCCGCGCAGGCGGGGTTTTTTGCGTCTGGGCCATGCGATGGGACGATGGGCTGTCGGCGGTGGCGCGCATGCCGATCGGCTGCGCTGCAAGCGTGCGCCGCGCGTGACTTTCGACACGCGACCACGTGTTGCGGCTGTCGCGACCATGTTCGACGCCTCCACGACGGCAGCACGCCCCATGCGCATCCTCCTCTGGCTTGCCCTGCTGCCGGCCGTTGCCAGTCTGCATGCACAGGCACAGCAGACCGACAAACAGGATGCCCCGCGCCATCGCGCGCAGGTGTCTTCGCAGCAATGCGGTCTCGGCACACCATTCAACGTGCTCGCCGACAGCGGCGGCATCTGGCTTTACCGCAACAGCGATTGGCCACGCGAAATTTTCTTCCACGGCGGCGAACTGAGCATCGACCACAAGCTGCAGCAGACCAGCACGGCCGATGTACGACGCCTCTGGGAGATGGAACAGCGCACCCGCGCACTGATGCCGCAGGTTGCCGGCATTGCACATCAGGTAATCGACCTCAGTTAAGACGCACTCGGCGGTGTCATCGAGGTCATGACAGGCAGTGCGCTCAACGCCCGCAAGATCGAACGGCTGCGCAAACGCGCACGCGCGTATGTCGACGGCACCCTGGGCAAGGGGCGTTGGGAGCAGAAGGCCTTCGGCGGCAACTTCGCAAATTACGTCGAACACGAAGCCGAGCAGTTCAAGGGCAGCATCGCGCGCCACATGCTCTGGCAGATCGTCACCGGGCGTTCGGACGGAATCGACAAACGCGCCCAACAGATGGAGGGCCAACTGGATGCAAGGCTGGACGCCCAGGCGTTCACCATCGAGGCCAACGCCAACGCGCTGTGCACCCAGGTGCAAGCACTGCGTCAGTTACAGGACGCGCTTGAGTTCCGCTACCAGGGCAAGCGGCTGCAACTGCTCGCGCCCCTGCAGGACGACACGCCGCGCCATGACGCCGAGCATGCCGAACAGAAGTCTGACAACGGCGACGCACCACCAAACCGCGCAGTCAAGCTGCAACCAGTAACAAACAGCTGAGGCCTCACGCCCTCGGTCGGATCATTGTTTCCCTGGCGGGGCGGGCATGCCCTTGATGCGCTGCCGGATGGCGCTCGAACGGGCGAGATCTCCGCTTGCCTCATACGCCTCGGCAAGGCTGTCCAGCGCATTGCGGGACGCCGGAAACAGCAACACGTTGAGCGCGAACACACGAATCGCAGCATCTGCACTGAGACTGCGTCGGTCGAGGCCGCGACACCCTCTCCGCCCCAAACGGTTCGTTGGTTGCTTTGCAAAGCGCTACGCAACCGACCATCCCGACTGGCTCTTGCCCGCCCACCGTCGCGGGACCTTACGCGGCATGGATGCCGCGTAAGAGCCTACACGGACGTACTTGCGGCGTGTCCCGCGATGGTGGGCGGGCAAGGGCCCTGCAGCCAAGTCGCAGATCACCCGCTCTGCACTAGACCGGCATGAAGTCGTTGTCTTGGCCAACTTCAGAGCGGCCAAGCGCCTTGTCAGCCGGCGCCTAGTGCCCGCCAGCCGCCGCTGCGCCACCGGCACCTGCACCGAACGGCGGCTTGGCCAGCCACAGGAAGAAGATGATCGCCAGGAAGGTCCAGCCAAGCAGGTAGAAGATGTCGTTGAAGCCCATCTGCGAGGCCTGGTGATTGATCATGTTGTTGAGCGAGGCCGCGCCGCGTTGCAGGTCGCCCTGCCCCATCGCGGTGACCTGCTCCTGCATGCCCGGGGTGTACACCGAGATGTGTTCGGTGATGTGCGCATGGTGCACCTGGGTGCGGCGTGCCCACAGATAGGTGGTCAACGATGCGGCGAAGCTGCCGCCCAGGGTGCGCAGGAAGGTGGCCAGGCCTGACCCTGCCGCGATCTCGCGCCCGTCCAGGTCCGAGAGCAGAATCTGCAGCACCGGCATGAAGAACAGGGCCACGCCCACGCCCATCACCAACTGGACCGTGGCCACATGGCCGAAGTCCACCTGCAGGTTGAAGTTGGAGCGCAGGAAGCTGGTGAACGACAGGAAGATGAAGGCAACGGTGGCGAGCATGCGCAGGTCAAACCGCAGCGCGTACTTGCCCACGAACGGCGTCATCAACACCGGCAGGATGCCGATCGGCGCGGTGGCAAGGCCGGCCCAGATCGCGGTGTAGCCCATGTCGCGTTGCAGCCATTGCGGGATCAGCAGGCTCACGCTGAAAAACGCCGCATACGCCACCACCATCGCCAGCGTGCCGGCGCGGAAGTTGCGGTGCCGGAACAGCTTGAGATCGACGATGGGGTCCTTGTCGGTGAGTTCCCAGATCACGAACACCACCAGCGCTACCGCGGCAACGCAGGCCAGCACCACGATCTTGTCGGAGGAGAACCAGTCCTCGTCATTGCCCAGGTCCAGCACCAGCTGCAATGCGCCGACGCCGACCACCAGCAGGATCAGGCCGATGTAGTCCATGCGCGGTTTTTCCAGCTGCTCGGGACGATGCCGCAGCTGCGAGCCGACGATGCTGCTGGCGATGATGCCCAGCGGCACGTTGATCAGGAAGATCCATTCCCAGCTGTAGTTGTCGGTGATCCAGCCGCCCAGGATCGGCCCGGCGATCGGCGCCACCACGGTGATCATTGCCAGCAGGGCGAGCGCCTGCCCGCGTTTTTCGCGCGGGTAGATCGACACCAGCAGGCTCTGGGTGATCGGGTACATCGGCCCGGCAACAAACCCCTGCAGCGCACGCGACACCACCAGCATGCCCATGCTCTGGGCCAGGCCGCACAGCAACGAGGCAATGGTGAAGGCCAGCGTCGACCACACGAACAGCTTGGTCTCGCCGAAGCGGCGGCTCAGCCAGCCGGTCAGCGGCAGGGCGATCGCGGTGCTGACCGCGAACGAGGTGATGACCCAGGTGGCCTGCTGCGAGCTGGCGCCGAGATTGCCGGCGATGGTCGGCAACGACACGTTGGCGATGGTGGTGTCCAGCACCTGCATGAACGAGGCCATCGCCAGGCCCACGGTGCACAGCGCCACGCTCGCCGGGCGAAAGCCGGCGGCGGGCGCAGGTGCCGAGGGACCGCCTGGCGCGGTGGGAGCTTGCGAGGACATGCTGGCTCAGCCCGCCTTGGACGCAGCCTGCGCAGGCAGGTTGTCCTGGATGATGCGTTGGATGTCCGCGTCGGCGGCCTGCAACTGCTGCGCATACACGTCGGTGGAGAACACCGCGCCATTGGCGAACTTGGTCGGCAGCACGCTGCCCTGCTGGTCGTGCAGGTTGACGTCGACCTTCATCGACAAGCCGATGCGCAGCGGATTGCCGGCCAGTTGCTTGGCATCCACCGCGATGCGCACCGGCACGCGCTGCACGATCTTGATCCAGTTGCCGCTGGCGTTTTGCGCCGGCAACAGCGAGAACGCGCTGCCGGTGCCCAGGCCCAGGCTCTCGATGCGGCCGGTGTAGTTCACGCCGCCGCCGTACAGATCCGAATGCAGTTCCACTTCCTGGCCCAGGCGCATGTGCTTGAGCTGGGTTTCCTTGAAGTTCGCTTCCACCCACACCTGTTCCAGCGGCACCACCGCCATCAGCACGCTGCCGGGCTGCACGCGCTGGCCCAGCTGCGCCGAACGGCGTGCCACGTAGCCGGACACCGGCGCAATCACCCCGGTGCGGGCATGGTTGAGATAGGCCTGGCGCAGCTGCGCGGCGGCGGTCTGCACGTCGGGCTGGTTGGCCACCGCGCTATCGTCCACCAGCGCGCGGTTGCGTTCGAAGCTCTCGCGCGAACCGCTCACCGCCGCTTCGGCAGCGGCCAGCTCTTCGCGGGCATGCGCCAGTTCTTCGCTGGAGATCGCGCCGCTGGCGGCCAGATCCTTGCGGCGCGCGAAGTCGGCACGTGCGCTGCGCAGGGACACCTCGCGCGAAGACAGGTCGGCCTGTGCGCCTTCCACGCTGCGGTACAGACCACGCACCTGGCGCACGGTCTTGGCCAGATTGGCCTCGGCCTGCTGCAACGCGACCGCGGTGTCGGCCGGGTCCAGCTGCACCAGCAACTGGCCGCGCTCCACGCGCATGCCGTCTTCGGCGCCGATGCTGACCACGGTGCCGCCGACCATCGGGGTGATCTGCACCTGGTTGCCTTGCACGTAGGCGTCGTCGGTGTCTTCGTGCCAGCGGCCGACCAGGAAGTACCACACCACAAGACCGATGATCGCCAGGATCACCACAATGGCCACGATGCGCAGCGCCGCGCGGCGCTTGCTGGGCGCGGCCGGCGCAGGTTGGGAAGAAGTTGGAGTCGTCTGGCTCATCGTCGCTGTCTCAGGAATTCGGTTGTGCGGAAGTGGTCTCGGCGTGTGCGGTATCGCGTGCAGGTTCCGGCGTGAATCCGCCGCCCAGGGCACGCTGCAACCTCACCGAGGCCAACAGTTGTTGCGATTGCAGGCTGGCCATGCGCTCGCGCGCGGTGAGCAATTGCTCCTGCACGCTGAGCACTTCCAGATAGCTGCCGATGCCGGCGTGGTAGCGCTGTTGGGCAAGCGCGAAGGCAGCCGACACGGTCTGCACCGCGTCGTCCTGCGCGCGTGTGCGCTGCTCCAGCGAACGCACCGCGTTGATCTGGTCGGCCACCTCGCGCAGGGCGTCGATCACCTTCTGGTTGTAATCGGCCACCGCCAGGTCGTACTGCGCATCGCTGCCGGCCAGATTGGCGCGCAGCTTGCCGCCATCGAAGATCGGCAGGCTCAGCGCCGGCGCAACCACGCCGAGTACCGAGGCGCTTTCCAGCAACTGGCCGACGTCGCGATTCACCACCCCGCCCAGTGCAGTGATGTTGAAGCTGGGGTAGAAGCGGGTCTTGGCCGCGGCGATGTCCTGATTGGCCGCCTCCACGCGCCAGCGCGCGGCGACCACATCGGGACGGCGGCCCAGCAGGTCGGCGGGCAGGTTGCTGGGCAACTGCGCGGCGATGGCCGCGCCCAGCGTCGGGCGCGCGATCTCCAGCCCGCGATCCGGGCCCTGCCCGACCAGGGCAGCCAGCGCGTTGCGCGCCTGGTCGATCTGCTGCTGCGCCGACTGCAGCTGCTGCTGCGCCGACGGCACGCGGGCCTGCGCCTGGCGCACCTGCAGATCGCTGTCGATGCCGGCGCTGCGGCGTTGCCGGGTGAGGTCCAGGGTCTTCTGCGCGCGGGTCAATTCATCGTTGGCCACGTCGTGCAGGCGCCATGCATAGTCGAGCTGCGCATAGGCCTCGGCAATCGCCGCCGACAGGTTCAGGCGTGCCGCCTGTGCATCCACGTCGGCCGCATGCGCCTGGTCCACCGCCGCTTCCCAGGTGGCGCGCTTGCCGCCCCACAGGTCCACGCCGTAGCGGAAGTCCAGCACCACCTGCGCGCTGCCGGCATAGCTGCCGCCGCGCTCCTCGCCCACCATCGATTCGGGCAACTGCAGGCCGGTGTAGCCGCCGGAGACCGACAGGCTGGGGCCGCGATCGGCCTGGGCGGTACCGATGCGTGCCTGCGCCTGGCGCAGGCGTGCGTCGGCCGCGGCCAGGCTGGGGCTGTGCTGCAGGCCTTCGGCAATCAGCGCATTCAATTGCGCATCGCCCAAGGCGCGCCACCAGTCGCTGGTCGGCCAGGCGGCAGGGCTCAGGTTGGCCTGGGCGAGGGTGCGCTCGGCATGCAGCGCCCCCGGCTCCAGCACGGTGCCCTGCGGGGCAAGCCCGCGGCTGCTGGCGCAGGCGGTCAGCGCCAGCGTCAGCGCAGTGAGGACGAGCGGCCGCGCAAGCTGCGTGGACCGCAGGCGCAGCATCTGAATCGGGGAACTAGCAGCGTTCATGAGTTGAGTGCATCGCGGACACGGATGAGGAGAGAGGTGAGTTGCTCGCGCTCGGGCGGGGCCAGATCGCGCAGGCCATGCTCGATGGCGCGTTCGCCGCGCAGCTTCAGGCGCTCCCACAGCGCCACGCCCTGTTCGGTCATGACGATCTGCAGCGCACGCCGGTCCTGCGCATGCGGCTCGCGTCGCACCGCACCGAGCGCTTCGAGCTTGTCGAGCAGGCGGGTGACCGCGCTCGGGGTCTGGTCCAGCGCCAGCGCCAGCTCGTTGGCCGTGCAGGGCGAGCGCACCGCCAGGATCTTCAGGCCGACGTAGTGGCTGAAGCCGAAGTCCGGCAGCTCGCCCTTCATTTCGGCATCGAGCTGGCGCATCAGCGCGTCACGCACCTGGCGCAACAGCAGCCCGAACGACGGCGAGGTGGTGGAGAGGTCATTCATGGCGGGCTATTTTCTTCCGAAAAATATATTTGTCAAAGCAAATATCCCGGAAGGGATTAAACCGCCAGCAAGGATCGCCACCTTACGCGGCTACATGTCTGGCCTGGTAATACAATTGCGCCAATGACTGTCGAAAACCCGCCAACCACGGTCGATGCGCTGCCGCCCGGTGTGCGGGACAGCTTCGAGTGGGCCGACGGACCGGAGGTGATCGCGTTCCTGGCCGATCTGCGCGCGGTTTGGGCGCCGGAGGCGGTCCGGCACGCCCATGTCCGCGGGCAATTGATGTACGTGGAGCACGGCGTGCTGACGGTGCATACCGAGCAGGGAACCCTGTCGCTGCCGCCGGGCTGTGCCGGCTGGATGCCGCCCGGGCAGCAGCACACCGTGGAGCTGGCCGGGCCGCTGCGCGGCTGGGGCGTGGTGGTCCGGCCGGATGCCTGCGCTGCGCTGCCCGCGCAAGGCGGGGTGATCCGCCTGACTGCACTCGCCCGCGAGGTGATCATGCGCGCAGCCGACTGGCCCCTGGGTCAGCCATTGGACCCCGCGCGGCAACGCCTGGCCGCGGTGCTGCTGGACGAACTGCGGCAGGTGCAGATCGACCACCTGCACCTGCCGATGCCGGCCGACCGCCGGCTGCTGCGCATCGCCCGGCAGTTGCTGGAGACGCCGGCCGACCCGCGCCCGCTGGACGCCTGGGCCGACTGGGGCGGGCTGTCGGCGCGCAGCCTGAGCCGGCATTTCCGCAGCGAGACCGGGTTGAGTTTCGCGCAATGGCGGCAGCAGGCCCGGCTGGCGGAAGCACTGCGGCGGCTCGGCCAGGGCAGCCCGGTCGCTCAGGTCGCCGACCAGCTCGGATACAGCAGCCCCAGCGCCTTCGTCAGTGTGTTTCACCGCCATTTCGGCGCCCCACCCACGCGTTATCTGGCCGGCACGCATGCGCGCGGCTTGGCATCCCCCGCCGCATCCGGATAATCGGCGCTCTTCGAGCGCGCGCCACGGCGCGGGCTCCTCTTTCGTAGGACCTGGCTTTACATGACCGATCTGACCCGCCCCACCTTCCACGGCTTCGAGCAGCTGCCGCTGCGCGAGTACGCCGAACGCGCCTATCTCGACTATTCGATGTACGTGGTGCTCGACCGCGCCCTGCCGTTCCTGGGTGACGGCCTGAAGCCGGTGCAGCGGCGCATCATCTTCGCGATGAGCGAGCTGGGCCTGAATGCCGCGGCCAAGCCGAAGAAATCCGCGCGCACCGTGGGCGATGTGATCGGTAAGTACCATCCGCACGGCGACAGCGCCTGCTACGAAGCGCTGGTGCTGATGGCGCAGCCGTTCTCCTACCGTTACCCGCTGATCGAGGGCCAGGGCAACTTCGGCTCCACCGACGACCCCAAGTCGTTCGCGGCGATGCGTTACACCGAATCCAAGCTGACCCCGATCGCCGAGGTGCTGCTGGGCGAGATCAGCCAGGGCACCACCGATTGGGCGCCCAACTTCGACGGCACGCTGGAGGAGCCGACCTGGCTGCCGGCGCGCCTGCCGCACCTGTTGCTCAACGGCACCACCGGCATTGCCGTCGGCATGGCCACCGATGTGCCGCCGCACAACCTCAACGAGATCGTCAGCGCGCTGCTGCGCCTGCTCGACAATCCCGATGCCACGGTTGCCGAATTGTGCGAACACGTGCTCGGCCCGGACTACCCGACCACCGCCGAAATCATCACCCCGGTGGCCGACCTGCGCGCAATCTACGAGACCGGCCACGGCAGCGTGCGCGCACGTGCCACCTACAAGAAAGAACACGCCAACATCGTCATCGACGCGCTGCCGTACCAGGTCTCGCCGTCCAAGGTGATCGAGCAGATCGCCCAGCAGATGCGCGCCAAGAAGCTGCCGTGGCTGGAAGACATCCGCGACGAGTCCGACCACACCAGCCCGGTGCGGGTGGTGCTGGTGCCGCGCTCCAACCGTGTCGACGCCGAACAGTTGATGGGCCACCTGTTCGTCACCACCGATCTTGAGCGCAGTTACCGCGTCAACCTCAACGTGATCGGCCTGGACGGCCGCCCGCAGGTGAAGAACCTGCGCCAGTTGCTGAGCGAGTGGCTGACCTTCCGCAGCGACACCGTCACCCGCCGCCTCAACCATCGCCTGCAGAAGGTCGAGCGCCGCCTGCACCTGTTGGAAGGCTTGTTGATCGCCTTCCTCAACCTGGATGAAGTGATCCGTATCGTCCGCAGCGAGGACGAGCCCAAGCCGGTCCTGATCGCCCGCTTCGCGCTCAGCGAAGAGCAGGCCGAATACATCCTGGAAACCAAGCTGCGCCAGCTGGCGCGCCTGGAAGAAATGAAGATCCGCGGCGAGCAGGAAGCACTGGCCAAGGAACGCGCACAGATCCTGGCCATCCTGGAAAGCAAGACCAAGCTGAAGAAGCTGATCAAGGACGAACTGACCGCCGACGCCAAGAAGTTCGGCGACGCGCGTCGCTCGCCGCTGGTGCAGCGTGGCGCCGCCCAGGCGATCGATGAAACCGAGATGGTCGCCAGCGAACCGATGACCGTGGTGCTGTCGGAAAAGGGCTGGGTACGCGCGGCCAAGGGCCACGAGGTCGATCCGGCCGGCATGTCGTATCGCGAAGGCGACAGCCTGCTGGCGGCGGTGCGCAGCCGCAGCACGCATCAGGTGGCCTTCCTGGATTCGGAAGGCCGCGCCTATTCGACTGCGGTGCACACCCTGCCCTCGGCACGCGGCAACGGCGAACCGTTGACCGGCCGTTTCTCGCCGGCCTCGGGCGCGGCATTCCAGGTCATGGCCAGTGCCGACAACGCCACCCGCTTCGTGCTGGCGTCCTCGCATGGCTACGGCTTCGTCACCCGCTTCGAAAACCTCACCGGTCGCAACAAGGCCGGCAAGGCGATGCTCAACCTGACCACCGGCGCGCACGTGCTGACGCCTGCGCAGGTGACCAACCCGCAGAGCGACCGCATCGTGGCCGTCACCAGCGCCGGCAATCTGCTGGCGGTGACGGCCAGCGATGTGCCCGAACTGGACAAGGGCAAAGGCAACAAGATCATCGACATCCCCAAGGCCAAGCTTGGCACCGAGCGCGTGGTCGCGGTGGTGGCGGTGGCACCGGGCAACACGCTGCTGGTGCGCAGCGGCGCGCGCACCATGAGCCTGTCGTTCAAGGACCTGGATGTGTATGTGGGCGCGCGCGCGAGTCGCGGGGCGTTGTTGCCGCGTGGCTGGCAAAAGGTGGATGGGTTGGAAGTGCAGTAACGGCTGTTCACCGACGCGCGCGTTCGACGCTGCCGCTGCCTCGATTTACTGAGGCGCGGCAGAAGGTCGACCGGTTGGAGTGCAACGGTGATGCGCTGACGCGCCGCGCGATGGCGCGTTGGCCATGCGGTCTTGGGCGACCCACAAGACTACCGCCAGCTGGATGCTGCCGGCTTTAGGGCATCGCGCCCTCGGCCGGGTTGGTTTGCAACGGCGAGGCTACGCTGAGGTTCAAGCTCTGCATCGCCTTGAGAGGTTGAGCGAACGATGCGGATGCGTCGGTTGTGGAGCGGCTGATCTGCGGCTTGGCTGCAGGATCCTTGCCCGCCCACCATCGCCGGACACGCTGCAAGTACGTCCTTGTAGGCTCTTACGCGGCATCCATGCCGCGTAAGGTCCCGCGGTGCTGGGCGGGCAAGGACCAGTCGAGAGGGTCGGTGTGCCTGGTAAGCGCAGTAAATGTCGCGCGGTGGTGCGGTATGGTCTGAGCGGCTCATTTCGATCTGCAGTGCCACCGTCATTCCGACAACACGTCACTCGTCAACGCAAACCGGCAAGACACCATCATGGACACTGCATTCTGGTTGCAACGCTGGCAGAACGGTCAGACCGGCTTCCATCAGGACGAGGTGATGCCGCTGCTGCAAAAACATTGGCCGGCCTTGCAATTGCCGACAGCTGCCCGCGTACTGGTGCCGTTGTGCGGCAAGACGCTGGACCTGCACTGGTTGGCCGCCCAGGGGCATCGCGTGCTCGGTGTGGAGCTGTCGCCGCTGGCGGTGACGCACTTCTTCGATGACGCCGGCCTGCAACCGCAGCGACACACCAGCCGCGTGGGCGAGCACTTCATCGCCGGCCCGATCGAAATCATCTGCGGCGACGCATTTGCACTGGAGCCAGGCATGCTGGCCGATTGCAGCGCCGTCTACGACCGCGCCGCGTTGATCGCCCTGCCTGCCGGCCTGCGCCAACGCTATCTGCACAGCGTGTACGCGCAGCTGCCTGCGGGATGCCGCGGCCTGTTGATCACCCTGGACTATCCGCAGGCCGAAAAGGCCGGCCCGCCGTTTTCGGTGGACGCTGCCGAGGTGCACGCCCTGTTCGGCACGCAATGGCAGGTGCAGCAACTGGAACACCGCGACATCCTCGACCAGGAGCCGCGCTTCCGTGCCGATGGCGTCACTGCCCTGTCGACCGGCGTGTATCGCCTGCAGCGCAACTGATTGTCCCTGGAAACGCTCCGTCGTAGCCGGACCATGCATTCACGGAAGTCGGCCGCCGCATGCGCCGCACGATCGGCGCCTTGCGAGCCGATCACCAACTGCGCGGCATTGCGCCACGCAGCGATGTTGCCGAACGGTGTGACGCGCCAGGCGGCATGCTGCAATAGACAGCCGGCAGCCGACCCAGACCGCGGCAATGGCAATGCACAGCACAACCCGGCACCCGCGGCTGCATACCTGCGCTGCGCCCGCTCGGCGGCTGCGCAGCGCCAGTCACCGGGCTCAGCCGGCGACATGCCCCTTGTCGATCTTCGAGGTCTGATACAGCTCCAGACCGATGCGCTTGATCAGGCCGAGCTGCTGCTCCAGCCACCAGGCGTGGTCTTCCTCGGTGTCCTGCAGCTGCTTGAGCAGGATGTCGCGGCTGACGTAATCGCCGTGCTCTTCGCACAGCTTCATGCCGGCGGCGAGATTGGCGCGTACTTCGTATTCCACGACCAGATCGCGCTCGAGCATTTCCACCACGGTCTTGCCGGGCGCAAACTCGGCCGGCCGCATGTCCGGGTCGCCTTCCAGGAACAGGATGCGCCGCAGCAACGCGTCGGCGTGCTCGGTCTCCTCTTCCATTTCGTGGTTGATGCGCTCGTACAGCGCCATCAGGCCCTGGTCCTCGTAACGGCGCGAGTGCAGGAAATACTGGTCGCGTGCCGCCAGTTCGCCGCGCAGCAGCTGTTTGAGGTAGTCGACGACTTCGGGATGGCCTTTCATGATGTGCTCCAGCGACGCAATGCGCGCATGGTGCCCTAACCCGCCGGGCAATGATCTAATCGGAATCACTTTCAGTTGCGCTTGCGGCCAGACCCGCCACGGTCATGACCGGCGGCCACACTGTGACCGAACTCAAGGACCCGACAACAATGCGCAAATGGCTGGGCCGGCTGCTGCTGGCAATCGTGGTATTGACCGTGGCGGCCCTGTTGGCCGTGTACCTGCTGATGCGTGGCAGCCTGCCGCAGCTGGACGGCAACAGCGCACTGACGGGCCTGGCGGCACCGGTCAGCGTGCAACGCGACCGGCGTGGCGTGGTCACCATCGATGCGGCCAGCCAGGTCGATGCCATGCGCGCACTCGGCTATGTGCATGCGCAGGAGCGCTACTTCGAGATGGACCTGATGCGCCGTGCACCGGCCGGCGAGTTGTCCGAGCTCTTCGGTGCCGCGGCGCTGGACCTGGACAAGCGCAATCGCGTGCACCGGCTGCGCGCCCGCGTGCAGGCCAGCCTGGATATCGCCGCCGGTAGTCAGCGCGCGGCGCTGCAGGCCTATACCGAGGGCGTCAATGCCGGGCTGGCCGCCCTGCGCGTGCGCCCGTGGCCGTACCTGTTGCTGCGGCAGACGCCGCGGCCGTGGACGCTGGACGACTCCATCCTCACCGGCATGGCGATGTATGCCGACCTGCAGGACAACGACAACCAGACCGAACTGGCAGCCGCACGCATCCGCGCGGTGGTGCCGGCGGCGCTGGCGGCCTTGCTCGATCATCAAGGTTCCAGCTGGGATGCCCCGCTGCTCGGCGCCGCGCAAGGCGATGCCGTGCTGCCCGACGCCGCCGCACTGGACCTGCGCCGCCTGCCGCATCCGGCCGCCGCGCCCGGCGCCGAGCCGCCGACGCCGGGCAGCAACAACTTCGCCGTGGACGGCAGCCTCACCAGCGACGGCCGCGCCATCGTCGCCGACGACATGCACCTGGGCCTTCGCGCGCCCAACATCTGGTTCCGTGCACGCCTGCGTTACCCGGACGCCAGTGCGCCCGACGGCAAGGTGGATGTCACCGGCTTCACCCTGCCCGGTTTGCCGGCGGTGGTGGTCGGCAGCAATGGGCATGTGGCCTGGGCCTTCACCAACAGCTATATCGACACCGCCGACTTTGCACGGATTGCGCCGGCCACGCCGGGCCATCCGCAGGCGCTCACCACCCATGTCGAAACGATTCGCGTGGCCGGCGCCGCACCGGTGCGTTTTGCGGTCCGCGAGAGCGCGTGGGGACCGATCCTGCACGACAACCCCGATGGCAGCGTGCTGGCGCTGCGCTGGGCCGCACAGCTGCCCGGCGCGATCCGCCTGGACTTTGCGCAGATGAGCACCGCGGCCGATCTGCAGGCCGCCTTTGCGGTGGCGGATCGTTCGGGCATTCCGGCACAGAATCTGTTGCTGGCCGATCGCAGCGGGCGCATCGCCTGGCGGTTGATCGGCGCGCGCCCGGTGCGCAATGCCGGGTGTGGCCCGAGCGGCATCGCCGAACTGGCGGGTTCGGCGCAGCACGCGGACGCGGCGTTGCCGTCGGCTGCGGTCACCACGGCCTCGGCACCCGCGCCGACCGGCTGCCTGCCCTGGCCGGTGCGCAGCGACGCCGCCCCCGCGCTGATCGATCCCCCCTCGCACCGGCTCTGGACCGCCAACAGCCGCGTCGTCGATGCGCAGCAATTGGCCACGCTCGGCAATGCCGGCTACGACCTGGGCGCGCGTGCGCAGCAAATCCGCGACGACTTGTTCGCCAGGCAGCGTTTCAACGAACTGGATCTGCTCGCCATCCAGCTCGACGATCGCGCCGTGCTGCTCACGCGCTGGTGGCAGTTGTTGCGCAGCGTGGTCGAACACAGCCAGGACCCGGCCTTGCAGCAGATCGAAGCCGCCACACGGCAGTGGGACGGGCACGCCTCCACCCGCTCGGCCAGCTATCGCATCGTGCGCGGCTTTCGCGACATGACCATCGACGCAGTGGAAGCCGGCCTGCTGGCCCCGGCAAAAGCCGCGCTTGGCAAGGACTTTTTACCGCCGCGTCGCGCGCAACTGGAAGGCATCGTCTGGCCGTTGCTGCAGCAACGCCCGGCGCATCTGCTGCCGCCGACCTATGCGAACTGGGACCAGTTGCTTGCCGAAGCGGCACGCAACGCGCAGGCGGAGCTCGCTGCGCAGGACGGCGCCTCGCCGGATAGCCCCGTGAGTGAACGCAGCTGGGGCGAACGCAACACCGCTGCCATCTGTCACCCGATCGCGCGGGCATTGCCTGCGCTTGCCAAGCGCTGGCTGTGCATGCCGCCCGACCAGCTGCCCGGCGATCGCGACATGCCGCGCGTGCAAGGCCCGGCCTTCGGCGCCTCCGAACGCATGGTGGTGTCGCCCGGCCACGAGCAGGACGGCATCGTGCACATGCCGGGCGGCCAGAGCGGACATCCGTTGTCGCCGTTCTGGGGCACGGGACACGAGGATTGGGTGCACGGGCGGCCGACCCCCTTCCTGCCGACCGCTACCCGCTACACGCTACAACTGCAGCCGAAGTAGGCACGAGGCTTCGCGCGGGCCCTCATCCGCCCTTCGGGCACCTTCTCCCGGAGGGAGAAGGACAGCCACGAGCACCTCTCCGGGAAGGGAGAAGGACAGCCGCGAGCACCTCTCCGGGACGGGAGAAGGACAGCCGCGAGCACATCTCCGGGAGGGAGTAGAACAGCCGCGAACCCCTCTCGTCGGGAAAGGGGTCCGGGTGAGGGTGCGGGCACACGCCGTGCGACCGGGGGCATTGCGCGTCCCGGTACTCGCAGATCTCAGACCGCAGCTCGCGCCTCGCATGCCATGCGGCGTCTCGCACCCTCGCACCTCGCATGCGCATGCGCACGCGCACGCGCACGCGCACGCCGCAGACTGTGCCGCAACGCCTACCCGCCGACCAGCGCAATCAAGCGAGCACAACATGCTAAGATGCATTTGATAACCATTCCCATTAGTGACCAATGCGCCCCACGCTCCTTGTCACCGCGCTCGCCGCCGCCTTCGCTCTGCCTTCGCCCCGCGCCTTCGCTCAACAAAACGGCAGCACCTCGGCAACCGTCACCGACCTGGATGGCGTCCAGGTCGTCGGCCGTGCGCAGACGCTGTACAAATCCGACGACGCCGCAGTGGCCACACGCACCGACACGCCGTTGTCGCTGGTTCCGCAGTCGGTCCAGGTACTGCCGCGCGAACTGATCGACGACCAGGCCGCACGCCAGATCACCGACCTGTATCGCAGCATCAGCGGCATCAGCTTCTTCAGCTATGCCGGCGTCACCCTGCGCGGATTCCGCCAGGAAAACGTGCTGTACGACGGATTGCGCGGCGATCCGTATGCCGGCTTCTCGGTGCCGCAGTTGTTCAATATCGAACGCGTGGAAGTGCTCAAGGGTCCGGCCGGTGCGCTGTACGGTGGCGGCGAACCCGGCGGCGTCATCAATTACGTCACCCGCAAGCCCGGCCATCAGGCCGCGCGTCGGGTGGAGCTGCAGGCGGGCAATCAATCCTTCGGAGCCGCCTCGTTCGAAGCTACCGGGCCGGCACGCGACGACGGACGCATTCGCTACCGCATCGGCGCCTATGCCGATGGCGAGGACGGTTTTCGCCGCAACACCGATAGCCAGAGCCAGATCGGCGATGCGTCGGTGGCGTTCGATATCGGCCAGACCGGCGAGCTCACCTTGCAGTACACCGACATCACCCAGAACCTGGGCGGCAATCGCCTGCGTGGCGTGCCGGTGGATGACGACGGCAACTTCCTTACCGACCGGCGCTGGAACCACAACGAACCCACCGATTTCCTCGACATGCGCGCCAAGGTCGCATTCGCGCAGTACCGCTTTGCGCCGTCGGATGCGTGGGACGTGGACATGGCGCTGCGCTGGTTCAAGAACGACGAGCATCAGATCTATCACGAGCCGATGGGCCTGATCGACCGCGATGGCGACGGCACCGCCGAATGGATGACGCGGCAGTTGCGCAACCAGTTCCGCGACAACGATGCGATCTCCAGCAACGTCAACGCCGTGTTCCGCACCCGCATCGGCGCGATCGAGCACAAGCTGCTGATGGGCGCGGACTACTATCGGCTGGATGCGGATTTCCGCGCGCAGACCGCCAACACCGCCGACACCGGCCGCGTGCGCGGGCCGGTGCCGGGTATCGATCTGTTCAACCCGGTGTACGGGCGCAGCGGCTTTTACGACTACGGTCTGGACAGCCTGCCCTGGCGCGCCACCAGCACGCGCAGCCAGCGCTACGGCGCGTATCTGCAGGACGAACTCACGCTGACGCCGCGCTGGTTTGCGATGGCCGGACTGCGTTGGGACGGCTTCAAGGACGACAACCGGCTGGACGGCTCGCGCGTCACAGGCAACGATCTCAGCTGGCGTGTAGGCAGCACCTTCGTGCTGCGCGATGGCGTCAACGCGTACGCCAGTTATGCCAGCGGCTTCCTGCCGCAGGATGCGGCCAATCAGGACAGCAGCGTCGGCGGGCCGTTCGATCCCGAGCAAAGCACGCAGTGGGAAGTGGGCCTGAAGACCGCGCTCAACGACGGCGGGCTGACGCTCAACACCGCGCTGTATCGCATCGAACGCAGCAACATCGTGCAGGTCGACGGCAGCATCGTCGCTGGGGTCAATCAACTCGCCGCGCTCGGCCTGGTGCGCAGCGAAGGCCTGGAAGTGGATCTGCTGGCCGACCTCACCGAGCGTTGGGTGCTCAACCTGACCTACGCCTACAACGATGCACGCGTGCTGGATGCGGGCACCAACGGCATCACCAACGCGTCCGGCGACCGCTTCGCCAATGCACCGCGCAACACCTTCGGCCTGTGGACGCGCTACGACCTGCCGGCCTGGAACTCGGCAATTGCCTTCGGTGCCGACTACGTGGGCGAGCGGGTCAGCCTGGAAGGCCAGCGCGTCAAGCCGTATGCCATCTTCGACATCAGCTGGCAGACGCAATGGGATGCCTGGAAGCTGCAGGTCAACGTCAAGAACCTGTTCGACAAGGTCTACGCCGTCAGCGGGTTCACTGAGCGCACCGGCCACTTTCCTGGCGAACCGCGCCGCATCTACGCGCAGCTGGCTTACGATTTCTGAGCAGGGCGAGCATGCGTCTGTGCAGGTCTCGGACGTTGCCCAAGTGTGACGTTCGTCGGCCACCGCATGCACGATTGCGGCCTCGACCACGACAGTGCAATGAACCTGCGCCGAATCAGGCCGGCCTGAATCAGCCAGACTTTAACGTCCGGTGGGACACACTAGAGGCCGTCGCGATCTGGAACGTGTTTCCACACGATCGCCCTCTTCCCCCCACTGACCGGAATCCGCATGCCTCAGCTTGCCCGCTCCGTTTCCGCCCTGTTGCCCCTGCTCGTTGCCACTGCCTGCTCGGCAGCGCCGCCCGCCAAGTCCGGCCCACCGGACGCGCCGGTCGCGGCCTGCACCGCCAAGGTGCGCCCCGGGCAGGATCTGCAAAAAGCCATCGACAAGCTTCCGCAAAGCGATACGCGTGCGGTGTTGTGCCTGGAAAAAGGCGAATTTCCGCTCAATGGCTTGGTCTCGATCCACCGCGGCAATCTCACCCTGCGTGGCACGGGTCCGACCACGGTGCTGCGCATGGCCGATGGCGTGCAGCAACCGGCGCTGGTGGTCGGCGACTATGAAAACCAGCAGCCTACCGGCGTGATCCGCAATGTCAGCATCGAGGACATGCAGATCGTCGCCAGCACCGGCGACAAGGAATTCATGCCCGAGCGCCCGTACCTGAGCAATAGCGCGGTGGTCGTGCGTTCCGGCCAGGGGATTCGCTTGGCCGGCCTGCAGGTCAACAAGTGCCGCAGCGCCTGCCTGCTGAGCGAGTACGACACGCGCGAGATCACCATCGAAAACAATGATGTCTCCGGCGCGATCTGGGACGGGGTGTCGTTCAACCGCACCGCCAAGGTCACGATGGTCAACAACTACATCCACGACAACGTGGCCGCAGGCCTGACCACCGAACACCTGGAAGACAGCGAGATCCGCAACAACCGCTTCGAGCGCAACGGCAGCCAGGGTATCTATCTGTCCGACGCGCGCCGCAACCGCTTCAGCAACAATCAGTTCGACGGCAACAAGGTCGCCGGCGTCTTCCTGGCCTGCGCCATCCGCTATCGCACGCCGGAAATCCTGTGCTGGGACAACAGCATGAGCCAGGACAACGTGTTCGAGAACAACCGCTTCTCCAATACGCCGTTCACCTACACCATCGGCGTGGACCGCGCTGCCAACTGCACTGCGGCCGACTTCAAGCCGAACCTGTGGCGCAACAACCAGGCCGATGTGGCCGGTGTGGATATCGAGCCGCAGCGCTACGGCTACTGCGTGCGCCACGAGTGAGCGCAGCAGCGGCCGGCAGCGCGTGCGCGCATGCCGGCCGCTGCAGTTGCAACTTGGGATGCAGCAGCGTTACGACGCCAACGCCTGCTCGTGCACGCCGGCAATCGCACGGCCGGATGGGTCGGCCATCGCGGCGAAGCTGGCATCCCAGGCGATCGCGGTCGGCGACGAACACGCGATCGACTTG